>NZ_JANINT010000453.1 GCF_024509035.1 Nocardioides sp. | reverse complement strand
TCACCGGGTCCGCCGCGGGCGTCCCGTCGGGGCTGGTGTCGAAGATGCGCAGCACGAGCTGGACCATCCTGACGCCGTCGGCGATCGAGTGGTGGGTGCGGAAGATCACCGCGCTGCCCCCGCGGAAGCCGTCGACCAGGATCGCCCGCCACAGCGGCTCGCCGCGATCTAGCGGGAGCACCCGCTGCTCGGAGATCAGCTCCTGCAGCTCGGCGTCCCCACCGGGGGCGGGCAGGACGACGTGCTCGAACCGGTCCTCGAGGTCGGCGTCGGGCGCCTCCTCCCACCACAGGCTGCCGTCCTCGTCGCGGACGACGACGCTGCGCACGACGTCGTACCGGTCCCAGAAGCGCTCCCGCATCACCGTGCGGTACTGGTCCCAGTCGATCGGCTCCTCGGTCCAGAACAGGCTGTCGACCACCATCAGGTTGCCGGGCTTGTCCATCTCGAGCCAGAGCGCGTCCTGTCCGCTCAGCCGCTGCCGTCCGCCCATGACCACCCTCACCCTCGTGCTCGCCGACCGGCGGGTGCCGGGACGTCGTGACCGGTCGCGGCCCGGGCCGCGAGTGCGCGCTCGCGGATCCCGGCGATGTCCTCGGCGGAGTAGACGCCGTTGACCCCCGAGATCGTCGCGAGCCTCATGCCGTGCTTGAGCCCGAGCTTGTAGATCTCCTTGACCTTGGCCCACTCGATGTTGCGCCCGACCGTGAACGTCTCGTAGCGCCCCTCGAGGGCGAGCACGACCGTCTCGGCCAGGCAGGCGTAGGCCACGTTCTTCGGCAGCCCGATGTTCTTCATCCGTACGTCGCCGGGGAGCTCGATCTCGCCCGACTCGACCACGAGGACGTCCGGGCGACGGGCCACGTCCTCGGCGGAGAGGTCCAGCGGGCGAGCGACGTCGGTGATCACGCAGCCCGGTTTGACCGCCATGATGTCGAGCACCCGCTTGCCGGCCCCGGAGGTCGCGGTGACGATGAGGTCCATCGCCGGCAGGTGGTCGTCCGGCGTCGCGGCGACGTGGACCACCGCGTGCGGGTGCTCGCGCTCGATGTCCTGCTTGAGCGCAAGCAGCTTGGCGGACTCCGGCGAGACCAGCCACAGCTCGGCGCTGGCGAGTGCCAGCAGGCGCGCGCAGACCGATCCGATCGCACCGGTCGCGCCGACGACCATCGCCTTGCCCTTGAGGTGGCCCTCGTCGTCGACGGGCGCGAGCCCGAGCTGCAGCAGCGCCTCGTGGGCGGCCCAGAGGGCCCCCGCGGCGCTGTAGCTGTTGCCGGTGGTGACCGGCAGCGGCGCCTTCTTCGCCACGGTGACGCCGGCGTCGCCGACGACCTTGGTGAACGCGCCCAGGCCCATGATCTGGGCTCCCAGCTTGCGCGCGGTCTCGGCGGCGGTGAGCAGCCGGGCGTAGGTGAACTCCGGGCTGTGCGCCATCAGCTCCTTGGGAGTGCCGCCGACCGAGATCAGCCACCCCTCCGCCTCGGCACCGGTCGGCGAGGTGATCCCGGTGACGTGGCTGTAGGTGAACGGCGGGGCGTAGGCGACCGCCTTCTCGACGGCGTCCATGACGACACCGGGAGCCACCTTGGACAGCGTCCGGAGGGGCTCGACCTTGTTGAAGTACTGCTGGGAGAGCGGGTGGATCACGAAGGCGAAGCGGCTCTTGCGCTTGAACCCGTTGGGATAGAGCACCCGCGGCTCGAAGTCGGCAGCGACGATCATCTCGAGCAGGTCGTCGGTGGTCAGCCGGCCCGATGCGTGCACGGTCGCCAGCATCAGCGCCTCGAGCACGGCCGCGCTGACGGTGACCGCGAAGGGCTGCGGCGTCACGTCGATCACCATGTCCACCCCGCGGTCGCCGAGCTCGGCGAGCCGCTCCTCGGAGATGGACATGGTGATCAGGGTCTTGCCGGCCAGGTCCTCCAGGCCGAACCCGGTCAGCTCCTCGTACGTCGCGACGACCACGTCACAGTCACGAGCGGCACGGCGGGCCAGGGCGTGGCTGACCGCCTGCCCCGGAGCCAGCACCTGGGACTGGAGCGGGGACTGCACCAGGTCCGGCAGCAGGTTCCACGAGACCCGGCCGACGTCCGCGGCGAGGGCGAGCAGCGGGTTGGCGTCGAGCTTCCCCGGCAGGTCGACGCGGAGCAGCGGGTCGGCGAACTCGAGGTTGGCGGTGTACTCGCGCAGGATGCGGACCGTCGGCTCGTGGTTGGCACCGCCGAGAACGACCGTGCGCGCGTTGTCGAAGTAGCCGGGCATCTCGGTCTGCACCCGCCGGACGGCCCACTCCTGCAGGACGCCGAGCAGGGCGCGCCCGTCGGTGACCGGCACCGCGTCCGTGGCCCGGGTCACCCGCTCGATCGCGGCCAGGTCGCCGTCGTACATGCCGCTGGCCTTGGCCTCGCGCACGCCGGAGACCGCGATCGCCGCGGCCTCGGGCGCCGTGGTGCGGACCAGCTCCTCGGCGGCCGCGACGTCACCGTCGGTGCCGATCCGGCGGATCCGGAACCGGCGGCCCAGGAAGGTCACCGTCTCGTCGTAGTCGCGGTCGCGGCCGGCGAGGCTGACGTTGACGATCAGGGGATCGGCGGTCCTGCTCATCGCGGTCACGCCCTCACACCATCGCCGCGGCGTCGATCTCGGGGTGCTCGACCATGTAGTCGAGCAACCGGTCGGCGTAGGTCTCGAACGCCGGGCACGCGACGCCGGTGCCCTCGAGGTCCGCCGTCGTGTGCGCGGTGTCGTAGGTCGTCGGCGAGGCGAAGTAGTCCAGCGACTCCGCCGGGATGCCGAGCAACCGCTCGACCCCCGGCAGCGACACGAGCGCGCGCGTGGCGCCGAGCGGGAGCGGCACCCAGACGACCTTGCGACCCAGGTGCCGGGCGAACCTCGTCACGAGCTCGCGCACCGTCGGCGGCCGCGGGTCGGTCAGCGCGTAGGTCCGGCCGACCGAGCGGTCGAGCACCGAGAGGACGTCCATCGCGTCGATGACGAAGTCGCGCGGCACCAGGCAGAACCGCACCGCGTCGGCGTCGCCGACCGCGGGCACGAGCGCCAGCTTGAGCTGACGGCGCAGGAAGGCGGCCAGGAAGTAGGGGCCGTCGTACTTCTGCGTCACGCCGGTGCGCGAGTCGCCGACCACGATGCCAGGGCGGTAGACGGTGGCCGGCAGCCCGTGTCCCATGGCCCGCCGGACCAGCACCTCGGCCTCGAACTTCGTGGACTCGTAGTGGTTGCGGAACTCCTGGCCGGTGTCGAGATCGTCCTCGGTGAAGCAGCCCGCGTGACTGCCGCTGACGTAGCAGGTGCTGACGTACTGCAGCCGCTCGAACCTCTCCCGGGAGCGGCAGAAGTCCAGGACACGAGCGGTGCCGTCAACGTTGACCCGCCGAGCCACCTCCTCGGGGACGCTCAGGTCGTAGACGGCCGCCAGGTGCCACACCTCGGTGACGTCGGCGAGCGCAGCCCGGTCCGCGGGCGCCACCCCGAGGTCGGGCGCGGTGATGTCGCCGACGACGAAGTCGACGCGACCGGTCACGTGCGGGTGCTCGAACTCGATCTCGGCCAGTCGCGTGCGCGCCTCGTCCGCGTGCTGCGGCTGCACCAGGCAGATCGCTCGCGCCCCCTCGCGCCGGGCCAGCACCCGTGGGAGCAACGCAGACCCGAGGAACCCGGGGAATCCCGTCATCAGCAGTGTCGTCACCGTGCTCGCCTTCCACCCAAGGACCCGTGGACATCGCTGTAGCGGCACGGGACCAGCCTCCGTACTGGACGGTAGTTTCGGTCGCGGCCCGGTGGCCTGAGGCGAACGGCTGCTCCTTCGGGACCTTCGTCAGGTCCTGGCCGCGACACGCTCGGCCACGGGCACTACGGTCGCTTCGTGGCTGGCGATCGCGACCTCGACCTCGACGCGCTCGACGACGAGGAGTACCTCCGCGCTTGGGCCGCGGCGGACCGGCGGGCCGCCGACGTC
The DNA here is from genome assembly GCF_024509035.1 of Nocardioides sp. Lineage (GTDB taxonomy): Bacteria > Actinomycetota > Actinomycetes > Propionibacteriales > Nocardioidaceae > Nocardioides. The sequence continues at coordinate 11,233 of NZ_JANINT010000453.1, read as the reverse complement.
CTGGCGCAGGCGATCCCCGACGTGCTGGCCAGCGACCCGCCGATGGACGAGCTCGCGCCTGCGGCCGAGCGGGTCCGGTCGGCCGTCGCGGCACGCACCGAGGAGGGCCGCTACTTCGAGACCGCCTGCGGGTGGGCCGCGCCGCCCGACCTCGATGGGGCGTTGTGGCTGCAGGCCGCCGGGTCGACGATCTCGCCGTGGGAGGACCCCGACACCGATCCGGAGCTGCAGGCGGCGGTCTTCTCCCTCGAGTACGCCGACTGGCTGGCGCTCATCGTCGGCCTGGTGCGCCGCGGCGTCGGTGCGGAGCTCAGCGCCGAGCTGATGGTCGAGGACCTCGAGGCGATGCCCGAGATCGAGATCGACGAGCTCCCCGAGGAGTCCGACCTCGACCTGGCGCTGGAGATCCTCGTCCCGCTGTGGCAGGTGCTCGGCGCCCTGGATGCCGGCCGGCGGCTCACCGCGCTCGGCCGGTGGGGGCTGCCACGGGCTCTGCACCTCGTCTGGTCGACCTCCGGCGACGACGACACCTCCTCGGACGACCCGCTCGAGGAGCTCGAGCGGCTCGAGCCCCGCGGGTCGCGCCTGGACGACGAGGCCACCGAGACCGCGATCGAGCTGCTCCGGACCGGCCCGATGACCCTGGCCCAGCTCCGGTCGGCGTGCGGAGGCAGCGGGGTCTTCACCGACGAGGGCACCCTCTACCGGTCGATCATCTGGCGGTCCGAGGTATGGGCACTCGAGGACGACCGCTTCCTCCACCTGCCTTCGGTCGCCGACGGGCTCGTCCTCACCCACCGGCTCACAGCACAGGAGCTGGAGCTCAGCATCCTCGACCCGCGGGTCGACCTCGAGCTGTACTCACTCATCGCCGAGGAGGGCCTGCCGCTCGAGGGCGGGGGAACGCTCGTGGCTGTGCACGCCGGCGGACCGGAGCAGATGCCGGCAGGGTGGATCTGCAAGCTGACCGGACCGGACGGGTGGCTGGCCGGCCGCGCTGCCGGCGACCTCATCGGCCTCCGGCTCACCGACGGCGTCGTCAGCATGGAGACGATCGACGAGACCACCGACGACGACCGACCCGAGCTCCTCGACATCGCCCGCTCGGTCGCCCGGCTGGCCGACCCCGTGAACCGGCACGGCCTCGAAGGCGTCACCAGCGACGACATCGTGATGATGGCCCGGGCGGAGCGTCCCGACGTCCTCTCCCGGCCCGGTCCGCCGCTGAGCGAGGTGCTGTCGCACAGCGGCCTCGAGGAGCATCTCGGCGAGTACGGCGTGCCGGGCACCCGGTGGTACGGCGAGCCGCCGCTCGCCGCCGACCAGCGCGTGGCGTACTACGCGTGGCGAGACGCCCTGCGTGCGTTCGAGCACGGAGCCGAGCCGCGCGAGGAGGACCTCGAGGCCGCTCTCGGCCTGGCCGGGCTCACCCTCGATCTGGCCGCGACCGACGCGGCCCTCCATGCGCCTTGCGCCCCGCTGCTCGAGCAGCTGCTGCGGCGCGCCGAGGGCGCCGCCGCGGCCGGTCCGCTCTACCTGCTGGCGCGCGAGGCGGAGGCCCGTCTGGACGGACCCGTCTACGTCGCATTGCTGGAGCAGGCGGTCGCGGCCGACTCCTCGCTCGAGGACGCCGTGGCCGACCTGGCCGAGGTCCGCGCGATCCAGGGGGACGCCGCCGCCGCGCACCGGCTGTTCGGGCTGGCCGGCGTCGACGCGTCGTACCCCGATCGCGCAGCCTTGGGCCCCTTCCTGAGGGCACCGGAGGGCGAGACCGGCCGCAACCGGCCCTGCCCCTGCGGGTCGGGCAAGAAGTACAAGGTCTGCCACGGCCGCGACGCGCGGCACCCCCTGGCAGACCGGGGCCGGTGGCTGTGGGTGAAGATCAAGAGCTTCGCTCAGCGCAGCATCAACCGCGATGAGCTGTTCGGCTGGGCGGAGCTGCTATCGGGTGAGGACCGCGACGACGACGCCATCGCCCGAGCGATGGACGACCCCACCACCTGGGACTTCGCGGTGTTCGACGGCGACATCCTCGCGCGGTTCCTGACGCTGTACGGCGACCTCCTGCCCGCCGACGAGGCCGCCCTGGCCCGGACGTGGCAGGGCACGCCGCGCCGCCTGCTGGAGGTCGGCTCCACCCACCTCAACGGAGTCAGCGCACGGGACATGGTCACGAACGCGACGGTCGAGCTGCGCGACCGCACCCTCCCGCGAAGCGTCGAGAGGGGCACCCTGCTCCTCGGTCGGTTCCTCGATCCCGGCGACGGCGCGCTGCAGCCCTGGGACGACCCCCTGGGCATCCCCCGGATGTGGCGGCCTCGCGTGCTCGCCGCGCTCCGCTCCGGCGCCGACCCCCGTGACCTTGCGGCCCTGCTCGCCCCGTCCGGGCCGCCCGAGCTGGTGACGACCGACGGTGAGGAGCTGCTGTTCTGCGTCGCGCGCTACCGCGTCGACGACCTCGACGCCGCCTGGGCGTCCCTCGCAACCGTGCTGTCGGGCGACGAAGACACGCTCCATCTCGGCGGAGACGACAACGGTGCGCCGATCCGGGGCACCGTGACCCACGACGCTGGCCTCCTCGTGCTCCAGACCATGTCGATCGAGAGGATGCGGTCCCTCCAGGAGGTCCTGGTCGCGGCGGCACCCGATGCCGTCCTCGTCGATGAGTCGAGCAGAACGATGGCTGACGTGCCCGATCGTGGTCCTGGCACGGCCGGCGCGCCCATAGCCCTGTCCCCCGCCGACCTCGCGGCGATCGTGCGGGCGACCGAGGACCGGTGGATCGAGGACTCGATCCCCGCCCTGGGCGGGCGCACCCCACGTCAGACTGCGAGTGATCCCGCTCTGCGCGGCGAGCTCCTCGACCTGCTCAACGACATCGAGATCACCCAGCGCGGCGCGGACTTCGCGATGGACACCGACCGCGTCCGCCGCGAGCTCGGTCTCTGACAAGCGTCTGACGCAACCACTCACCGGCTACGGTCGCCGGCCCTGGGTGTCCACCCGCCACGCAGCGCACCTGGGAGTTCATCGGTACGGCGACCACCCTGCTGCGGCTCGGGCCGTTCACGGTCCTGACCGACCCCGACTTCCTGCATCGCGGTCAGCACGCCTACCTGGGCAAGGGGCTGTTCTCTCGTCGGGTGGCCGAGCCGTCGATGCAGCCCGCACAGCTGCCGAGGCTGGACGCCGTCGCGCTCTCCCACCTGCACGGCGATCACTTCGACCGGGTCCCGCGCGAGCAGCTCGATCGCGACCTGCCGGTGCTCACCACGCCGGCCGCCGCACGCCGCCTGGGGAAGTGGGGCTTCGGCAACGCCGCGGGTTTCGCGCCCTGGGAGCAGACCACGCTGACCTCGGACGGGCACCGGCTCGTGGTCACCGCGGTCCCCGGCCGGCACGCCCCGGGCATCGCGCAGGCGTTGCTCCCGCCGGTGATGGGGTCGGTGCTCGAGCTGCACAACCCCGGCGCGAGCACGCCGTTCCGGCTCTACATCACCGGCGACACGCTGTACCGCCCGTGGCTGCGCGACGTACGCGACCGTGCCGGCGAGATCGACGCGATGGTCATCCATCTCGGAGGCACCCGGATCCTGGGGATGACCGTGACGATGGACGGTGACCAGGGCGCGCAGCTCGTCGAGCTGATCGAGCCCTCGGTGACGGTCCCGGTGCACCACGACGACTACCGCGTCTTCCGCTCCCCGCTCCCCGCTCCCCGCTCCCCGCTCCAAGAGTTCCTCGACGAGTGCCACGACCGGTCGGCACCGACGACTATCTGGACCGTCGCTCGGGGCGAGAGGGTGCCGCTCGGTCGAGAATGAGAGCCTCCATCGGGGGTACCTCCCGAACCGCGACCAGAGCGCGCAGGACCCGACCGCGAGAGGAAACCCATGAGCTCATCCCCCGACGTCGTCGAGCTGCTGCTGGCCCAGCACGAGCGCATCCGCCAGCTCTTCGCCGACCTCGAGTCCGCCCAGAGCGACGCCAAGCAGGCGGTGTTCGATGAGCTGCGCCGCTTCCTCGCCGTCCACGAGACGGCCGAGGAGCTGGTCACGCACCCGCGCGCCCGCACGCTGCCCGGAGGTAACGACGTGGTCGACGCGCGCCTGGAGGAGGAGACGGAGTCCAAGAAGCTGCTGGCCGCCATGGACGGCATGTCGGTCGACGAGCCGGACTTCGATCGTCAGCTGGCGACGCTCAAGAAGGCGGTGCTCGACCACGCAGCGGCCGAGGAGCGTGATGAGTTCCCGCTCCTCACCGAGGGTCTCGGCGAGCGCCAGCTCACGGTGATGGCCGCCGCCGTACGTGCCGCCGCGGCGCTCGCGCCCACGCACCCGCACCCCTCGGTCGGCAGCTCGATGACCACCAACCTCGCGGCCGGACCGCTGGCCGCCCTGGTCGACCGCACCCGCGACGCGGTGCGCGCCGCACTGGGTGGCCCCGCGTCGTCGTGACCATGCCGCACGTCACGTACAAATGTCTGGCACTTTTGCGGCGAAAGTAGCCCGCGCTCGCTAGCGTGGAAGCACCGGGGCGCAGGCCCCGAGGAAGCCGCCGCGACATGGTCCATCTGCGCCGTCTGCGCCATCGGCCCGAGAGTGGGCCGCAGCTGACACCGTGGGGCTTCTACGCCACCACGCCGACCAAGCACCGCCGAGACCCGCTCAAGGCGATGGGGGTGGCCGCCGCCTTGACCCTCGTGCTGGCGTTCGGCGGCTGCGTCGTAGCCGTGGGCAACGCGGCCCAGGACCTCGGAGGCGCCTGGAGCGCGGCCACCGGACCGGTCGCGGCGACGACCCACACGCAGGTCCGGCTCGGAGAGGCCTTCACCCTCGCCGGCTTCCGCGTGGCTCCCGGCTGGACCCTGGCCGAGGAGTCGTTCGACCGGCAGACGCTCACCGGACTGCGCGTCACCAACACCGGCGACCACGCCGCCGAGCTGCGCTACGGCTTCACCTTCCGCCAGGGATCCACCTGGCTCGCGGAGATCGACTGCTTCTGCGCCCCGGTGCCGCCGGGCGCCACGGCCATGATGCAGTGCTTCCCGACCACCCACCTGCCTCTGGGGTACGACCACATCGTGGTCGCCGACAGCTTCTGACCCGCCCGCGCACCGGGGTGCCCAGGCGGGCCAGCTGCCATCGGTGCCACGCCGAACCGCGTCAGGCCTGCACGAAGGCGAGCAGAGCCTTGTTCACCTCGTCCGCGTGGGTCCAGAGCAGGCCGTGCGGCGCACCCTCGATCTCGACGTACTCCGCCTCCGGGAGGGCGGCGTGGAAACGCCGGGCCGTGGCGTCGATCGGCAGGATGTTGTCGGCGGTGCCGTGCAGGATCAGCGTCGGCAGTCCCGCCTCGCGGACCGTGGCGACGTCCTCGCGGAAGTCCTCGATCCAGGCCGGCACGACGGCGTACGCCGCGACCGGCGCGCTCACCGTGGCGGTGTTCCAGCTGGCCCGGACGACCTCCTCACTGATGCGCGTGCCGAGCGTGTCGTCGAGGTTGTAGAAGTCCCGGTAGAACTGGCTGAACCAGGCGTAGCGGTCACTGCGCGCCGTCTCGGCGATGCCGTCGAAGACCTCCTGCGGCACACCCTCGGGGTTGTCCTCGCGCTGCACCAGGAACGGCTCGAGCGAGGCCAGGAACGCCAGCTTCGCGACCCGCTCGTGGCCGTAGCGGCTGACGTAGCGGGCCAGCTCGCCGGTGCCCATCGAGAACCCGACGAGGATCACCTCGTGCAGGTCGAGCGTCTCGAGGACCGTGTGGAGATCGGCCGCGAACGTGTCGTACTCATAGCCCGCGCCGACCTTGGACGACCGACCGAAGCCGCGGCGGTCATAGGTGATGACGCGGTAGCCGGCGTCGAGCAGCTCGCGCGCCTGCCGCTCCCAGCTGTCGCCGTTGAGCGGGTAGCCGTGGATCAGCACGACCGGCTGCCCGGCGCCGTGGTCCTCGTAGTACAGCTCGATGTCGGTGGAGTTCTCGGTGCCGACCTTGATGAAGCCCATGACGATTCCTCTCCGTAGCGAGAACGCTCGTTCTCGGTCGTCGTCCACCGTAGGGGAACGATCGTTCTCCGTCAAGGGCGGGTGGGATACCATCGAGCGATCGAGAACATTCGTTCTCATGGACCGTCGAGGAGCGCTCCGGTGAACCAGCAGTCGTCCACCCCCGCCGGCGAGGACACCGTGCGCGAGCAGGTCGTGCGGACCGCCGACCGGCTCTACTACGAGCAGGGCATCCTCTCGGTCGGCATGGACTCGGTGCGCGACGCCGCGGGCGTCTCCCTCAAGCGGCTCTACTCGCTGTTCGCCTCCAAGGACGAGCTGGTCGTCGCCGTGCTGCGGCTGCGCCAGCAGATGCTGCGCCAGGGTCTCGAGGCCCACCGCGACCTCGCCACCGACCCCCGCGAGCGGGTGCTGTCGGTCTTCGACTTCCTCGACCGGTGGTTCGGCGAGCCGGGCTTCCGCGGCTGTGGCTTCATCAACGCCTTCGGCGAGCTCGGCTCGCGCTCCGACGACGTCGCCTCGGTCGTGCGCGAGACCAAGGTCGACTTCCGCACGTACGTCGAGGGGCTGGTGCGCGAGGCCGGGGGCTCGGACGCGGTCGCGCTCCAGGTCGTGCTGCTCGCCGAGGGCGCCCAGACGACCGCGGCCATCACCGGCACCCCGTCACTGATCGCCTCGAGCGCGCGAGCGGCGGCCGCGACGCTGCTCGACGCCGACCTCGCAGCGACCGCCTGACGAGGTCAGCCGTCGCGCGCGGCCCGTCCGGGGTCGCGTGACGTGCGCCGCGCCACCGGGGTGGCGCTCGCAGGTGCGAGCCGGGGCAGGAGGTCGGCCGCGACCCCGACCGCGATCGTGGCGGGGTCCTTCGCGGTGAGCTCGGGGCGCCCGATCGGGCACTGGATGCGCGCGATCGCGTCCGCGGCGTGACCCTCGATCCCCAGGCCGTGCTGGAAGCGGCGCCACTTGGCGGCCGACCCGATCAGACCGATCGAGCCGAGGTGCTCGCAGCGCAGGGCGGCGTCGCAGAGCGCGAAGTCCTCGGCGTGGTCGTGGGTCATCACCAGCACGTGCGAGCCGCGGGGCAGCTCCCCGAGGACGAGCTCGGGGAGCGGCGCGTGGTGGCGGTGGACCTCGGCCAGCCCCTCGTCGAGGAACCCCAGGACCGCCTCGTCGACCCGATCGGATCGTGAGTCGACCAGGTGCAGCTCCAGCTCCTGGCGCGACAGGATCCGGGCGAGCTCGAGGCCGACGTGGCCGACGCCGAAGACCGCGACGGACGCCGGCTCGGGGAGCGGCTCGAGCAGCAGCGTGACCTCGCCCCCGCAGCACTGGCGGCCGTGCTCGGTGCGGGCCCGCTCGGTGAGCTGCAGCGTGAACGTCTCGGGCGGTCCGGGCAGGCCGAGGAGGAGCTCGCCCGCCCGCGCGAGCGCGGTCTCCTCGAGGTTGCCGCCCCCGATGGTCCCCCAGGCCTGCACCCGGGCGGCCGGCTCCAGGTCGCTGGGGCCCACGCCGGGCTCGCGGAGCGCGACCACCATCTTGGCTCCCGCCTCGCGCGGCGCGTGGCCCCGCACCTGGGTCACGGTCACCAGCACGCCCGCGCGACGCTCACGCCGGAGCATCTCCACCACCGTCTGCCACGCCATGTCAGTCGGCCCCCGCGGTCGCCCGATCGATGGCCCGGTCGACCGGCCGGTCGCCGCCGGCGCGCCGAGCCCGCTCGATCGCCCAGAAGACCGCCTCGGGGGTGGCCGGCGACGGCAGCTCGACGCAGGTGCCCGCCGGACCGAACGCGGCGACCGCGCTGCGGATGGCCTCGCGCACCGAGAACGCCAGCATGAGCGGCGGCTCCCCCACGGCCTTGGAGCCGTAGACGGCGCCGTCCTCGTGCGCGTCCTGGAGCAGCGACACGTGGAGCTCCTCGGGCAGCTCACCGATGCTCGGGAGCTTGTAGGTGCTCGCGGCCTGGGTCGCGAGCCGGCCGCGGGTGGGCCCGTCCGACTCGTCCCACCGCAGGTCCTCGAGCGTCAGCCAACCGACGCCCTGCACGAACCCACCCTCGATCTGCCCGAGGTCGACCAGCGGCGAGAGAGTGTCGCCGACGTCGTGGACGATGTCGACGCGTCGCGTTCGGCAAGCACCGGTGAAGCCGTCGACCTCGACCTCGGCCGCGGCCGCGCCGTACGCGAAGTACTTGAACGGGCGCCCCTGCATCCGGGCGGGGTCCCACTCGAGGCCCTCGGTCCGGTAGAAGCCCGCTGCCCACAAGGGGATCCGGTTGAGGTAGCCCTCCAGGACGAGGTCCTCCCACGCCAGGTCGCGACCGACTGCGAGGTCGTCGAGCCGGTTCCGGATCTGCTCGCAGGCGTCCTTGACGGCCGCCCCGTTGAGGTCGGCACCCGAGCTCGCGGCCGTGGCCGAGGTGTTCGGGACCTTGTCGGTGCGGGTCGGGGCGAGCCGGACCCGCTCCAGCGGCACGCGGAGCGTCGTCGCCGCGACCTGGCGCATCTTCGTGTGGAGTCCTTGGCCCATCTCGGTGCCGCCGTGGTTGATCAGCACCGAGCCGTCCTTGTAGACGTGGACCAGGGCGCCGGCCTGGTTGAACGCCTTGAAGTTGAAGGCGATGCCGAACTTCACCGGGGTCACCGCGATGCCCCGCTTGATGTGGGGATGGGCCGCGTTGAACGTGGCGATCTCGGCCCTGCGCTCCTCGACCCGTCCCGTCGCGAGCACCTGGTCCCAGGCACGAGCGGCGCGCTCGGGATGCCGCACGATCTGGCCGTACGGCGTGCTCTGCCCCTCGGCGTAGAAGCTGCGCCGGCGCAGGTCCGTCGGGTCGATGCCGAGCGCGGGGGCGCAGCGCCCGAGGATGTCCTCGATCACCAGCATCCCCTGGGGTCCGCCGAACCCCCGGAAGGCGGTCGACGACGTCTTGTGGGTGCGCACGATCCGCCCGCGGAGCCGGACGTCCGGGATCCAGTACGCGTTGTCGACGTGGCACAGCGCGCGAGCCAGCACGGGCTCGGAGAGGTCCAGGCTCCAGCCGCCGTCGGCGGTGAGCGTGGCGTCGAGCGCCCGCAGTCGCCCGTCCTCGTCGAAGCCCACCCGCCACTGCGCGTGGAACCCGTGCCGCTTGCCGGTCATCGTCAGGTCCTGGGTCCGGGTGAGACGCACCCGCACCGGCCGGCCGGTGACGACGGCGCCGAGCGCCGCGATCGCGGCGTACCCGTGAGGCTGCATCTCCTTGCCCCCGAAGGCACCACCCATCCGCAGCGACTGCACCGTGACGTGGTGGGCGCGCAGGCCGAGCACCCGCGCGACGACCTCCTGGGTCTCCGACGGGTGCTGGGTGCTGCTCTGCACGAACACCTGACCCGCCTCGTCGACGTGCGCCAGCGCGCTCTGGGTCTCGAGGTAGAAGTGCTCCTGGCCGGCCATCGCGGTGGTCCCGCTGAACACGTGGGCCGAGGCGGCCAGGCCGCGCTCGACGTCGCCGCGCTCGATCGTGGGCTGTGCGCCCTGGAAGCTCCCGGCGTCGATCGCCTCGGTGATGCTGAGGATCGAGAGCAGCGGCTCGTAGTCGACCTCGACGGCGGCGGCACCGAGCCGTGCCGCCTCCGGCGTCTCCCCCAGCACCCAGCACACGGCCTGGCCGTGGAAGCAGACCTCGCCGGGGAACAGTGGCTCGTCGTCGTGCACGCCCGCGTCACCCACGCCCGGGACGTCCACGGCGGTGAGCACGTGGACCACCCCGGGGACCTCGAGGGCGCCGGCGGTCCGCAACCCGGTCACCCGAGCATGCGCGTGGGGAGCCTGCACCGGCCATGCGTGCAGGCAGTCGCGCGTGCGTACGGCGAGGTCGTCGGTGAACAGCGCCGCTCCCGTGACGTGCAGGGCCGCGCTCTCGTGGGGCACCTCGAGCCCGACGACGGCGTCGCCGGGGCGGGTCGAGAGGTCATTCATGCCGGCACCTCACTGTCGTCCTCGGCCCAGGTCGCCCAGAGCCTGAGCAGGGACTGCTCGAGCATCGCGGACCGGTAGGCCGCGCTGGCCCGGTGGTCGTCGAGGGGGGTGCCCTCGCCGCGCAGCACCTCGGCGGCGGCACGGACGGCGTCGGCCGACCAGGGCCCACCCTCGAGCGCGGCCTCGGTGGCGCGGGCGCGGATCGGGGTGGGAGCCACGCCCCCGAGGCCCACCCGGGCCCGCACGACCGTGCCGCCGACGACGTCGAGGGCGTAGGCGACCGCGACGCTGGAGATGTCGTCGTACCGCCGCTTGGCGACCTTGTGGAAGGCGGCGATGCCGGCGAGCGGGCGTGGGATCCGCACCGCCCGGATCAGCTCGCCGGGTCGCAGGACCGAGCGCCGGTAGTCGGTGACGAAGCGGTCGAGCGGCACCTCCCGCTCGCCCGCCGCGGACACGAGGAGGACGCTCGCCTCCAACGCGAGCAGCGCCGGGGCGAGGTCGCCGATCGGCGACGCCGTCGCCAGGTTGCCACCGATCGTGGCGGCGTTGCGGACCAGCGGGGAGGCGAACACCGGGAACACCGCGTCGAGCATCGGCACCCGTCCGGCCACGGCGGACTCGACCTCCGACAGCGACAGCGCGGCGCCGATCTCGACGGGGTCGCCGGGCACAGCAGGGACCGAGACCGCACGCAGCTCGGGAAGCAGGTCGATCGCGACGACGTACGACGCACGCGCGCCCCGGAGGTTGACCTCGACACCCCAGTCGGTGCAGCCGGCGACCGGCACCGCCTCGGGATGCTCGGCCAGCACGGCGAGTGTCTCGGCCAGGTCGGCGGGGCGGTGGAAGACCCCGGTCGGGTGCTCGACGAGGGTGACCGCGGGGCCGGCCGCGGGTGCGTCGCGGCGGGCCGCGAACGGGTCGTCGTCCGCGGGGCGACGCAGCGCGCACGCGGCGTCCCGGATCGGGCGGTAGCCCGTGCAGCGGCACAGGTTGCCGCTCAGGGCGTCGAGGTCGAACCCGTCGTCCCGGTCACGCCGGTAGTACTCGGCGGCCATGCTGCAGACGAAGCCGGGCGTGCAGTAGCCACACTGCGAGCCGCCGCGCTCGGCCAGCTCGCGCTGGACCGGGTGCAGGTCGGTGGGCGTGCCGAGGCCCTCGACCGTGAGGACCTCCTGGCCGTCGAGCGCGGCCGCGGGGACGAGGCAGGAGTCGAGCGCCACCCATCGGGTCCCGGCGCCGTCGGGACGCGCGACCAGCAC
>NZ_JANINT010000452.1 GCF_024509035.1 Nocardioides sp. | reverse complement strand
CATGAACCGCTCGGCGTCGACGACCACCCGCGTGATCTCGCCGGTGGCCACGACCTTGCCCGCCACGTTGCGGGCCGCGACGGTGAACCGGTGCAGCCGCCCGTCGACGTACGACGCCGACGCGGTCACCTCGACCTCCTGGCCGACCGCACTGGCGGCCACGTGCTCCAGCTCCACGCGGGTGCCGACGCTCGTCGAGCCCGCGGACAGGGTGGGGTCGATCGCCGCGCAGGTGGCGGCCTCGAGCCAGGCCAGCAGCCACGGCGTGCCGAGCACCGGCAGGCTGCCGGAGCCGACGGCGGCGGCCGTGTGCTCGTCGGTGACGGTGAACCGCAGTGTCGCGTCCATCAGAGCTCCAATCGGAAGGCGAGCAGGTCGACGCCGGGGATCGGTGACCAGTCCCGCTCAGGCAGCCGGCGGAACCCGGCGCGCTCGTAGACCCGGTGTGCGGCCGTCATCTCCGCGAGGCTGGAGAGCACGACGGCGTGCGATCCGAGCTCGCGGAAGCGGTCGAGCACCAGCTGCATCAGCTCCTCGCCGACCCCGCGGCGCCGTGCCGTCGGCGCGACCGCGAGCATCCGGAACTCGCCCTCGCCCGGCTCGCCGATCTCGCGCCAGGGGGAGCCCTCGAGCGCGACCGTCACCGTGCCGACGACGACGCCGTCCAGCTCGGCCACCCACAGCTCGGCCTGCCGGTGCCGGGCCGCCGCGTCGCGCAGGCGCTCGACATAGGGGTCGGACGGACCCTCGGTGAACTCGGCGTACGCCGCGACCGTCACCTCGCCGACCGCCTCGAGGTCGCCTGGCTCGGCGCGTCGCAGCAGCACCCCGGACCCGGGGTCAGACACCGAAGCTGGTGCGGGGGTAGGTCGCGGTGACGTCGGTGATGACGTTGACCAGGTAGGGCACGCCCGACGCGAACGCCCGGTCGAGCGCCGGGCCCACCTCGCGGGGGTCGGTCACCGTCTCGCCGGCGCCGCCGAGTGCGCGCACGACCTGGTCGTAGGCCGTGCGCGGGGCCAGGTCGGCGATCACGTCGTAGCCGTAGAGCATCTGCATCGGGCCCTTCTCCAGCCCCCAGGCGGAGTTGTTGCCCATCACCATGACCACCGGCAGGTTGTGGCGCACGAGCGTGTCGACGTCCATGAGCGAGAAGCCCGCGGCGCCGTCGCCGAGCAGGAGCACGACCTGGGAGGACGGCCGAGCCAGTCGCGCCGCGATCGCCGCGCCGAGCCCGGCGCCGAGGCAGCCGTAGGGGCCGGGGTCGAGCCAGCCGCCGGGGCGCCGGGGCTCGACGAACTTGCCGGCGAAGCTGACGAAGTCGCCGCCGTCGCCGATCACGACAGCGTCGTCGGCCAGCCGCGGCACGAGCTCGCCGTAGATCCGGGCCGGGTGGATCGGGTCCGCCTCCGCGCCGAGCAGCGCGGCGTCCCGCTCGACGGCGGCGCTCACGGCCGCCCGGAGGTCGCCGACCCACGCCGACCAGTCGGGACGGCGGACGACCTGCTCCATGCCGGCGAGCAGCCCGTCGAAGACGGCGGTGAGGTCGCCGGAGACGGAGGCCGCCAGCTGGGCGTGGCCGGAGAGCTGAGCGGCGGAGTCGGCGACGTGCACGACCTGGGCCGGCGTCGCACCGTCCTTCCCGCCGAACACGCCGTAGCCGAGGCGGAAGTCGAGCGGGGTGCCGACCACGATCACCAGGTCGCTGCCGCCGAGTGCCTGCGAGCGAGCCTTGGTGACCAGCAGCGGGTGGCCGCCGGGGACGACGCCGCGGCCCATGCCGTTGGTGATCGTCGGCACGCCCACGGCCTCGACGAAGCGCAGCGCGGCCTCCTCGGCGTGGTCGGCCCACACGTCCGTGCCGAGGATCAGCACCGGACGCGAGGCGGCGGCGAGCAGCTCGGCGATCTCGGCGAGCGCGTCGGTGTCGGGATCGGCACCCCGCACCCGCCCGGCCTGCGGAAGGCTCCCCGACGCGCTGTTGAAGAGCTCGTCCATCGGCACGTCGACGAACACCGGCCCACGGTGCGGCGACCCTGCCGTCACGAACGCCTCGTGCATCCCGTCGAGGACGGCGTCCGCGGTCGGGATCGTCCGGGCGAGCTTGGAGACGGGCGCGAAGATCGGCGGCTGGTCGAGCTCCTGGAGCGCCCCGGTGCCCCACCGGCCCTGCGGCGCCCGACCACCGACGACGACCATGGGTGACCCGGCGAACTGAGCCTGTGCGACCGCGCTGAGACCGTTGGTCACGCCGGGACCGGCGGTCAGCACCGCGAGGCCCGGCACCCGCGTGAGCTTCCCGGTCGCCTCGGCCGCGAAGGCCGCCGTCTGCTCGTGGCGCACGTCGAGCAGCCGCAGCGGGCTCGCCGACTTCACGGCGCCGTCGTAGAGCGGGAACACGTGGGCCCCGGACAGGGTGAACATGGTGTCGACCCCGTGGGCCTGGGCGACGGCGACGGCGAGCTCGCCGGCGTGGCCGTTCACTTCGCTGGACATGCAGCGAAGGCTACTCACCCGTAGCGGTCAGGTACGCGGCGTTCGTCGACTTCAGCGCGTCGAGCACGACCAGGAGCAGGTCCGAGCGCACCTGGGGCGGCCGGCTGCCCAGCGAGAGCTGGAGGTAGAGCGCGCGCAGGAACGCCTCGGCGTTGCCGCCGGCCAGGTAGGGGTCGCGGTCGTCGTACGACGAGCGGATGCCGGCCGCGCTCGCGAGACGGGCGATCCAGGGCTCGAGCACGCGCAGCGGAACGACGTTGCGGCGCAGCACGTTCATCGTGGCGTAGGCGAGCCGGTCCGGCTCGCCGGCCGTGAACAGCCGGTCCACCGGCTGCAGGACCCGGTCGGCCACCACGTCGAGGAGCACGGTGAGCTCGGGTGTGGCGAGATGGGGCGAGCTCGCCAGGATCGCCAGCGCGTCGGCGCCGTGGGCGACGGCGTGCGCCCAGCCCTTGCCCGGGACGTAGCCACGCAGGTCGCGCTCGCGCAGCACCCAGGTCGCGAGCCGGTCGCCCCACTCGAGGATCTTGCCGCCCGGTAGCAGCGGGCGTCGGTTGTCGCGCGCGATGCACTCGCCGAGCACGAGCGCGGAGAAGCTGCGCCGGAACACGCTGTCGGTGCCCTGCTCGCCCAGGCCCACCAGGAGGCCCATCGCCATGCCGTCGCCCAGCCCCGCGAGGAGGTCGTCGTAGACCCCGCGGTCGAGCCACGTGGTGAGGGTGGGGTAGGCGGTGCCGTCGCGGAGCGCGGGATCGGGGTCGCCGAGCATGCGTGTGAGCTCGGCCGTCAGGTCGTCGAGCGGCCGGTCCGACGGGACCGCGAGCCCGTCTGCGTGCACCTGTCGCCAGTATGACCCGGACATAACCCCCATCCTGCCAAAGCCCGGCCGGACGTCCACGCCCGGTCCACCGACGGTGCCGCCGAGGTGGCCGCCTACCCTTGCGACCGTGCCGACCCTCACCGAGCTGGTGCGCAGCCACACCGACCTCGACGACCAGGACGTCGCCTGGCTCCAGCTGCTGCAGGCGGACTGGCAGATCGTCGCCGACCTGTCCTTCGCCGACCTGGTGCTGTGGCTGCCCGACCGCGAGGGGAAGGGCTACTGGGCGGCCGGCCAGATGCGGCCGACCACCGGCCCGACGGCGTACGTCGACGACGTCATCGGCACGTTCGTCCCGGTGGGCCGGCGTCCGCTCATCGACGCGGCCTACGCGCAGGGGCGCCTGGTGCGCGAGGGCGACCCGGAGTGGCGCGACGACGTGCCGGTGCGGGTGGAGACCATCCCGGTGCGCCGGGCCGGTCGGGTGATCGCCGTGGTGGCGCGCAACACCAACCTGCTCGGGGTCCGCACGCCCAGCCGGCTGGAGCTCGCCTACCTGCAGACCGCCAGCGACCTGACCCAGATGATCGCCCACGGGTACTTCCCGGCCACGGGGCAGCGCAGCGACCATGCCGACTCACCTCGGGTCGGTGACGGGTTCCTCCGTGTGGACGCCACGGGCCGGGTGGAGTACGCCAGCCCCAACGCGCTCTCGGTCTACCGGCGGCTCGGGCGGGCCGGCGACCTGGCCGGGGTCTCGCTGGCCGAGCTCACCCGCGACCTCGTGCCGCCGCGTCGTCGCCCCGACGAGGAGACGCTGAGTGCGGTGCTCGGTGGCCGCGCCTACCGCGACACCGAGCTCGGCACCGACACGGTCTCGCTGATCGTGCGCTCGATCCCGTTGCGTCCCCAGGGCGACCACATCGGCGCGTTGATCCTCGTGCGCGACGTCACCGACCTGCGGCGCCGCGACCGCGAGCTGGTCACCAAGGACGCCACGATCCGGGAGATCCACCACCGGGTGAAGAACAACCTGCAGACGGTGGCGGCCCTGCTCCGCCTGCAGGCCCGGCGGATGGACTCGGAGTCGGCCCGGCTGGCGCTGGAGGAGGCGGTGCGCCGCGTGGGCTCGATCGCGATCGTCCACGAGACGCTCAGCCAGGCGGTCGAGGAGCGCGTCGACTTCGACGACATCATGGACCCGCTGGGCCGGATGGTCACCGACGTCGGGGCCCTGGGGAGCCGGGTGCGCGTGGTGCGCGACGGGTCGTTCGGGGTGCTGCCCTCGGAGACCGCGACGGCGCTGGCGATGGTGCTCACCGAGCTCATGCAGAACGCGGTCGAGCACGGCTACGACGGTGGCGACCCCGAGGTCGCCGGCGAGATCCGGATCATCGTCCGACACCTGGTCGGCCGGCTGCACGTGAGCGTGGACGACGACGGGCGCGGCCTGCCGCCCGGGTTCGACCTGGACTCCTCGACGAGCCTCGGGCTGTCGATCGTGCGCACGCTCGTGGAGTCCGAGCTCGGCGGTCAGCTGGAGCTCGGTGCGGGGCCCGCAGGACAAGGCACCCGGGCTGCGCTCGACGTCCCCCTGGACTAGTCCCCGGTGTGCTCGGTCAGCCGGTCACGCGGTGCGAACGCGAGCGCGGGCGTTGCGGCGCTTGAGAGCGCGGCGCTCGTCCTCGCTGAGGCCGCCCCAGACACCATGGTCCTGGCCGGCCTCGAGGGCCCACGCCAGGCACTGCTCGCGCACCTCGCAGCGGCGACAGACCTGCTTGGCCTCCTCGATCTGGAGGATGGCCGGACCGGTGTTGCCGATCGGGAAGAACAGCTCAGGGTCCTCGTCGAGGCAGGCCGAACGGTGGCGCCAATCCATGGCTGGGGAATCCCTCTTTCCTACGACTGATCGTGCAGGTCAGGGGCAGACAAGACCTGCGGTGCCCGCGGGCACAGCGAAGTGAACGCATTCACGAGCGCCCACCAAGGGTGGCAACCTTTGGACCGTTAAACAAGCCCTGCCCGCGGTCGGTTTGGTCACAACAGTCACGCAGGTGACCACCCATGACTCCGGTCGCGACGCAAGGACTGCTGTCGGACTCTTCTAGGCTCCATCCGTGACTCTACGCCGTGCACCCAACCCCGCGCCGTTGATCGTCGCAGCTTCCCTGGTCGCGATCGAGGGCCTGCTGCTGGTGGGCTACGCGGTGCTCGAGCTCGCCAGCGTCTCCTCCGACCGCGTGGCGGTCGCGGTCACGACGGGCGTGTTCTTCGCGGCGTACGGCGTCCTGCTGCTCGCCAGTGCCCGCGCGATCACCCGGGGCGAGTCGTGGGGTCGCAGCCCGATCGTGCTCGCGCAGCTGATCCAGCTGGGGGTCGCGTGGAGCTTCCGCGGCGCCGACACGACCCTGGTCGCCCTCACGCTCGCCGTGGTGGCGCTGGTGGTGCTGGCCGGGCTGTTCGCGCCCTCGAGCATCGACGCGCTCTCCGACGGCGAGGAGTGAGCGGGGGCGGGGCCGCGGGGGCGGGGTCGGTCAGACGTCGCTCGCCTCGAGGGACGCCCGCAGCTGCTCGAGGGTGCGGTTGAGCAGTCGCGAGACGTGCATCTGCGAGACACCGATCTCATCGGCGATCTGCGACTGCGTCATGTTCTTGAAGAACCGCAGCAGCAGGATCTTCTTCTCCCGCGCCTCGAGCCGGTCGAGCAGCGGCTTGATCGACTCGCGGATCTCGACGTGCTCGAGACCCTCGTCGTCGATGCCGATCGCGTCGAGCATCGTCGCCGTGCTGTCGTCGCCGTCGTCGGTCGCGTCGAGCGAGAGCGTGGAGTAGGCGTTGCTGGACTCGATGCCCTCGACGATCTCCTCGACCGAGCAGCCGATGGCGGAGGCCAGCTCGCGCGGCGTGGGGGAGCGGCCCAGCGACTGGGTCAGCTCGGCGGTCGCCGAGCCGATCTGCATGCGCAGCTCCTGGAGCCGCCGCGGCACCCGGATCGCCCAGCCCTTGTCGCGGAAGTAGCGCTTGATCTCCCCGATGATCGTCGGGGTCGCGTAGGTCGAGAACTCCACGCCACGCTCGGCGTCGAAGCGGTCCACGGACTTGATCAGACCGATCGTGCCGACCTGGATCAGGTCCTCCAGCGGCTCGCCCCGGTTGCGGAAGCGGCGCGCGCAGTGCTCGACCAGCGGCAGGTGCACCAGCGCGTCGCGCGCGGCCGCGCGCGCGGGCTCGGATGCGCCCTCGTCGCGAAGGACGTCGAAGAGCTCGGCGCTGCGGCGTCGGGTCAGCTCGACCCCGGTCGCGGCGTCGGGATCGACGTCATGGTCCCCCGTGGTGAACACCTCAGACCCCGGGCCCCGGCAGCCCCGACTCCATGGTCACCGAGATCGCGAAGACCTCGCCGGTGCTCTCGGTGGTGGCGTCCGTCGCCAACGTGGTCAGGACCTGCCAGGCGAAGCTGTCCTCGTCGGGCACGACCTCGTGGTCGACCTCGACGCCGATCCACACGGCGAGCTCGCCGGGGCGCATGAAGAACCGGCACACCAGGTCGGAGCCGGGACGGGCCTCGGGCAGGACCATGGCGCTGGCCTCGCCGACCGCGATGCGCAGGTCCTCGATGTCGTCGATCGGGAAGTCCAGCCGCGCGGCCAGGCCGGCCGTGGTGGTGCGCAGCACCGAGGCGTAGGCGCTGTCGGCCGGCAGTCGCAGCTCGACGTCGGCTCGCTCGTCGCCGTGACTCGTGGCCGCGCCGGCCTGTGCGCCGATCGATGACATGTCGCCGTCCTTCGGGATCGGAAGTCTGGACTGGGCGGTGCCCCGGACTGACCCGAAGACTAGTAGGGACCCACCCCTCGACGTCGTACCCGGGGGTGGGTCCCTCCTAACGGCGCGTGGCGCCGGTCGTCGAGGCCGGCGTCAGGCCTTCGTGGCGGTCGCGACTTCGCGGCACTCAGTCGCTTGAGACCAAGAAGGCTCTCGCTTCGCTCAAGCCTTCTTGGTCTCCCAGAAGATCTCCGCGATCTCGTCGATCTTCGCGAGCAGCTCGTCGGCCTTCGCCGCGTCGAGCTCACCCTTGGTGCCCGACGCGCCGGCGAGCTTGGTGGCCTCGTTCACCAGCGTGTGCAGCTGGGGGTACTTCTCGAAGTGCGGGGGCTTGAAGTAGTCGGTCCACAGCACCCAGAGGTGGTGCTTGACCAGCTCGGAGCGCTGCTCCTTGATCAGGATCGCCCGGGTGCGGAAGTCGGGGTCGTCGTTGTCGGCGACCTTGGCGATGATCGCCTTGATCGACTCCGCCTCGATGCGGGCCTGGGCCGGGTCGTACACGCCGCAGGGGAGGTCGCAGTGGGCCGAGACCTCGAGGGTGGGGGCGAACAGTCGCGCAAACATGCGGTTCCTCTCGTCGTGGATCGTGGTGCTGATCAGGAACGGATGGGTCCTGAAGGGGTCGACTGCGACACTACTCCGCGTGCGAGAGCCGCGACGAGACGTGTCTTCCGCCGTGGAACGCCCCCGCCGCGGCCTCCCGAGGTGGGGCCTCGCCCGGGTCCACGGCCGGTCGATGGCGCCCCTGCTCGCTCCCGGGGACCGGCTCCTGGTCTCCTACCGGCGCGCGGTCCGGCCCGGGACGGTCGTGGTCGCTCGGCTCGCGGACGGCACGGTCGCGGTCAAGCGCGCGGTCGAGCGGCGTACGACGGTCTCGGGTGCCCCGGGCTGGTGGCTGCTCAGCGAGGACCCGGATGCCGGCGTCGACTCCCGCCACCGTGGACCGGTGCCCGACGGCGACGTGATCGCAGTCACCGTCGCCAGGATCTGGCCGCGACCGCGACGTCTCTGACCCTGTGCCAGACTGGCGCCGGGAGAAACCCCGAGGACCGTGGTTCCGCGCACCACCCCTGCGCGTCGAGCCCGGCCTCTCGCCATCGTCGTCCCACTTTCGAAGGTCAGATCAGGTCATGGTCGAAGCAGAGTCCGCGAGCCCCCGTCCGTACGCCGGCGACCCGGTGTTCGACCTCCACCTGGGCGGCAAGATGGCCGTACAGTCGACGGTCGCGCTCGGCGACCGGGACGACCTGTCGCTGGCCTACACCCCGGGCGTCGCCCGGGTGTGCGAGGCGATCGCCGCCGATCCCGCGCTGACGCAGATCTACACCTGGGTGCCCAACACCGTCGCCGTCGTCACCGACGGGACCGCCGTGCTGGGCCTCGGGGACATCGGGCCGGCCGCCGCGATGCCGGTCATGGAGGGCAAGGCCGTGCTGTTCAAGCAGTTCGGCGGCGTCGACGCGGTGCCGATCTGCCTGGCCACCACCGACGTCGAGGAGATCATCGAGACCGTCGCGCGGCTCGCGCCGAGCTTCGGCGGCATCAACCTCGAGGACATCTCCGCGCCGCGCTGCTTCGAGATCGAGGCGCGTCTCAAGGACCGCCTCGACATCCCGGTCTTCCACGACGACCAGCACGGCACAGCCGTCGTCGCGCTCGCCGCCCTGTGGAACGCACTGACGCTGACCGGCCGCGACGCCGCCGACACGCGGGTCGTGATCTCGGGCGCGGGCGCCGCCGGTGTCGCGATCGCCAAGATCATGCTCGAGGCGGGCATCAAGGACCTCGCGGTCACCGACCGCAAGGGCGTCGTCCACTCCGGGCGCAGCGACCTGACGCCGGTCAAGCGCGAGCTGGCCGAGATGACCGCCGACAAGACCGGGCGCACCGGCAGCCTCGCCGACGCGCTCGACGGCGCGGACGTCTACCTGGGCGTCTCCGGCGGCACGGTGGCGGAGGAGGACGTGGCGCGGATGGCCGACGACGCGATCATCTTCGCGATGGCCAACCCGGACCCCGAGGTGCACCCCGAGGTGGCCCACCGCCACGCCCGCGTGGTGGCGACGGGGCGCTCGGACTTCCCCAACCAGATCAACAACGTGCTGGCCTTCCCGGGCATCTTCCGCGGCGCCTTCGACGTCCACGCCACCGCGATCACCGAGGGCATGAAGCTCGCGGCCGCGCAGGCGCTCGCCGAGCTCGTCGGCTCCGACCTGGCCGAGGACTACGTGATCCCCTCGCCGTTCGACCCGCGGGTGGGGCCGGCGGTCTCGGCGGCTGTGGCCGACGCCGCACGACGAGACGGTGTGGCACGCAGGTAGGCCTTCGATAGGTTCGGGGAATGTTCGCCGTCTACGCCGACCGCTTCTCCCAGGACGACCCGATCTCCGCCCTGCAGGTGGGGGAGCGGCCCGAGCCCGCCGATGTGGGAGTGCCCGACGGGTGGACCACGGTCACCGTCAAGGCCGCCTCGCTCAACCACCACGACCTGTTCTCCCTGCGCGGCGTCGGCCTGCGCGAGGAGGCGCTGCCGATGATCCTGGGCTGCGACGCGGCCGGCTACGACGAGGACGGCAACGAGGTCGTCGTGCACGCGGTGATCAGCGACCCGTCGTGGACCGGCGACGAGACCCTCGACCCGCGGCGGTCGCTGCTCTCCGAGCGCTACCAGGGCACGTTCGCCGACAAGGTCGCCGTACCCCGGAGCAACGTGGTGCCCAAGCCGGCGTCCCTCTCGTTCGAGGAGGCCGCCTGTCTGCCGACCGCGTGGCTCACGGCCTACCGGATGCTCTTCACCCGGGGCGGGCTGCACGCCGGTGAGACGGTGCTCGTCCAGGGTGCTGGCGGCGGTGTCGCGACCGCGGCGATCGTGCTCGGGCGTGCGGCGGGACTGCGGGTCCTGGTCACCAGCCGTGACGAGGCCAAGCGCGCGCGGGCGCTGGAGCTGGGCGCGCACGAGGCGTTCGAGTCCGGTGCCCGGCTGCCGGTCAAGGTCGACGCGGTCATCGAGACCGTCGGCCGCGCGACCTGGTCGCACTCGATCCGCTCGCTGCGCCCCGGCGGTCGGATCATCACCTCGGGCACGACGTCCGGCCCGCAGCTCGACGACGCCGAGCTCACCCGCATCTTCTTCCTCCAGCTCAGCGTCATCGGGTCGACGATGGGCACCCGCGACGAGCTCGCGGCCCTGGTCACGATGCTGGACGCCACCGGCGTGCGCCCCCTGATCGACCGGACCCTGCCGATGACCGACGCGCCCGCCGGGTTCGCCGCGATGCTCGAGGGCGAGCAGTTCGGCAAGATCGTCTTCACCCGATGATCCACCTGCTCACCGGCGCCGGCTCCGGCATCGGATCGGTGCTCGCGCGCCGTCTGCAGGACCGCGGCGACGACCTCGTGCTGCTCGCGCGCTCCGAGGATCGGGCGAACGAGCTGCGTTCGACGTACGCCGGCGCGACGGTGCTCGTGGCCGACCTGGCCTGGCCCGAGTCGGTCGAGTCCCTCGACCTCCCCGACCGGCTCGACTCGGTCGTCCACGCGGCCGGCGTGGTGGAGCTCGGCGCCGTCGGCGAGCTCTCGGTCGAGGACTGGGCCAGCCAGCTGCGGGTCAACCTGGTGGCGCCGGCCGCGCTCACCCGCGTGGCGTTGCCGGCGCTGCGCGCGGCCCGCGGGACGGTCGTGTTCGTCAACTCCGGCGCCGGCCTGACCGCGCATCCCGGCTGGTCGGCCTACGCGGCCTCCAAGCACGGCCTGCGCGCCCTGGCGGACTCGCTGCGCGGCGAGGAGACGGCCCACGGGGTCCGGGTGAGCAGCGTCTATCCCGGCCGCACCGCGACGCCGATGCAGCAGAAGGTGCACCAGCAGGAGGGCAAGGACTACGACGCCGCCGACTGGATCCGCGCCGACACGGTCGCCGACGCGATCGTGGGGCTGCTCGACCTGCCTCGCGACGCCACCGTGCCCGAGCTCGTCATCCGGCCATCGGGCTAGCCAGGGTCAACGCGCGGGGTCCGAGTGCCAGCTGAGCGCGCCGATCAGCACCATGCGCAGCTGCAGCTGTGCCTGCTCGACCAGCCGCTGCTCGGCGGCAGGGTCGTCGGCGGCCAGGATCGCCTCCGCGGTCGCGACCATCGCGGTCACGATCAGGTTGGAGAGGACCTCCAGGTCGCGCGCCGACCACACGCTGGTGCCCGGCAGCCGGGAGAGGTCCGCGGCCAGCTCGTGCTCGAAGCGAGCGATCTCGTCGCGGATCGCGCGGCGTACCGCCGGGGGTCCCGCGGCGCGCTCGCGCGCGATGAACGCGAAGTGGGCCCGCTGCTGGTGCACGTGGTCGGCCAGGATCGTGATCGAGCGGTCGACGATGTCGGCGAGCGCCGGGTCGCCCTGACGGATGTCGCGCAGCATCGTGCGCAGCGAGACGAACGACTCCGCGACCAGCGCGACGCCGAGCGCCTCGACCGAGTCGAAGTGGCGGTAGAACGCCGTCGGCACGATCCCGACCTGCTTGGCGACCTGACGCAGGGACAGCGCCGCCATCGTGCTCTCCGAGGACAGCTCGAGGGCGGCGTCGAGGATCGCGCGTCGGGTGCGCTCCTTGCGCGCCACCCGCGACATCGGCTCGGTCGCCGACTCCTCCTCGAGCATGCCGTCAGGCTAGTGCGTCAGGCGCGGCGGCCGAGGTCTGGGACGGCCCTTCCCACCCGCGGGCGCGCAGGTGACACTGCTGGCATGCGCGACCACCTGACCAAGTCCGAGATCCGCAAGGACGCCGTGCAGGGCACGATCGAGGCTGCTGCCTCCGCCGCGGGGCAGGTCGCGACGATCGTCACCGGTGCCGTCCGCGATGTCGCCTCCGCCGTGGGAGGCTTCGCCACGGAGGTCTTCGAGATCCGCGACTCCGCCCGCCAGGCCGCCGCCGAGCACGGCGCGGACCGCGACGAATGAAAGTCCACCCGATCGGGTGAGTTCGACCCCCGGTGTGACGGGGCACACCATCAGTGACGCGGCACGGTCCCGGCGTCACCCTCACGCAGCGGCGACAGACGGGACCATGCCGCGTCGTACGTCCTCGGTGGGTCAGTCGACCAGCCGGGCGAGCTTCTGCGGAGCGCACAAGCGGAAGCTCTCGGTGATCAGCTCGGCCACTTCGGCCCAGTCGGTCTCCTGGTCGAGCACGAGCCCGACGATCGTGCCCGACCACGGCGGCTTGTAGAACGGCAGGCCGGCGTGGGTGAGGGCCAGCAGCTCGTCCCCGGTCGCGTGGAAGGTCAGCACGGTGCGGGGCTCGGGGTCGCCGGTGATGTCGCGGTAGGCGGACTCGTAGCCCTCCTGGGCGACCATGACGTGCGCGAAGGTCTTCGAGCGCACCCGCCAGCGCACCCCGGTCCACGCGTCCTCCTCGCGGGCGTCGGGCAGCGCGAGCGCGATCGCGCCCAGCCGGCGTACGACGTCCGGCTCGGGCTCGATCCGTCGGGGCATGGCTCGCTCAG
The DNA here is from genome assembly GCF_024509035.1 of Nocardioides sp. Taxonomy (GTDB): domain Bacteria; phylum Actinomycetota; class Actinomycetes; order Propionibacteriales; family Nocardioidaceae; genus Nocardioides. The sequence goes on along the minus strand of NZ_JANINT010000452.1, from coordinate 2,730 downwards.
CCGAACGACATCCGGAAGTCGGCCTGGCGGAACGACGCGAGCTGACGCGCCCCGCGCAACCAGCCCAGCGGCCCGTCGGCGGCGAAGTCCCACCGGCCGCGGCACGGCAGCCCCTTGGCGGAGCCCTGGAGCGTGGCGGTGCGCTCCTCGCCGTCGGTGTCGTCGATGCCGGGCTGCCAGGTGCCGCCCTTGAAGGGCACTCGGACCATCGCCGACGACACGTCGGTGAAGGTGGCGCTCGCGATCGGCCGGCGACCGAGCGAGGCCGACCAGTCGGTGGTGGCCAGCGGACCCCGGTGGACGCTCTCGAGCTCGAAGTCGCACAACCCCTTGGGGATCGCCCACAGCTCGCGCCCGCCGGCGACCGAGGCGGGGGAGTCGACCCAGATGTCGGTGATGCTCACCCGCCGGCCGTGGCGGTCGGTGCTGATCGGTCGGGCCACGAGCAGCTCGGAGTAGGTCAGCGGGCTGCCCGGCTCGTAGCTGACCCACGCGGCGCCGTAGATGCCGGCGGGCCGCAGCTCGTCGACCGCCTCGCGCAGGCGGAACAGCGTGAGCCACAGCTGGCCCACCATGTGCCAGGGTGCGGGCGGGTAGTCGATCGCGTGGGAGGAGTGCTCGGTCGTCTGCTCGGCCATGCGGGCATCCTGCCGCAGCGCACCGACAGACGGAACCCGCGCCCTCGTGGAGCGAGACGCTCCCGGCCGGCTCCGACCGACAGGTCAGTCCTCGGGGTCGTCCAGGCGCGCGAGCCAGGTGGCGAAGCGCTCCACCGCCGTCTCGAACTCGGGGTGGGTGTCGGTGAACTCCTGGAGCCGCTCGGCGAGCCAGGCCAGGGTGACCTCCTCGTCACCCCGGCGCTTCTCGAGCTCCTCGATGCCGCGATCGGTGAAGTACAACGTCTGCTCCTCGGACGACACCGCTCAGGCGAACGCCCGCGCGACGAGGTCCTTCTGCTCCTCGGTGTGCCGCTTGACCGTGCCGACCGCGGGGGAGGACGACTCCGGCCGTGAGATCAGCTCGACCTGGGCATCGACGTCGGGCCACACGTTGAGCTGGTAGTGGGGCCACGGACCCATGTTCGCCGGCTCGTCCTGCACCCAGCGGACCGCCTTGAGCTTGGGGAAGCGGGCGATCTCCTCGCGGATCTCGGACTCGGGGCGCGGGTAGAGCTGCTCGACCCGGGCGATCGCGAAGCGGCCGCCGTCCTCGCGCTTGGCCCGCTCCACCATGAGGTCCCAGGTGACGCGGCCCGAGCACAGCAGCAGCGTGTCCACCTGGTCGGCATCGGCCTGGCTGTCGCTGATGAACGGGCGGAACGTGCCCTCGGTGAAGTCGCCGGGCTGGGAGGCCGCCTCCTTGCGCTTGAGCATCGACTTCGGGGTGAAGACGATCAGCGGCCGGTGCTCCTCGCCGAGCGAGTGCTGGCGCAGCAGGTGGAAGTACGACGCGGGGGTCGACGGCTGGGCGACCACGAAGGCCTCGTCGGCCGCCATCGTCATGAACCGCTCGATGCGCGCCGAGGAGTGGTCGGCGCCCTGGCCCTCGTAGCCGTGGGGGAGCAGCAGCACCACGCCGGACTGCTGGCGCCACTTGCTCTCACCGGAGCTGATGAACTCGTCGATCACCGTCTGGGCGCCGTTGACGAAGTCGCCGAACTGCGCCTCCCACAGCACCAGCGCCTCGGGACGGGCCACCGAGTAGCCGTACTCGAAGCCGAGCGCGGCGTACTCGGAGAGCAGCGAGTCGTAGATGTAGAACTTCGCCTGGTCCTCGGTGAGCGACGTCAGGGGGGTCCACTCGTCGGCGTTGACCCGGTCGATGATCGTGCCGAAGCGCGAGACGAACGTGCCACGGCGCGAGTCCTGACCCGCCAGGCGCACCGGGCGGCCCTCCATGAGCAGCGAGCCGAACGCCAGGATCTCGCCGGTGCCCCAGTCGATCGGGCCGTCCGCGATGGCGGCGGCGCGGCGCTGCAGCTGCGGCATCACCTTGGGGTGCACGGTGAAGCCGTCGGGCGGCGTGACGTACGCGTCCGCGATCCGCTTCATCACCTCGGGTCCGATGGCGGTCCTGGCCTCGCCGGCGGGCTTGTCGGGGTAGTCGGGGACCGTGGTCCACTCCGAGGGCTGCGAGCTGGCCTCGCGGACCTCGGTGAACACGCGCTCCAGCTGCTGCTGGTAGTCGCGCAGGACCTGCTCGGCCTCCTCGATCGTGATGTCGCCACGACCGATCAGCGACTCGGTGTAGAGCTTGCGCACCGAGCGCTTCTGCTCGATGAGGTCGTACATGAGGGGCTGGGTGTACGACGGGTCGTCGCCCTCGTTGTGGCCGCGACGGCGGTAGCAGACGAGGTCGATGACGACGTCCTTGTTGAACGCCTGGCGGTACTCGAACGCCAGCCGCGCCACCCGGATGCACGCCTCGGGGTCGTCGCCGTTGACGTGGAAGATCGGCGCCTGCACCATCCGCGCGACGTCGGTGCAGTAGAGCGAGGAGCGCGACGAGCCGGGGGAGGTGGTGAAGCCGACCTGGTTGTTGACGACCAGGTGGATCGTGCCGCCGGTGCGGTAGCCACGCAGCTGGGAGAGGTTGAGCGTCTCGGCGACCACGCCCTGACCGGCGAAGGCCGCGTCACCGTGGACCAGGAGCGGCAGCACCGGGTAGTCGGCGCCGCGGTCGAGCACGTCCTGCTTGGCGCGGGCGATGCCCTCGAGCACCGGGTCGACC
>NZ_JANINT010000451.1 GCF_024509035.1 Nocardioides sp. | reverse complement strand
TCGTGCATGCGGCCGGGCCGGCCTTGCCAGAACTCCACGCGCTCGGGACGGACGGTGTAGCCACCCCACTCGTCCGGCACCGGGATCGGGGTGTCGCCGGGGAACCGCTCCTGCGCGTGGGTGAAGGCCGTCTCGAGCTCGGCCCGGCCGGAGACCACCTGCGACTGGTGGGAGGCCCAGGCCCCGAGCTGGGAGGCGCGGGGACGCGAGGAGAAGTACGCCTCCACCTCTGCCCGCGGCAGCGGCGTGGCGACTCCGTCGACACGGACCTGCCGCTCCAGCGGGTGCCAGGGGAACAGCAGCGAGCAGCGCGGGTTGGCCGCCAGCTCGGCGCCCTTCGCCGAGGCGGTGTTGGTGAAGAACACGAAGCCGTCCTCGGAGACACCCTTGAGCAGCACGACCCGCGACGCCGGGAACTGGTCGGGGCCGACCGTGCTGAGCACCATCGCGTTCGCGTCGTGGCGGATGGCGTCGTGCGCCTCCCCCATCCATCTGTCGAACATCACCACCGGGTCGGGGGCCAGGTCGGATTCGTCGAGGCCCGCCCGGGCATACTCCTCACGCAGTGCAGCCAGATCGAGGTGTGACATGCCCTCGACCCTAGTCGCGGCCCGGTGCACAATGCCTCGGGCGCCGGACGCGGGAGCCGGAACGGCATCTCGCGCTCGGACCAGCGCACACCCAGCGCAGATTCAGTGAAGGAGTCCCATGACCGAGGTGCACCACGGGCTGGAGGGCGTCGTCGCCTTCGAGACGGAGATCGCGGAGCCGGACAAGGAGGGCTCGGCGCTGCGCTACCGCGGCGTGGACATCGAGGAGCTCGTCGGCCGCGTCCCGTTCGAGAACGTCTGGGGCCTGCTCATCGACGGTGAGTACGACCCGGGCCTCCCGCCCGCGGAGGCCTACAACATCCCGGTCCACACCGGCGACGTCCGCGTCGACGTCCAGGCAGCGATCGCGATGCTCGCGCCGGCGTTCGGCTTCCGCGCGAGCTACGACATCACCGACGAGCAGGCCCGCGCCGACCTGTCGCGCGTCGCGGTCATGGTGCTGTCCTACGCCGCGCAGTCCGCTCGTGGTCTGCACCAGCCCGTCGTCCCCCAGACCGAGGTCGACAAGGGCGCGACGCTGGCCGAGAAGTTCCTGATCCGCTGGAAGGGCGAGGCCGACCCCAAGCAGGCCCACGCCATCGACGCCTACTGGTCCTCGGCGGCCGAGCACGGCATGAACGCCTCGACGTTCACCGCACGCGTGATCACCTCGACCGGTGCCGACGTGGCGGCTGCGTTCTCCGGCGCGATCGGCGCCATGAGCGGCCCCCTGCACGGCGGCGCCCCCTCCCGGGTGCTCGGCATGATCGAGGATGTCGAGAAGCGCGGCGACGCGCGGCCCTACGTCAAGGAGCTGCTCGACCAGGGTGAGCGCCTGATGGGCTTCGGCCACCGCGTCTACCGCGCCGAGGACCCCCGCGCCCGCGTGCTGCGGCGTACGGCGAAGGAGCTCGCCGCTCCGCGCTACGAGGTCGCCGAGGCGTTGGAGCAGGCGGCCCTCGCCGAGCTGCGCGAGCGGCGCCCCGACCGCGTCCTGGAGACCAACGTCGAGTTCTGGGCCGCGATCGTCCTCGACTTCGCCGAGGTGCCGGCCAACATGTTCACCTCGATGTTCACCTGCGCCCGCACGGGCGGCTGGTCGGCGCACATCCTCGAGCAGAAGCGCACCGGGCGGCTGATCCGGCCCTCCGCCATCTACACCGGCCCGTCGTCGCGGCCGGCCACCGAGGTCCCGGGCTGGAAGCCCAGGTGGCGCCACGACTGAAGCCGTGCCGACCCGCTGGTGCGGCGGGCGTCAGAGCCGCCCGTCGTACCAGCTCGTCAGGCCGCGCGCTCCCTGGCGCGTGAGCGACACGTGCACGTGGTCGCGGTGGCGCAGCGTGGGCGAGCATTTGCGTCGGGACTTGCAGCTCGACGACAGGTAGGGCTCGGGCTCGAACCCGTTCCACGCCGGGAACATCTGGTCGTCCCAGATCAGGTACATCACGCCCATCCGGCGCGCCAGCGCGTCCTCGTTGCCACGCCGGTCGGTGGCGAAGAGCCGCTCCATCAGGCGGTCCGCGGTGCGGCGATCGCGCCGGCTCGTGGCGTCCAGGGCCCAGTCGAAGGCCTGACCGGTCTGGTGCTCCGACGTCGGGCCGTTCTTCTTCGAGCAGTCCCGACCGAAGCCGAGCCACCCGCCGCCGTACTGCCGTGCGACCCAGCGGCCGAGGGCCACCGTGCCGGGCTTGGGCTTCGTGTGGCACCGCACCGGCGCCTCGTACGACGCGTAGTCCTCCACGTCCGCGATGGCCGGCGCAGCCGCCACGGCCGCCACCACGGCCAGGGCGAGGAGCGGGGCCACGAGGACGGCGATGAGCCGGTTCAGTCCGAGACGCACGATCAGGAATCGTAGGTCTAGACCACCGGCCGCGCAGGCGTTCCGCAGGATCGCCGACGCCCAGTTCGTCACACCCGGTTCGTCACACCCAGCGCAGCTGGCCCGGGGCCTCGAGTCGACCGGGTGACATCTCGGGAGAGCGACCTCGAGGCGGACCACCGCCCGCTGCCCGATCGCGCCTACTGGGGCACGACCATCGACGAGGAGCGCTACGTGGTGGTGGGACGCCCGGCGGGCAGTGGCCGGCCGAAGCAGCGCGACAGCGGCGCGTCCTTGTAGTAGCCGAACCCGGACACGGGGACGTAACCGCTCGACTCGTAGAGCGCGATCGCCTCGGGCTGGCGAAGACCCGTTTCCAGCACGACCACCTCGGCGCCGACGGCGGCGGCCGTGGCCTCGAGGTGGGCGAGCATCCGGCGGGCGATCCCCCGCCCCCGCGCAGCGGGAGCGACGTACATGCGCTTGACCTCGACGGTGGCGGTGCTGCCGAAGGCCTCCACCCCCGAGCGACGCCAGGCGCCGGTCGCGACCGGGCGAGCGTCGAGGTAGCCGACGAAGAAGCTGCCCTCGGGTGGCTCGAACATGAGCGGGTCGAGCGGGGTCTCGTCGGGCCCGCCGTAGCGGACGACGTACTCCGCCTGGACCTCGGCGATCAGTCGGAGCGCGTCCGGGTGGCCGTAGCCGACCCGGCGGATCTGCAGCTCAGCCAACGGCCGCCCCGCAGGAGTCGCAGAACCGCGCGGACGGTGAGGTCGCTCGGCCGCAGCTGGAGCAGAAGCGGCCGCCGGAGCCGGAGCCGCCAGGGGCGATCCCCTGCTCATAGGTGACCCGGGCGTAGCCGCCCCTGCCCATGAGCGCCCGGGCCCGGGTGAACCCGATGATGCCGAGCCCCACCACCATGGCGAGGCCGCCACCGGCGAAGAGCCCGAGGTCGGCGCCGACCGTGCCCTGGTTCAGGTCGTCGTCGCTGCCGAACCCGGCGAAGCCGAGCACGACGCACACGAGGCCGCCGATCATCAGCAGGGCACCGAGCGCCATCAGGGCGGTCTGGGCGCCGGTGCGGGCAGGCGGCTGCGTGGTGCTCATGATCTGTCTCCCCCGAGTGGGCCGAATGATGTGAGTGACACAATAGGGGCCGCCGACAGCGTCGTCAGCGAGCGCCACCTCGACCACACGGAAGGCCAGTCATGACCGACGCGTTGCAGATCCCCCGCGAGCTCCTCCCCGCCGACGGTCGGTTCGGCGCCGGTCCGTCGAAGATCCAGACCTCGCACCTCGACGCGCTGGCCGCGACCGGCGCCTCCCTGATGGGTACGTCGCACCGCCAGGCGCCGGTGCGCGAGCTGGTCGGCCGGGTGCGCACCGGGTTGGCCGAGCTGTTCTCACTGCCGGAGGGCTACGAGGTCGTGCTCGGCAACGGTGGGGCCACCGCGTTCTGGGACATCGCGACCTACGGGCTCATCCGGGAGAAGAGCCAGCACCTGTCGTTCGGGGAGTTCTCCTCGAAGTTCGCGAAGGCGGCCGCTGCTGCCCCCTGGCTGGCCGACCCGTCCGTGATCGCCTCCGACCCCGGCTCGCGGCCGGTCGCCGTTGCCGAGGACGGCGTCGACGTCTACGCCTGGGCGCACAACGAGACCTCGACCGCCGTGATGGCGCCGGTCGTGCGGCCCGCCGGCGCGGCCGACGACGCCCTCGTGCTGATCGACGCCACCTCGGGGGCCGGCGGGTTGCCGGTGGACGTCAGCGAGTCGGACGTCTACTACTTCGCCCCGCAGAAGTGCTTCGCCTCCGACGGCGGGCTCTGGATCGCGCTGTTCTCCCCCGCCGCCCTCGACCGGGCCGCCGCGGTCGCCGCGTCGGGCCGGCACATCCCGGCGTTCTTCGACCTGCCGACCGCGATCGACAACTCCGCGAAGAACCAGACCTACAACACCCCGGCGGTCGCGACGCTGTTCCTCATGGCCGAGCAGCTGGACTGGATGAACGCCCAGGGCGGGCTCGCCGGCATGGTCGCGCGGACGACGGAGTCCTCGGACACGCTCTACACCTGGGCGGAGAAGTCGCCGCACGCGTTCCCCTACGTCGCCGACCCCGACCACCGCTCGCTGGTGATCGGCACGATCGACTTCGACGACGCGATCGACGCCACGCGGATCGCCGCGGTGCTGCGCGCCAACGGCGTGGTCGACACCGAGCCGTACCGCAAGCTCGGCCGCAACCAGCTGCGGATCGCGATGTACCCCGCCGTCGACCCCGCGGACGTCGAGGCGCTGACCCACTGCATCGACTGGGTGATCGAGCGCCTCTGACCTCCCGATCGGGAGTTACCTACGCCTCGTGGTAACTTTCCTACACATTGTAGGTATCGCGAGGCGGTGACGACGTGGCCCGAGTGGGTCTCAACCAGCAGCGGCTGGTGCTGGCGGGAGCAGAGCTCGCCGACGAGGCGGGCTTCGACGCGGTGACCGTGTCGGAGCTCGCCCGCCGGTTCGGCGTCAAGACCGCCAGCCTCTACTCCCACGTGCGCGGCTCCGAGGACCTGCGCACCCGCATCGCGCTGCTCGCGCTCGAGGAGCTCGCCGACCGCGGGTCCGAGGCGCTCGCGGGTCGCGCGGGCAAGGACGCCCTGGTCGCGCTGGGAGGTGTCTACCGCGACTACGCCACCGAGCACCCGGGCCGCTACGACGCCATGCGCCACCGCCTCGATCCCGAGACCGCGGCGACGAGCGCCGGTCCTCGACACGCCGAGCTCAGTCGCGCCGTGCTGCGCGCCTACGACCTCGACGACGCCGACGAGGTCCACGCCGTCCGACTCCTCGGCAGCGTCTTCCACGGGTTCGTCAGCCTCGAGCTCGCCGGCTCGTTCGATCACAGCCAACCCCCGCCCGAGGAGTCCTGGGTCCGGACCCTCGACGCCCTCGACCTCCTGCTGAGGAGCTGGTCCTCGTCATGATCACCACCCCGATCACCCCCGACCTGGTGCGCGGCGCCCTCGAGCTCGAGCGCACCGCGGCCGGCTTGCTCCCCCACCGGCTGCCGGCGTGGGCGCGGTCCCAGAGCCGCGACGGCCAGCTGCTGATGTCGGAGGCCCAGCCCGCCGGCGTACGCCTGGCGTTGCACACCCGCGCCACGGTCGTCGAGCTCGACACGGTGCCGACCAAGCGCGTGTACGCCGGTGCGCCACCGCGCCCCGACGGGATCTACGACGCGCTGGTGGACGGGCAGCTGAGGGCGCAGGGCAGCGTGGCAGGGGGCCACACCCTCGCGATCGACATGATGAGCGGGCGCTCCGAGCTCACCCCCGGCCGGCCCGGGACGCTTCGGGTGGACGGCCTCGACGACGGTCTCAAGGACGTCGAGATCTGGCTGCCGCACGACGAGACGACCGAGCTCGTGGCGCTGCGCACGGACGCGCCCGTCGAGCCGGTGCCGGACCCGGGCCGACGCGTCTGGCTCCACCACGGCAGCTCGATCAGCCACGGCTCCAACGCCGCGAGCCCGTCGACCACGTGGCCGGCCCTCGCCGCCGCGGCCGGTGGCGTCGACCTGGTCAACCTGGGGTTCGGCGGCGGCATGCTGCTCGACCCGTTCACCGCGCGCACGATGCGCGACGTCCCCGCTGACGTCGTCAGCGTCAAGATCGGCATCAACATCGTCAACAACGACGCGATGCGGATGCGGGCCTTCGGCCCGGCGGTCCACGGCTTCCTCGACACGATCCGCGAGGGTCACCCCACCACGCCACTGCTCGTGGTCGCGCCGATCCTCTGCCCGATCCACGAGGAGACGCCCGGTCCCAGCGCGCCCGACATGTCCGCGCTCGCCGAGGGGCGGCTGTCGTTCACGGCCGCGGGCGACCCGGCCGAGGTCGCCGCCGGCCGCCTGACGCTCACGACGATCCGCGACGCCCTGGCGCGGGTCGTGGCCCAGCGCGCCGAGACCGATCCGCACCTGCACTACCTCGACGGACGCGAGCTCTTCGGCCAGGCCGACCACGACCGGCTGCCGCTGCCCGACGCCCTCCACCCCGACGCAGCCACCCACCGCCTCATCGGCCAGCGCTTCGCCGACCTCGCCTTCGCCCCGACCGGCCCCTTCGACTCGCACCCACGTTGAGTCGGGAGTTCTGCAGGTCGAGTCGGGAGTTCCGGTACGTCGTGCCGGACCCGACCGCCACGACCCCCGACTCAACTGTCAGAAGTCACGACTCGACGTCGAGGGCGGCTCGGACCATCTCGTAGGTCGGGGCGTCGAAGGCCACGATGCGGGCCTCGGTGACGGCGGTGTCGGCGGTGTCGACGGAGCGCAGGACCTCGAGGGCAGCGGCGATCGCGTCGTCCTTGGGCCAGCCGTAGACGCCTGCCGAGATCAGCGGGAACGCGATCGTGGCCGCGCCGAGCTCGTCGGCCACCTCGAGCGCGCGGCGGTAGCACGACAGCAGCAGCGACCGGTCCGTCTGACCCGCGTGCCGGTTGGGACCCACGACGTGGATCACCCACCGCGCGGGCAGGTCACCGGCGGTGGTCCAGCCGGCGTCGCCGGTCGGCAGCCCGTGCGGGAACCGCGCGATGCAGTCCTCGAGCACGGCCGGTCCGCCGGCCCGGTGGATGGCGCCGTCGACGCCTCCGCCGCCGCGCATCGCGCTGTTGGCCGCGTTGACGATCGCGTCCACCCGCTGGTCGGTGATGTCGCCGTGCACGGCGGTGATCTGCATCAGCCTCACGCCTCCTTGAGCAGCTTCAGCGTCGCACGTTCGAGGGCGGCCTGCCTCTCGTCGGGGGTGTCGAACCTACGGCCGGTGGCGCGCGCGATGGTGCGGCCCTCCTCGTAGGCGTCGATCACGCGCGGGTCGACGTACGAGGACTTCGCCAGTGTCGGGGTGTTGCCGAGGAACGAGGAGACCTCCTTCATCGCGCCGGCCACGGCACGCTTGCGCGAGGCCGCCGAGTGCCCGGGCTCCGGCGTCTCGGCCAGGGCTGCGGCGGCCAGCACGGTGGCGTGCCAGGTGCGGAAGTCCTTGGCGGTGGCCTCGACACCGGTCGAGGAGCGCACGTACTCGTTGACGAGCTCGGGCAGCACCGACCGCCAACCCCGCCCGAGCTTGTAGGCGAGCAGCCGGTCGTCCATCCCACGTCGGCGCCGCATGATCTCGATCGCCTCGACCACCACGGCGTCGTCGATCTCGATGCGGTGCTCGACGCCGGACTTGCCGACGAACGCGAACACCAGCCGGTCCTGCCGGCGCCGGACGTGGCGACGCTCGAGGGTCGTCAACCCGAACGAGCCGTTGGTGTCGGCGTAGACGTCGTTGCCGATGCGGAAGTAGCCCAGGTCGAGCAGCCGTACGGCGGCAGCGCAGGCGCGCTCCAGCGGCATGCCCTCGAGACCGAGGTCGCGCACCATGAGCTCGCGCGCCTTGGTGAGCGCCTTGCCGAACTCCAGCATCCGGTCGAACTTCTCGGCGTCGCGCCGGGCGCGCCAGTCGGGGTGGTAGAGGTACTGCCGGCGTCCGGCGTCGTCGGTGCCGACGGCCTGCAGGTGGCCGTTGGCGTACGGCGTGACCCAGACGTCCTTCCATGCCGGTGGGATGACGAGGTCGCGCACGCGCTGGGCGTCCTCCTCGGGCAGGCGGGCACCGTGCTCGTCGAGGTAGACGAACCCCGAGCCGGCCCGGCGCCGGGTCCACCCCGGCTGGTCGGGCGAGGTCCTACGCAGCCGCGCCATGGCGCGTCAGTAGCCGCGCGACCGCTCCGACAAACCCGAGGACGACCACCCCGCCGAGCACCCAGGGCCAGACCGGAGCGCCGTCCCCGTCCCCATCCTCGTCCTCCGCGTCCGGCGAAGCCGCCGGCTCCGAGACGGCGGGCGAGGGCTGCGTCGACGGCGCGGGCGCTGGTGGTCGCAGCGCCTTCACGACCGCGGGTGGCAGGTCCACGTCCAGCACCGCGCTGTGCTGCCCCTCGGTGCTCACGTGCACCGACCCGTCCGGCGCGACCGCGAGGCCCTCTCCCTGCCGCTGGTCGGGCAGCCGGAACGACGCGACCCGCTCGTGGTCGGGGAAGGTGTAGACGGCAGCCGAGCCGTAGTCGCGCACCAGGTAGTGCCGCCCGTCGGGCAGGAACGCACCGTCGGTCGCGATGGCGAGCGAGTCGGCCACCGGACGCAGCCGGTTGGGGCGGTCGGCGGACAGCCGCCGGGGCGCCGCGTAGACGGTGCCGCCGAAGATGTTCTTGGTGACCACGAACAGCTGGCCGGTGCGCGGGTGGGCGAGCAGGGTCTCGGCGTCGTGTCCGTGGTCGGGGTAGACCAGCGTGTACGCCGCCGGGTCGACCGTCCGGTCGCCGCGGCCGTAGGGCACCCGGAGCACCTCCACGGAGTCGCGGTCGGCCCCGTTGTCGCCGATGTCGCCGACCCACACCGCCCGGGGGCCGGCGGGCGCGAGCGCCTCGACGTCCACCGGGTCGTCGGCCCAGGAGGTCGTGCCCACGGTCGCACCCGCCCCGTCGACGACGAAGATCCGGCCGCTGTCACCGGAGTCGTTCACGGTGACGAACAGCCCACCGGCGACGACCAGGCCACTGGACTCGACGATCGCGGGGTCGTCGAACCGGAGGTCGACCCTCGAGCCCGGGTCGGCCGGTCCGGCGAGCGTGCCGATCCCGATCGAGACCGCCGACGCGAGGCCGAGGACCCGGTCGAGCATCAGCGCGCGTCGAGCAGCCGGGCCAGGGCGGGGTCGATGCCCCAGGTGTCGACGAGGTCGTCGTACTCCTTGCGCACCGAACCACCCTTCACCGGCGAGCCGGTGCGGACGGCGCGCAGCATGGTGTTGCGCGGGGTGTGCTGACTCTCGACGAACTGCACGACGTCGACGCGGTAGCCCTGCTGGCGCATCAACGAGGCGCGCAGCGCATCGGTGAGGGTGTCGGCCAGCCGCTCGCGGAGGATGCCGTGGCGGGTGATCATCGCGTACGGCGAGGGCGTCGGCGACCGGCGCAGCTGGGCGGCGATGTCGTGGTGGCAGCAGGGCGCGGCCAGCACCAGCTGGGCGCCCCAGGCCACCGACCGGGCGAGCGCCTCGTCGGTGGCGGTGTCGCACGCGTGCAGGGCGAGGACGACCTCCGGCGCCGGGTCGAGCTCGACCCCGCCGATGGAGCCGACCACGAACTCCGCGTGCACGCCGAGCCGCTCGGCGACCGCCGCATTGTGCTCGCGCGACTGCTCCTTGACGTCCACGCCGATCAGCCGCACCGGCAGCCCGCGCACGCCGCTGAGGAACCGCTCGGCCGCGAAGGTCAGGTAGGCGTTGCCGCAGCCGAGGTCGACGATGCGCAGCGGGTCCTCGTCGGTCGGCCGACGCAGGTGCCCCTTCTCGAGCGCCTCGGTGATCGAGGCGTCCAGCAGCCGCAGGAACTCCTCGACCTGGCGGTACTTCGCCTGGCGGCTCGGCTTGAGCCGGCCGGACTCGTCGGAGATGCCGAGGGCGACGAAGACCGGGTCGTCCTCGGGCAGCAGCCGGGCCTTGTCGCGGTCGTGGGCGCGCTCGATCTCGACCGGCTCGGTGCGCTCGGCGGTGTGCACGACGGCCTCGAGCTTCTTCGTGACCCGCACCTGGTGGCTCTGGGTCGTGGTCTCGACGTGCCAGTTGCCGAAGGGCTCGTCGAGCAGCGCGTCCACGGCGTCGCGGGCGGCCTTTCCGACCGCGTGGTTGGCGGTGTGCGCCTGGGTCTGGTCGTACGTCGTGACCTGCAGGTGCCGGCCGGCCTTGAGGTCGACATAGCGCAGCTCGGCGCGCCGCCAGGTCGGCTGGGTGCCCTTCTGCCGTCCGGACGCCACGGCCTTCACCAGCGCGTCGGGGTCGAGGAGGTGGTCGCGCATCCGGTTGAGAGCCCGGAGCAGCGGCTCCGCCATCAGATCACCGCCGCGATCACGACGATGACGAGCAGCGCCGCCAGGGCGATCGGGATGACGAGTCGGCGGTGCTTCGGGTTCACGCTTCCAGCCTAGAAGCCAGCAGCTCGGCGAGGTGCATCGTCGGGACCTGGGCGAGGTCGTCGAGCTGCACCCGGCACGACATGCCGTCGGCGAGCACCACGGCCTCGGGGTGCGAGCGCACCGCCGGCAGCAGGTGGGTCTCGGCGACGGCGACCGACACCTCGTAGTGGCCCTTCTCCATGCCGAAGTTGCCCGCCAGGCCGCAGCACCCGGCCACCTGGGTGACGGTGGCACCGGCCTTCTGCAGCAACCGCTTGTCCGCGGCCCAGCCGAGGATCGACGCGTGGTGGCAGTGCGGCTGCGCGACGACCTCGACGCCCGCCAGCGACGGCAGCGGCACGTCGAGCCGCTCGAGCAGCTCGGCGAACGTCAGCACGTCGAGGTGCTGCCCGGTCATCTCGGGCAGGTCGCTGCGCAGCGTCGCGAGGCACGACGGCTCGAGCCCCACGACCGGCACGCCGGACTCGACGTACGACCGCAGGGTGCGGGCGGTCTTCGTCATGATCGCCCGGGCCTCGTCGAGCTGGCCGGTGGTCACCCACGTCAGCCCGCAGCAGGCGTCGTCGCGGATCACCCGAGCGGTGACGCCCACCGACTCGAGGAACCGGATCGCCGCCAGGGCGTTGGCCGGGAAGAAGTGGTCGGTGAAGGAGTCGGCCCAGATCCAGACGTCCGGCACCACCTCGGGGACGCCGGTGGTACGCCGCAGCGTGCGCGGCGCGAACGCCGGGATCGACCTGCGCTGGTCGATGCCGGCGGTGGCCTTGGCCAGCCGGGCGACCGGGCCGAGCCGCATCATCGCGTTGGCGACCGGCGCGACGGGCGCGGCGAGCCGGGCCCACTTCGGCAGTCGCCCGAGCAGGTAGTGGCTGCGCGGACGGCGCTTGCCGTCCGGTCCGTCGTAGGTCGCGTGCAGCGCCTCGGCCTTGTAGGTCGCCATGTCGACGCCGGTCGGGCAGTCCGACGCACAGCCCTTGCAGGCCAGGCAGAGGTCGAGGGCCTCGTGGACCGCCGGGTCGGCGAGGCCGTGCACGAGCTCGCCGTCGAGTGCCTCCTGGAGCACCCGCGACCGGCCGCGGGTGGAGTCCTTCTCCTCCCGCGTCGCCAGGTAGGACGGGCACATCACGCCGTTGGTCGTCGGCGCCACGCACTTGCCGACGCCCGTGCACCGGTGGACCGCACCCGCCAGCGGGATCGCCGGACGCGCCCGCGCGGGGCGCAGGTCGGCGTCGAGAGGGGCGGGGTCGACGATGTTGCCCGGGTTGAGCAGGTTGGTCGGGTCGCAGATCTCCTTCACGGCCGCGAAGAGCCGCAGCGACTCCGCGTCGTACATCAGCGGCAGCAGCTCCGAGCGGGCGCGGCCGTCGCCGTGCTCGCCGGACAGCGAGCCACCGTGGTCGCGCAGCTTGAGAGCGGAGGCGGTCAGGAAGTCGCGGAAGCGGCGGGGGCCGTCGACGCCGTCGACCTGGAACGGGAAGTCGATGCGCACGTGGACGCAGCCGTCGCCGAAGTGTCCGTAGGGGACCCCGTCGAGGTCGTGCTCGCGCAGCAGCTCGTCGAAGTCGCGCAGCCAGGCGCCGAGCCGCTCAGGCGGGACGGCGGCGTCCTCCCAGCCGGAGTAGGCGGGTCGCGCGAGGCTGCGCGCGGCGAGACCGGCGCCGTCCTCGCGGATCCGCCAGAGCGCGGCGGCCTCCGCGGGGTCCAGCACGACCCGGTGGCCGAGGGCGCCGGCCTCGGCGACCACCCGGGCGGCGAGCGACTCGGCCTCCGCGCCGGCCAGCTCGACGAAGAGCCAGCCCGCACCCGCCGGCAGCTCGGGCACGGCGTTGCCGCGGGCGCGCACCAGGTCGACGATGCGGGCGTCGAGGCCCTCGCAGGCGATCATCCGGCCGTCGCACGCGGCGAGGAGTGCGGGCACCGCGTCGGCGGCCTCGGCCATCGTCGGGTAGCCGAGGAGCACCAGCCAGCGCTCGGCCTCGTCCTGGACGAGACGGACGGTCGCCTCCTGGACGACCGCGAGCGTGCCCTCCGACCCGACCAGGAACCGGTCGACGCTGCGGCCGTTCTCGGGCAGCAGGTGCTCCAGCGAGTAGCCGCTGACCTGGCGGGTGAAGCGACCGAAGGCGGTCCGCACGTGGGCCAGGTGCGCGTCGACGAGGGCCCCGAGCCGCGCCTCGACGTCGGTGGCACCCGGGCCGTAGGCGACGTCCATCGCCACGACGTTGTCGACCGTGCGGCCGTAGCCGAGCGCGCGCGAGCCGCAGGCGTTGTTGCCGATCATCCCGCCGATCGTGCAGCGGGTGTGCGTGGACGGGTCGGGCCCGAACCGCAGCCCGTACGGCGCCGCCGCGCGCTGGAGATCCGCGTGCACGACCCCGGGCTGCACGACCGCCGTCCTGGCCTCGGGGTCGATCGAGACGACCTGGTTGAGGTGGCGCACGGTGTCGACCACGATGCCGGTGCCGACGGCGTTGCCGGCGATCGACGTGCCGGCACCGCGCATCGTGAGCGGCGCACCGGTCGCGTGCGCGGCGTCGACCAGTGCCAGCAGCTCGTCGCGGTGGCGGGGTCGCACCACGACCTGCGGCACGACGCGGTAGAGCGAGGCGTCGGAGGAGTAGAGCGCCCGGGTCAGCGTGGAGTCGTCGACGTCCGAGACGTCCCGGCGCCGCAGCTCCTCGACGAGGTCGGAGACGGCCGGGTCGGACGAGGTGAGCGACACGTCACCAGTGTTCCATCGAGTCGCGGAAGACCGACGCCAGGTCCTCTGCGGTGGGACTCTTCGGCGCGGTCGCCAGCAGCCGCTGCTGCTGCTGCGCTCCGGCGACCAGGTCGTCGACGTCGCCGTCGGCGTACCCCACGGCCGCCAGGCCGTTGGGGATGCCGATGTCGCGCATCAGGGCCGCCAGGGCCCGCGGCAGCGCATCGGGCCCCTCGGGCACCTCGGGGTCGAGCAGCCGGGCGGCCCGCACGTGTCGCTCGGGCGCCGCGTCGAAGGTGAACCGGAAGGCAGCCGGCGCCGTCAGCGACACGGCCATGCCGTGCGGCACGATCGCCTCGTCGGGGTAGCCCTCGGGCCGGAAGTCACGGACCCGACCGGCGATCGGGTAGGCGTTGGCGTGCGGGATGTGCACGCCGGCGTTGCCGAAGCCGAGTCCGGCGAAGGTCGCCGCCATCGCCATCTGCTCGCGCGCGGCCCGGTCGGAGCCGTCGCGGACGGCGCGGCGGAAGGCGCCCGCGATCAGCGAGAGCGCCTTCTCCGACCACAGGTCGGCGATCGGGTTGGCACCGCAGTAGGGCACCCGTTGCTCGGGGGCCTTGGCGTCGAAGTCGCCGTACCACCGCGCGGTGTAGCTCTCGAGGGCGTGGCAGACGATGTCCATGCCGGCGGCCGCGGTGACGGTCGCGGGCTGGCTGAGGGTCAGGTCGGGGTCGACGACCGCGAGCGTGGGGCGCAGGCGCGGGTGGCTGATCCCGGTCTTGACCTGGAGCGCGAGCACGTCGAGCACGCAGATCGTGGTGCTCTCCGCGCCGGTGCCGGTGGTGGTCGGGATCGCGACGAGCGGCAGCAGCGGCTGCGTGGGGGCGAGCGCCTTGCCGACCGGCGCGTTCACGTAGTCCATGAGCTCGCCGGGGTTGGTGGTCAGGAGGTTGACGGCCTTGGCGGTGTCGATCGACGACCCGCCACCGACCGCGACGATCGCGTCGAAGGGGCCGGCGTCGCGCGCGAAGTCGATCGCCTCGGCCATCGAGGCGTCGGTCGGCTCGACGCGGACCCGGTCGTAGGTCGTCACCTCGATGCCGCGTCTCGCCACCTGCTCGGCGATCCGAGCGGGGTGGCCGGTCGCCGCGACCCCGGGGTCGGTGACCAGCAGCACCCGGCGCGCGCCGTACGACGCGAGATCGTGCCCGACCTCGCCGGAGGCACCGGGACCGAACTTGAGGGCGGGCGCGGCGTAGGTGAAGACGGTCTCACTCATTCGGCCAACATAGCCGCCCCCACGGACCGTACGATGACGCCGGAGAGGGGGGCCTTCCATGCTGCTGCACGTCCGACACCAGGCGCGCTGGATCGTGTTGGCGGTCGTCGTGGCGCTGCTCGCCGGCGCCCTCCTCTACCTGCAGCTGCGCACGCCGACGGCGTCGGGCGTCCCCGTCGAGACCGGAGCGGCACACCCCGTGGTCGACGGCAACCGCATCGTCGATGCGCGCAGCGGCCGGGACTTCGTCCCGCGCGGGGTCAACTGGAGCAGCTTCGAGTACGCCTGCGCGCAGGGCTGGGGCTACTCCGCGCTGGACAACGTCGCGGCCCGCGACCCTGCGACCGCCGAGGCCGAGGCGATCCGGGACTGGGGAGCCAACACCGTCCGACTCCCCCTCAACCAGGACTGCTGGCTCGGCACCCGCGGCGCCCCCGTCAGCGACCAGTACCAGGAGCGCACGGTCGAGGGCTACCGCGCCCAGGTGCACGGCTTCGTGACGGCGCTCAACCGCGCCGGCATCGTCGTCATCCTCGACCTGCACAGCCGCAAGCGCATCGGGCAGCCCGAGTTCGGCAACCTGGCGATGCCCGACTCCGAGTCGATCGCGTTCTGGACCTCCGTCGCGACGGCCTACCACGACAACCCCTCCGTGCTCTTCGACGCGTTCAACGAGCCGTACTCGCGGTACAGCGCCGGCGGCCAGGACTTCCTGTTCGACCTGACCTGGCCGTGCTGGCGCGACGGCGGCTGCCAGGCCCCGGTGGAGGACGACCAGAGCGCGAGCATGGGCCAGGTCACCTTCCCCGTGCAGGGGATGGCGGCGGTGGTCAGCACGATCCGCGACGCCGGGGCCGAGCAGCCGATCCTGCTCGGCGGACTCGACTACGCCAACGACCTCAGCCACTGGCTGGAGTTCGCGCCCGACGACGACCAGCTCATCGCGGCGTTCCACTCCTACGACTTCAAGGACTGCAAGGACGAGGCCTGCTGGGACGACGTGCTCGGGCCGATCGCCGAGACCGTCCCGGTGCTCACCTCCGAGCTCGGTGCCCGCAACCCCGCGAAGGGGTCCGAGAAGGGGTCGGAGCAGGGGTACGTCGACAGCTACCTCACCTGGGCCGACGAGCACAGCCTCGGGGCGCTCTTCTGGGTGTGGGCCGACCACCC
>NZ_JANINT010000450.1 GCF_024509035.1 Nocardioides sp. | reverse complement strand
ATCGCGATCGCCTCGGCCTGGACCGAGAGGAACGTCGAGTCCAGGTTGAGGGCCATCGGGCGGCGCCACTCCTCGAGGGTCAGGTCCAGCAGCGGCTTGTTCACCCCCGCGGTGCCCCCGGCGACGTTGACCGCGACCGAGATGTCGCCGAGCCGGGCACACGCCTCGGCCACCATGCGGGTGGGCGCAGCCGGGTCGGTGACGTCGGCCTGGATCGCCACCGCTCGGCGTCCGTGCTCACGGACCTCCTCGACGGTGCGGGCCGCGTCGTCGGCGTTGATGTCCACCACCGCGACGTCGCACCCGGCCGCCGCCAGGCGCAGCGCCGTCGCGCGGGCGATGCCGTTGCCGGCGCCGGTGACCAGCGCGACCCGTCCCTCGAGACCGAGCAGGGCCGAGAGGTCGCCGCTCATGAGTCCGCTCCCCGGAGCAGGGCCTGGGGCACCGGAGGTGCGGGGTTGAAGACCAGGTGGTCGGGGAGGATCGACTCGGCGTCGATGTCGTCGGGCTGCCACCCCGCGACGAGGGTGGCGCCGTCGAGGGTCCGCACCGGACGGTCGAACTCCTTGATCAGGCCCAGGGAGAACGCCACTCGGCCGGTCAGCTGCCGCGGATCGGCGGTGCAGAGGAGGAGGTTCGCCTCCGCCATCGTCTCCTCGGGCTCCGAGGGCCAGCCGGGGACGGCGCGCTGCGCGTTCTCGGTGGCCACGCCGCGGTTGGGGGCCAGGGTGTTCACGGCGATGTTGTCGTCGTACAGCTCCATGGCGGCGCCCGTGCTGAGCCGGTCGATGGCCGCCTTGGTCGCCCCGTAGAGGACCGACCCGAGCAGCGGGTGCGGGTCGTACGGCGGGCCGACCCGGGGGCCGGCCAGGCGCGAGGAGAGGTTGACGATCCACCCGGCACCTCGGGCGCGCATGCTGGGCACGACCGCCTTCATCAGGTCCCAGGTGTTCCAGACGTTGGTCTCGACGGAGTCGTAGAACGCCGCCCGGTCGATGTCCAGGAACGACGCCCCGTGGTGGCGGGCGGCGGCAGCGTTGTTGACGAGGATGTCGACGCGCGCGGCGAAGGCGTCCTCGATCTCGGCGACCAGCGCGGTCCGGTCCAGCTCGGGCTGCCCGAGATCGGCGACGAAGTGCCGGGCGGTGCCGCCCTCGGCGTTGATGATCTGGACGGTCTCCTCCAGCGAGCCGGCGAGCGAGCCGTCGCCGGGGTGCAGGGTGCGGGACACCGCGGCCACGGCGATGCCCTCGGACGCGAGGCGCCGCGCCATGGCGCGACCGATGCCGCGGCTGGCGCCGGTGACGATGGCCAGGTGCTGGGCCGGCTGGGTCATGCGGGTGCTCCGATCGGAGGGAGGTCGCCGAGCAGGTCGCCGAGCTCGGTCTCGACGGCCCCGGCCGAGCCGAGGGTGAAGGCGAGCTGGCGGCCCCACAGGAAGTAGCGGTGGATGGGGTAGTCGAGGTCGGCGCCGATGCCGCCGTGCAGGTGCTGGGTCGCGTGGACCGCGCGGAGGCCGCCGGTCGCCGTCCACCACTTCGCCACCAGGGAGGCGGCGCGGGCCGCGTCCTCCTCGCCGCGAGCGAGGTGCCACGCTGCCTGGTACGCCGTGAGGCGGATCCGCTCCGTGTCGAGGTGGGCGTCGGCGGCGCGGAGGGCGACGGCCTGGTTGGTGGAGAGCGGACGGCCGAACTGGATCCGCTGGGAGGTGTAGGCGGCGGTGATGGCGACCGCCTCGCTGCCGACGCCGACAGCCAAGGCGGCGAGGGCGATCCGGGCCCGGGTGCGGATGCGGTCCACGATCTCCTCGCCGGTGCAGCCGCTGCCGGCGAGCAGGTCCGCGGGGCCGGCCCGGACCCCGGTGAGGTCGATCGCGCCAGCGGCGTGCTTGTCCGTGGTCGCGACGGGCTCGACCTGCAGTCTGTCGGTGGGGAGGATCGCGACGCGAGTCCCCTCGGGCGTGGCGAACGGCACGACGACCGCCGCCGAGACCGGGGCTGCGATGACGAGGTCGAGGCGACCACTCAGGGTCCAGCCGTCTCCGTCAGGGGTGCCGACGACCGGCAGCGAGCCGTCGGCCGCGGTCTCGACGTGGCCGGTGACGAGGAGGGAGCCGTCGAGGATCCCGGGCAGCCACCGGCTGCGCTGCTCGGCGGTGCCGTGGTCGGCGATCGGCTCGGCGCCGCAGGTGATGACCGGCCAGAGCGGCACGGGTGCGACCCGGCGACCCTGCTGCTCGAGCAGGGCGAGGAGGGCGGGAGTGCCCAGCCCGGCACCGCCGTGCTGCTCCTCCAGCGTGAGCCCGAGGAGCCCCGACTCGGCGAGGACCCGCCAGAGGTCGGCGTCGAAGCCGCCGTGCTCCCGCTCGATCCGCCGGATGTGGGCGGGGTCGCACCGGTCGGCGAAGATCTTGGCCGCGAGCTCCGCGACCTCCTGCAGGTCGGGGTCCAGGTGGAAGTCCATCACTGTGCCTCCTTCGACGAGGGCTCGGGGCGGCGGCGAGCCGCCAGGGTCATGCCGAGGGACTTGGCCGCGACGAGCTCGCGCATCACCTCGTTGGTGCCGCCGCCGAACGTGTTGTTCTGCGAGCGGCGGGACAGCCCCTCCACGCGTCCGGCGAGCACGGCCCCGGGGGAGCCCGGGCGCACCAGGCCGGCGGCGCCGAGCACCTCCTGGAGCAGGGCATAGACCTGGACGACGGTCTCGGTGCCGATCACCTTCGCGGCGCCGGAGTCGCCGCCGGAGAGGGTGTTGGCGGCGATGTCGGCCACCAGCCGCAGGTTGAACAGGTCGCTCGCGCTCAGCAGCGCGTAGGCCTGCGCCAAGCGCGCCCGCACCCACGGGACGTCGTACACCGTGCCCGCGCCCAGCGGGGTCGCTCGCGCCCAGGCCAGCGTCTCGCCGAACAGCTCGTTGGCGACACCACCGCGGGCGGCCAGCGCGACGCGCTCGTGGTTGAGCTGGGCGGTGATGATCGACCAGCCGGCGTTGAGCTCGCCGACCACGTTGCTGAGCGGGACCCGCACGTTCTCGTAGTACGTCGCCGAGGTGGAGTGACCCCCGACGGTCTCGATCGGCGTCACCGAGAAGCCCGGTGCGGTGGTCGGCACCATGACCAGCGAGATCCCGCGATGCCGGACGGCGTCGGGGTCGGTGCGGATGGCCAACCAGATCCAGTCGGCGAACATGCCGCCGGAGGTGAAGATCTTGCTGCCGTTGATGACCAGCTCGTCCCCCTCCACGACACCGCGGGTCTGCAGTGACGCCAGGTCGGTGCCGGCGTTGGGCTCGGTGTAGCCGATCGCGAAGTTCAGCTCACCGGTGAGGATCTTGGGCAGGAAGTAGCTCTTCTGCTCCTCGGTGCCGTAGGCCATCAGCGCCGGCGCCACCGTGTTGAGCGTGACCAGCGACAGCGGGGCGTCCGCGCGGATCGCCTCGTCGTAGAAGACGAAGAGCGCCTCCGGGTCCTCGCCGCGGCCGCCGTACTCCTCGGGCCAGCCGAGCCCGAGCCAGCCGTCGCGGCCCATCTGGCGGAGCAGTCGGTCGAAGACGGGTCCGCCCTCGTCCTGGTGGACGAGCTCGGCGCGGTCGGCGTCGTCGATGAGGTCGGCGAAGTAGGCGCGCAGCTCGCGGCGCAGCTCCTTGGAGGCGGGGGAGAGATCGGGGTACATCGTCATGTCCTTCCTGCGGCACTGAGTCCGCTGATGCGTCCGAACAGGGACCCGTCGCCGAGCGACAGGCCGCTGCAGTAGCCGTGGGCGGCGACGCCGGAGGTGGTCCGTCCGGCGGCGTACAGGCCGGGGACGGGGGACCCGTCGGCGGCGAGCACCTCCCCGCTGGGCAGCGTGTCGAGGCCGCCGAGGGTGAAGATCGAGTTCGGGAACGCGTGGGGGCCGAGGTCGAAGGCGGCCAGTGGTCCGGTCAGGGGGCGCAGCCATGCCGCGGCCTTGCCGTAGATCGGGTCGCACCCGGCGGCGGCGTGCTCGTTGTAGTGGTGCAGGGTCGTGGTGAGCGAGCCGGCGGGCAGTCCGGCGTCGGCCTCGAGCTCCTCGACGGTCTCGGCGGCCCAGGTGATCGGCAACGGGAAGCGCTGCGGGTCGAGGGCCTCCTCGTCGAGGATCAGCAGGACCCGCTCACGGTGCATCGCGGCCTGGCCGACGCGGCCCATGTAGGTGTCCTCGTTGACGAACCTGCGCCCGGTCTGGTCGACGAGGATCCCGCTGAGGTTGCCGCGAGCGAGGTTGAAGGGGAGCGCCCACTCCAGGGCGTCCAGGTGCTTGGTGCGCGCGCCCATGGCCGTGGCCATCGAGATGGCGGTGCCGTCGTCACCGTCGGTGCCGAGCCGGTGCGGGGTGCGCAGACCGGCCGGCGCGTGCCGGGCGAGCATGTCGTCGGAGAAGGCGAAGCCACCGGCGGCCAGCACGACGCCCCGGCGCGCGCGCACGGCGCGGGTCTCGCCGAACCGGCGCACGAGCACGCCGACGACCACACCGTCGTCGACGACCAGACACAGCGCGCGCGTGTCGTACGACGCCCGCGCGCCCGCCGACGTGGCCGCCTCGACCAGCACTTCCATCAGCCGGGCCCCGCCGGGACGCGAGCCCTGGGTGATGTGGGCGCGAGGGGCGGGCGGCACGAGAGCCGCGAACGGCGCTGCGTTCTCGCCGCCGGTGAACATCAGGCCCTGGCCGCGGGCCGCCGAGGGGCCGACGTGCTCGGAGTCCAGGGTGCCGACGAACTCGGCGCCCTGGGCGACCAGCCAGTCGTGGTGCTCGACGCTGCGCTCGACGTACACGTCGATCTTGGCGTCGTCGGCGCCCGGACCGCAGGCGAGGCGCAGGAACGCGGCCATCGCCTCGGGGGTGTCCTCGACGCCGGCGGCGACCTGCGTCGCGGTGCCGCCCCCGAGGTAGACCATCCCGTCGGAGAGGGCGGCCGCACCCCCGGCCGCGCCGGCGCGCTCGAGCACCAGCACGTCCGCACCCACCCCGGCCGCCTCCAAGGCCGCCGACGCACCGGCGACGCCGAAGCCCACGACCACGACGTCGGCCTCGTCGTGCCAGGTGCCGATCGTGCTCGCCTGGACGGGCGCGACGGAGTGGGTGGAGGACATCAGTGGTCCGCGCTCAGCACGAGAGCGCTGTGCGGCACCGGCGAGCCGCCGGTGACCAGGACGTTGTCGATGCTCTTGGCCGGCTGGTTGACCGACGTGCCGCGGATCAGCCGGACCGCCTCGGCGATGCCGTTGACGCCGTGGATGTAGGCCTCGCCCAACTGACCGCCGTGGGTGTTGACCGGCAGCCGGCCGTCGATCTCGAGCGCACCGGAGGCGATCAGGTCCTTGGCCTCGCCGCGCTCGCAGAAGCCGTACTCCTCCAGCTGGAGCAGGAGCATGGGCGTGAAGGCGTCGTAGAGGATCGCGGCGTCGATCTCCTGCGGGCCCAGTCCGGCCTGGCGCCACAGCTGCTGGGCGACCAGCTCGACCTCCGGCATCGCGTCGATGTCGTCGCGGTAGTAGGAGCTCATCGAGATCTGCTGGGGACCGACGCCCTGGGCGGCACCGCTGATGAGGGCGGGCCTGTGGGGCAGGTCGCGGGCGCGCTCGGCGCTGACGATCACGAGCGCCTGGCCGCCGTCGGACTCCTGGCAGCAGTCGAGGAGCCGCATCGGGTCCGCGATCATCGGCGAGCTCTGGTGGTCCTCGATCGTGATGGGGCGCTGGTAGAACCACGCCTTCGGGTTGCTCGCGGCGTACTTGCGGGACAGGACGGACACGGCGCCGAAGTCGGCGCTGGTGGCGCCGTACTTGTGCATGTAGCGGCGGGCCAGGAACGCCTCCTGGGCAGCAGGGGTCAGCAGCCCGTAGGGGTTGATCCAGTTGCGGTACTCCTGGTCGGTGTTGTGCACGTACGCGAACGACGGCGGCCCCTGGCCGAACCGGTGGCCCGAGCGCTCGTTGAACGCGCGGTAGACGACCACGACGTCGGCGACGCCGCTGGCGACGGCGAGCGCCGCCTGCTGCACCGGCGCGCAGGCACCGCCGCCGCCGTGCGGGATCCGGCTGAAGAACGTGAGCTCGGGGATCCCGAGCGCGCGGGCCACGGCGATCTCGGGGTTGGTCTCCATGGTGAACAGCGCGAACCCGTCGACCTCCTCGACGCCGATCTGGGCGTCCGCGAGGGCGGCCAGCACGGACTCGCAGGCCAGCCGCCACTCGCTGCGCCCGGAGTCCTTGGAGAACTCCGTGGCGCCGATGCCGGCGATCGCTGCCTGGCGGGAGAACCCGGACGTGGGGCTCATCGGGAGACCTCCTGGAGGGTCGCGGTCGCGGTGACGTGCACGCCGAGGGAGTTGCTGCCGGTGACCTTGACCGTGGTCACGCCGTCGTCGACGGCGGTGACCTCGCCGGTCATGGTCATCACGTCGCCGGCGAAGTTCGGTACGCCGAGGCGCAGGCTCACCGAGGTGAGCCGGGCGCTCGGACCGGCCCAGTCGGTGAGGTACTTGTCGATCCAGCCGTTGGTGGTGTTGATCGACATGAAGACGTCGCGGGTGCCGCGGGCCTGAGCGGCGCCGGGGTCGTGGTGGACGTCTTCGAAGTCCTGCGACGCGATCGCGCCCGCGACGATCAGGGTCCGGTCCATCTCGACGACGAGCTCGGGCAGGACGGTGCCGACGGAGTGGTCGGGGAGGCGGTCGGGGAGGCGCTCGGGGATGCTCATGCGCCTGCCTCCTCGGCGGCGAGCCGCAGCCGCGGCAGGGTCTCGCCGTGCGGGTGCTCTCCGAAGAACACCTCGACCGGCATGTCGATGCGGAGTCGGTCGGCGCCGCCCTCGCCGAGGTCGTCGAAGTCGGCCACGAGGCGGGTGCCCTCGGCGAGGTCGACCAGGCCCACCACGAGCGGGTAGCGGAAGCCCGGGTCCTGGGGCTTGTGCACGACCGTCCAGGAGTGCAGCGTGCCGCGGCGCGCCGACTCGACGGTGTCCCACTCGAACGAGCGGCAGTGCGGGCAGACCGGACCAGGTGGGTGGCGCAGGGTGCCGCAGTCGCCGCACCGCTGGATCAGCAGCCGGCCCTCGCGGGCGCCGGCGAACCAGAACTCGTTGTCCTGGGTGACGATCAGCGGCGGCACCGAGGTCGGGCGCGGCGCGGCAGGGGTGTCGGACATCAGCTCTCCTGGGTGCTCGCGGCGGCGGGGCGGAAGCGGAGGATGCGGAAGTCCTCCTCGACGACCGTGCGGTCGTCCTGGTCGACGTAGCGCTTGTGCAGGGTGATGAACCACCCCTCGCCCAGGCCGGTCGTCTTGGGCCCGAACACGTCGGCGATGGTGAAGTGGCAGGTGACGTGGTCGCCCGGGCGCAGCTCGTGCAGGTAGCGCTGGTCGACGTTGGTCGCCACGACGGAGGTGAACCCGGCGTCGTCGAGGATCTTCAACAGGCGCGAGTAGGCGAAGTCCTCCGCCTGGCCGGTGGCCCGGGCGGCCTGGACGGCACGCCAGCGGCGGTAGCCGTTCATCACCCAGGTCGAGACCATCGCCGGCGGCATCACCACGCCGTCACGTCCGGTCGCCCGAGCGGCCTCGGCGTCGACGTACACGGGGTTATGGTCGTCGTGCGCCTCGACCCAGTTGCGGATCATGGCCTCGTTGACCTGGTAGCGCGCCACGCGCGGGGGCTCGGCCTCGAGGCCGATGAACTCCCTGAGCTCCTCGAGCTGCACCGGCACAGTCCTCGTCTCCTCCGGGCGCGAACGACGGGGGCGCCCTGGGCCGGAGTGTCATCCGCGTGCCGAGCGCGGACGTCGGCACTCCCGATGAGTGGAAGCGGCCCCGGACCGACCGGCGCGCGGCCACACGATGAGCGCCCGGCGACCAGTGATGGAGGGCGAGCGACCCGGTGGACCTGACCTACACCAGCGAGGACGAGCAGTTCCGCGACGAGGTGCGCACCTGGCTCGCCGAGAACCTGGTCGGCGACTTCGCCCGGCTGCGCGGGACCGGCGGCTCCGGCCGCGAGCACGAGCTCTTCGAGGAGCGCCGCGCCTGGAACCAGCACCTGGCGGCAGCCGGCTGGACCTGCCTCGGGTGGCCGGTCGAGCACGGGGGCCGCGGGCTGAGCCTGTTCCAGCAGGTGATCTTCCACGAGGAGTACGCGCGGGCGGACGCGCCGGGGCTGGTCAACCACCTCGGCGAGGAGCTCCTCGGTCCGACCTTGATCGCGCTGGGCACGCCCGAGCAGCAGGCCCGGTTCCTGCCGAGGATCCGCGAGGTCACCGAGCTGTGGTGCCAGGGCTACTCCGAGCCAAACGCCGGCTCGGACCTCGCGGGCGTACGCACCCGGGCGCGTCGCGACGGGGACCGCTGGGTGATCGACGGACAGAAGGTGTGGACCTCGCTCGCGCACCACTCCGACTGGTGCTTCGTGGTCGCCCGCACCGACCCCGACAGCGTGCGTCACGCGGGCCTGTCCTACCTGCTCGTGCCGATGGACCAGCCCGGTGTCGAGGTGCGCCCGATCCTGCAGCTCACCGGCACCTCGGAGTTCAACGAGGTCTTCTTCGACGGCGCCGTCACCGACGCCTCGATGGTCGTGGGCGAGCCCGGCAGCGGTTGGTCCGTCGCGATGGCGACGCTCGGCTTCGAGCGCGGCGTCTCCACCGTGGGCCAGCAGGTCGGCTTCGCCCGCGAGCTGGACGCCGTCGTCGAGGCGGCCCGGCGCAGTGGTGCGTACGACGACCCGGTGGTGGCCGATCGCATCGCCCGCGCACGGCTGACCCTCGAGGTCATGCGGACCCACGCGCTGCGCACGCTGAGCGCCTACGACGCGGGCTCCCAGGGCCCGGAGGCCTCGGTCTCCAAGCTCCTGTGGGGCCGCTGGCACCGTGACCTCGGCGAGCTCGCGATGGAGGTCCGCGGGGCCGAGGCGCTCACCGTGGCGCCGTCGTACGCCCTCGACCGCGACCAGACGACGTTCCTGTTCAGCCGGGCCGACACGATCTACGGCGGCTCGGACGAGATCCAGCGCAACATCCTGGCCGAGCGCGTGCTCGGCCTTCCCCGAGAGGCGAGGCAGTGACCGAGCAGCAGCGGCCGGCAGCACCGGCGTACGTCCCGGGCCACGGGCTCCTGAGCGACAAGGTGGCCGTGGTGACCGCCGCGGCCGGCGCCGGCATCGGCGCGGCCGTGGTCCGCAGGATCCTGGAGGAGGGTGCCCGCGCGGTCGTGCTCGGCGACACCCACGAGCGCCGGCTGGGAGAGGCCGTCGAGTCGCTGGGCGGGGAGTTCGGCGCCGACCGGGTGAGCGGGCTCGTCTGCGACGTGACGGTCGAGGAGCAGGTCGGGGCGCTGCTGGCGGAGGCCGAGCGGTTCGGCGGCGTCGACGTCCTGGTCAACAACGCCGGCCTCGGCGGCACCGACTCGATCCTCGAGATGAGCGACGACCAGTGGCACCGCGTCATCGACATCAGCCTGACCGGCACCATGCGCTGCGTGCGTGCCGCGGGACGGCTCATGCGCGACCGCGGACGTGGCGGAGTGATCGTCAACAACGCCTCGGTCGTCGGCTGGCGCGCCCAGGAGGGGCAGGCGCACTACGCCGCCGCCAAGGCCGGCGTGATGGCCCTGACCCGGTGCGCCGCGCTCGACCTGGCGCCGTACGGCGTCCGCGTCAACGCGGTCTCGCCCAGCCTCGCGATGCACCCCTTCCTGGCGAAGGTCACCACCGACGAGGCACTCGAGGAGCTCACGAGCCGCGAGGCGTTCGGTCGTGCGGCTGAGCCGTGGGAGGTCGCCAACGTGATGGTCTTCCTCGCCTCCGACTACTCCTCCTACATGACCGGCGAGGTCCTCTCGGTCTCCAGCCAGCACGCGTGAGAGGGACACCGATGACCGAGGCCTACATCGTCGGAGCCGTCCGCACCGCCGTCGGGCGTCGCGGCGGCTCGCTGTCCGCCATACACTCCGCCGACCTCGCGGGACACGTGATCGCCGAGCTCGTCTCGCGGACCGGCGTCGACCCGGCCGTCGTCGACGACGTGATCCTGGGCTGCAACGACACGGTCGGGTCGCAGGCGGGCGACATCGCGCGGACCGCCTGGCTCGTGGCCGGCCTGCCCGACCATGTCCCCGGGGTGACGATCGACCGTCAGTGCGGCTCCTCCCAGCAGGCGGTGCACTTCGCCGCGCAGGCCGTGATGTCGGGGACGCAGGATCTGGTCCTCGCCGGAGGCGTGCAGAACATGTCGGCCATCCCGATCTCGACGTCGATGGTGGTGGGGGAGCAGTTCGGCTTCACCACCCCGTTCGCCGAGTCGCCGGGCTGGCAGCGCCGGTACGGCGACCAGGAGGTCTCGCAGTTCCGGGCCGCGGAGATGATCGCCGAGAAGTGGGGGATCACCCGGGAGGACATGGAGGAGTTCGCGCTGCGCAGCCACCGGTCGGCGGTGCGCGCGATCGGCGAGGGTCGCTTCGACCGCGAGATCGTGGCCGTCGACGACTTCGCCACCGACGAGTGCCCGCGTCGGGAGACCTCGTTGGAGCGGATGTCCGGCCTGTCCCCGCTGCGTGAGGGCGGCCGGATCACGGCTGCCGTGTCCTCCTCGATCAGCGACGCGGCCTCGGCGATGCTCATCGCCTCGCCGCGCGCGGTGGAGGAGCACGGGCTCACCCCACGCGCCCGCATCCACCACCTGACGGTGCTCGCCGACGACCCGGTCTGGATGCTCACCGGCCCGATCCCCGCCACCCGCCGTGCTCTCGAGCGCTCCGGCCTGTCCGTCGACGACATCGACCTCTTCGAGATCAACGAGGCCTTCGCCTCCGTCGTCCTGGCCTGGCAGGCCGAGCTCGGCGTCGACCCCGACAAGGTCAACGTCAACGGCGGCGCCATCGCCCTCGGCCACCCCATCGGCGCCACCGGCACCCGCCTGATGACCACGCTGCTGCACGAGCTCGAGCGGACCGGTGGGCGTTACGGGCTGCAGGTGATGTGCGAGGGCGGCGGGCAGGCGAACGTGACGATCCTGGAGCGGGTTTAGAGCGACGCGAATACGAGTGACTGTCCTGGAAGGCGCGGCTATCCGCTAGTTGTCCGTGCGCCGCTCGAGATCGGCCTAGGGGCGATCGGCCCTCGGTCCGAGAAGCGGTCGACCTCGGACCTACTCGCGAGAGGGCATGCCTCGGTGGTCCGGCTCGGACTGCCCCACTACCTCGGTCCAGCGGAACTTGTCGACCAAGCGAGCGGTGACCGGCGCCCGCGCGAGCGCGGTGAGCAGGAGCAGTCCGAGTGCGGCGCCACCCACGTTGAAGGCCGGGTCGTTCACGTCGGCGATGTGACCGCCGGCGAGCAGGTGCGCGGTCGCGTACTGGCTCATCTCGATGCCCAGGCTCAGGCCGGTCGCCCCCGTCAGCACCCGTAGCCAGGACCACCTGGGGACGGCCAGCGGGACCAGCATGCCGACGGGCACGAAGACGCAGACGTTCATCACCGCGTCGGCCAGCTCGTAGCCCGTCCCAAGCGTGACGTTGACGAACTGGGTCCATGGGGTGCTGCTCGCGGGCTTGTCCAGGAAGATCGGGAAGACCGTGTTCGCGACGATTCCTGCGGAGTAGACCGCCAACGCGAGCGCCACTGCGACCCGCGGCGCCGTCAGCAGGCCGCGGCGCTTCAGGTGCCACGCGGCCACGCCGAAGACCGCCGCGCCGAGCGGCATCACCACCGGGAGCACCGGGACCTCGCCGAACAAGACTCCACTCCGATCTCCGCGCTGCTGGCGGATGCGATCGGCCGACGGGTGCCGGCCGCCGAGATCGTGTCGTGGAGTGGGGTCCAGCCACCTCGTCCTGAGGTGCCGGATGCGTGGCCGCAGGTACTGCTGCTGAGGACCGGCGGAGCGGTTTCGCGCGCTCGACGAGCCGAGCGGTCGGCCCGGGAGTTGGTTCCCGCGCGATGCACACGTGCGTCCTATCGCCGTCATTGGCCCGCAGGTCGAGGCGCGGTCCGAGCTCAGGCCACGTGGGGGTAGTCGGGGTCGAGCTGGATGTCGAATGGTGGGTACCAGACGTCGAGGACCAGGGGTTTCTGCGGTGGGTCGGGGTGCTGGGCGGCGTGGGGCGTGCTGGGGATGCGGCGGGTGCCGGTGTGGTCGACGAGGTAGTGGGCGCCGTGGGGGTCGCGCCAGACGTAGATGCCGGGGAAGGGTTGTCGGATCTGCCAGATGGCATGGGTCTTGATGCGGTGATGTCGTCTGGTCGTGGGGCCGTAGTTCCCGATCCCGCTGATCCCGCCTTGGGCGTGGGGTTTGGTGTGGTCGATGTCCATGGACCGGGAGGTGGAGGAGGCGTAGGGGAAGGTGTCGGCCGGCGTCATCAGATGCACGGCCTGTCGATGTCGGTCGGGGATCTCCCAGGCGTCCACGGGGGCCTGGCCGGCCAGGTCGAGGACCGGGCGGATCGTGAACCGTGCCTTGGGGCCGAGGAGGTCGCGGACCCATGCGTGGGTGACCGGGCCGTGGCCCTCCACCCGGGCGACGTCTTCGGCGTCGGGGCCGGCGTAGGTGTGCACGAACAGCTCGACCCGCGGGAGCAGGTCGGCGATGTCGGTGTCGTCGGTGGCGCCGGTGACCATGAGCAGGAACGCATGGACGCGGCGCTGGTCCTCGGTGGCCAGGTCCGGATCGTCCGGGCAGCTCTCAGCGACCTGCTCGGCGCGCATGGCAACCGCGGCCTCGATGGCATCGATCGTCGCGACGTCGGCGTGGACCAGGTAGGAGCCCATGCCGTGGGCCTCGCCGCGACACTTCTTCGCGAAGGTGGCCTTCGCAGCGCGTTCCTCGGCTTCCCGGGCGAGCTCGGGGGCGGCTTGGGCGACCTTGGCCTCGACCAGTGCTTCGAACCGCGACCACGGGATCCGCCCGTCGGCGGACTCGACCACGGCCGCGTCGACGTAGGCGGCTTCCTCGGGCTGCAGGTCGCGGGTCTTGGAGACGACGTCGCGGGCGTAGGAGGCGCGGACCTCGCCGGCCTCGACGCGTGCCCACAGCTGGGGGTGACGGTGGTGCAGGTCTTGGGCGTCGGCGATCAGCCGGGCCGCGGCGTAGGGCGAGCGCCCGATGCGGGCGCCGAGCTCGGCGGCCGCGAACTCGGTGACCTCCGGGACACCGGGTCCACCGAGGCGGCGGACGCGCTCGCTGCCGTGCACTCCGGCCCAGTGGGAGTCGAGGCGGTCGGCGGTGTGGATCACCGACCACTGGTACGCAGCCCGCAACAGGTCGGCCTCGGCCCGCCAGACGGTGTCGGCGCAGGCGCCGGCGAAGTCGAGGACCTGGTCCTCGCTCATCTCCTCCAACGCGAGCTGCTGCATGAGTACAAGCCAAGCAGGGGGCACCGACAGTGCGAGGCCCAGAACCCCTTGTTCCACAGGGATCCCGCAAACTCGAAAGTAAAATCGTGCGTCGCGCCAGGTGGGGTGAAGCAGGAGATGCGCCGGTCCCACCTCGGCGTACCCGCGGGCCGATCCGCATCTCGACGACCTGCGCGGGCTGCGTGGTTTCGAGGCTCGTCGCTAGCGCTCCTCGCACCTCAACCACCGTGCCGCTACGCCCTGCCTTATATGCGGGGGTCTCGACAGGCTCGACCACCGGCGCCGGCTCGTCGCTGGCGCTCCTCGCACCTCAACCACCGGGGTCGGCGCCGTGCGCGGGCTGCGGTGGTTTCGAGGCTCGTCGCTGGCGCTCCTCGCACCTCAACCACCGGATTTGGGTCAGACGGTGACGCCCTGCACGTCCTCCAACCGAGCCACGGCCTGGGCGATGATCCGGTCGACCAGCTCCTCGCAGGTGGGCAGGTCGTCGATGACGCCGACGACCTGGCCGGAGGCGAGCATCCCGGCGCTGAGGTCGCCCTCGACGAGGCCGGCGCGCAGCAGCATGGGGGTGTTGGCGGCAAGGACCATCTGGCCCCAGGTCCGCTCGCTGCCGGCCTTCATGGCTCGGCCCTCGCGGAGCAGCTGGGCCCAGCCGACGCCGGAGAGGCGCTTGAACTGGGCCGTACGGCGAGCTGTGCGGGCCAGCCGGGTCACCGTGTTCTCCGACTCGAGGCCGTTGACGAACTCGGTGCGCAGCAGCCGGTGCGGCATGCCGTCGGCCTTGGGGGTGACGACGGTGCCGTCGGTGCCGTAGGTCAGGTAGTGCTCCTTGACCTGGCGGGGGACCGCGCTGTCCGAGGTCAGCAGGAAGCGGGTGCCCATGCCGATGCCGGCAGCGCCGTACGACAGCGCCGCCACCAGACCGCGACCGTCGAAGAAGCCACCGGCGGCGACGACGGGGATGTCGACCGCGTCGATGACGGAGGGCAGCAACAGGGTCGTCGGCGTGGCGCCGGTGTGGCCGCCGCCCTCGCCGCCCTGGACCATGACGATGTCGGCGCCCCAGGCGGCGACCTTCTCCGCGTGCCGTGGCGCGCCGACGGACGGCATCACGACCAGTCCTGCGTCCTTGAGCTTCTTGATCAGCGCCTCCTTGGGCGCCAACGCGAACGAGGCGACCTTGACGCGCTGGGCGATCAGCAGGTCGACCCGTTTCTCTGCATCCTCGGCGTCGGCGCGCAGGTTCACCCCGAACGGCGCGTCGGTCCGCGACTTCACCTCGTCGATGGCCCGGACGAGCTCGTCGTAGCTCATGGTGGCCGACGCCAGCAGCCCGAGCGCACCCGCGTTCGCGGTAGCGGCGACCAGGCGCGGGCCGGCTACCCAGCCCATCCCGGTCTGCACGATGGGGTGGCGTACGCCGGTCAGGTCGGTCAGGGCGGTCCGGAAGGTCGGGGGAGTGGTCATCGCTCAGCCCTTCCGCTGCGCGGACTTGTCGGTCCCCGCGAAGTCGTCGCGCATCTCGTCGGCCACGCCCATCAGGTTGAGCTCGAAGGTGAAGCCCTGCTCGAAGCGGTAGCTCTTGTTCACGTCGACCGGGTCGATCCCGTTGAGCGCCTCCTTGGCGGCTCGGATGACCTGGGTGTTCTTCGATGCGACGACGGCGGCGATCTCCAGCGCGGTGGCGTCGAGCTGCTCGGGCGGGACGACGCGGTAGACCGAGCCGTGCTGCACGAGGTCGGCGGCGGGGACCTTGCCGGCGGTGAAGTAGAGGGTGCGCATCAGGTGTTGGGGGACCAGCCGCGCCATGTGGGTGGCCGCGCCGAGCGCGCCCTGGTTGACCTCGGGGACGCTGAAGTACGCCCGGTCGGACGCAACGATGATGTCGCAGTTGCCGACCAGGCCGACCCCGCCGCCGATGCAGTGGCCGTCGACGGCGGCGATCACCGGCACGGCGCACTCGTAGATCGCCTTGAACGCCGCGTAGCAGCCGCGGTTCGCGCCCAGGATCGCGTCGAAGCCGCTCGTCGTCTGCATCTCCTTGATGTCGACGCCCGCGTTGAACCCGCGACCCTCGGCGCGCAGCACCACGACGTGCACGTCCGCGTCCGCTCCGGCGGCGTCCATCGCCGACGCGACGGCGAACCAGTCGTCGACGGTGAGGGCGTTGACCGGGGGCGCGGACATGGTGATGACGGCGATGTGTCCGTCGACCACCTCGGTGGTGACGCTCATGGAGGTCCTTTCGCGGCGCGGAGCAGGCACTGGCCCGCTCCCACTGAGTGGTGTCGGAGCAGCGTAAGAACCACGTCCGCGGTGTCATGGCGCGCAACCGCTGAGTGGGAGTCAGGAGAACCGAGTGAGCAGGATCCTCGAGGGACGCGTCGCCATCGTCACCGGAGCCGGGCGCGGTCTCGGGCGTGAGCACGCCTTGGAGCTGGCCCGCCAGGGCGCGCGGGTCGTGGTCAACGACTACGGCGTCAGCCTGGCCGGTGAGGGCACCGGCGAGACGCCGGCCG
>NZ_JANINT010000449.1 GCF_024509035.1 Nocardioides sp. | reverse complement strand
GCAGGTTGTCGCCGACCGGCAGGTCCGCGACGACGTCGATGCCGTGGTCGCGCAGGTGCTGGGCGTGGCCGACGCCCGAGAGCATGAGGATCTGCGCGGAGCCCACGAAGCCGGCCGAGAGGATGACCTCCTTGCCGGCTCGGATCGTGCGGCGGCTGCCGTCCTTGTCCGTCACCTGCACGCCCGTGGCGCGCCCGTTCTCGATGACGACCTTGGTCACGAGGACCTCGGTCTGCAGCTGCAGCGTCGGCACGTCGAGGTGGTGGATGTAGCCGCGTGAGGCGCTGTAGCGCAGGCCGTTCGCAGCGTTCTGCTGCATCCGGCTCACGCCCTCCTGCGACTCGGCGTTGTAGTCCTCGAGGACCTTCACGCCCAGCACGTCGGAGGTGGCCTGGATGAACTGCAGCGAGCCCTCCTGCGGGAACGCGTTGCGGGTGACCTTGATCGGGCCCCCGGCGCCGCGGTAGTCGTTGGCGCCGTCCTCGAAGTCCTCCATGCGCTTGTACGCCGCGTTGACCTCGTCGGCCGACCAGCCGGTGCAGCCCTCGGCGGCCCAGGAGTCGAAGTTGGCGCGGTTGCCGCGGACGTAGACCATGCCGTTGATCGAGCTCGACCCGCCGACGACCTTGCCGCGCGGCACGGGCATCTTGCGGTCGAGGATGTGCTTCTGCGGGGTGGAGTAGTAGCCCCAGTCGACCCGCTTCTTGATCTCGGGCACCGCGTGCATCGGGCCGATCATGCCGGGCTTCTTCACCAGGTACTGCTCGTCGCTCTTGCCGGCCTCGAGCACGATCACGCTCGCGCCGGACTGGGCCAGTCGGCCCGCGATCGCGGCGCCCGAGCTGCCGGAGCCGACCACGACGTAGTCGGCCTCGTTCTTGTACGGCGTCTTGGCCATGGATCAACCTCGCTGGTGCAGGGCGGCATACCGCGGGAATGTGTGCGCGGCCACACTGTAACGCGTTCTAGTTTTCCGAGCCAGAGTTCCGCCGGCACACCTGAGAAGATGCGCGCGTGCAGATCCTCTCCATCCAGTCCTCGGTGGCCTACGGCCACGTCGGCAACTCGGCGGCGGTGTTCCCGCTCCAGCGCCTGGGCCACGAGGTCTGGCCGGTGAACACCGTGCACTTCTCCAACCACACCGGGTACGGCGCGTGGCGCGGACCGCTCCTGGATCCCGCCGACGTCCGCGAGGTGATCGCCGGCATCGACGACCGCGGTGCACTGGCCGGCGTCGACGCGGTGCTGTCGGGCTACCAGGGCGATCCCGCGGTGGGCGCGGTCATCCTCGACACGGTCGCGCGGGTCAAGGAGCTCAACCCCGAGGCGGTCTACTGCTGCGACCCGGTGATGGGCGACGTGGGTCGCGGGATGTTCGTGCGCCCCGGCATCCCGGAGTACCTGCGCGACACCGTGCTGCCGCGCGCGGACATCCTCACGCCCAACCACTTCGAGCTCGACTTCCTGGCGGGGCGTGAGACCGGCACGCTGGCCGCGATCGTCGACGCGGTCGACGACCTGCGCGAGCGCGGCCCCCGCGACGTGCTGGTCACCAGCGTCGTCCACGGCGAGGTGCCCGAGGGCCGCATCGACGTGGTCGCGGTCTCCGACGAGGGCGCGTGGGCGGTCGAGACCCCGCTGCTGCCGATCACCCCCAACGGCTGTGGCGACGTCACCGCGGCCCTCTACCTGGCCCACCTGCGCGCCACCGGC
This sequence comes from Nocardioides sp., assembly GCF_024509035.1. Taxonomy (GTDB): domain Bacteria; phylum Actinomycetota; class Actinomycetes; order Propionibacteriales; family Nocardioidaceae; genus Nocardioides. The sequence goes on along the minus strand of NZ_JANINT010000449.1, from coordinate 14,308 downwards.
TCGGCGGAGATCGCGCTGGTGCGCACGACCTCGGCGGTGTTCGCGATCCTCGAGGAGACCCTGGCGGCCGGCACCCGCGAGATCCAGCTCGTCGCCGCCCAGGAGGCGATCGCCGACCCGCCCGAGAGGTTCGCCGTACGCCGGCTGCGGTGAGCGGTCGCCGGGTCACCGGTCCTCCGGTTCGGGACCTTCGCCCCGGGCTACCGAGCAGTAGGCGACCTAGCGTCGGTGCCATGGGCAGACTCCAGCGCGCGGTCGGACGCGCCGCCACTGCCTCCGGGGGGCTGGCGTTGGTGGCAGCAGTCGCGCTCTCGGGGTGCGGGGGCGACGCGACGCCGACGACCGCACACCCGACCGACCCTCCGCACGGCCATGCCGACGTGGCGTTCGCCGCCGAGATGGTCTCGCACCACGAGCAGGCCCTGTCCCTGGTCGGCCTCGTGGGCGACCGCGCCGTGAGCGCCGACGTCGCCGACCTGGCTGCCCGGATCGCCACCGGCCAGGCCGTCGAGATCGACGAGATGGAGGCCTGGCTGGCCGCCTGGGACGAGGACCCGTCGACCGCCCCGAGCGACACGACGGACGACGAGGCCCTGTCCGACCGCGCGGTCACCGGAGCGATGCGCGGGCACATGCGCAGCCGCATGGGGCCGTGGGCGCTCGGCGCGGAGGACCTCACGCCCCTCGACGACGCGGCCTCGGCACAGTTCGAGGACAGCTGGCTGCGTGTGATGATCACCCACCACCAGGGCGCGATCTCGATGGCCCGTCACGAGATCGCCCAGGGCGACTACCCGCCGGCCGTCGACCTGGCCGAGCAGATCGTCGTCACCCAGCAGGCCGAGATCGAGGAGATGCGGCAGCTGTTGCGCGACTGATCGGTCAGTGCCGGTCATCGGTCGGATTGCGGGTCCGCCTCGCGGTTCGGCCACGTCCTCGGTTGCGGTTCTTGTAAGTCGGCAGCTGCGAATCGCAGTTCGGACACACGAGTCGGAGATTGTCGCGCCGGTTGTTCGTCGAGTCGCCATCGACGTGGTCGAGGACCAGGACGAGCGGCTTCTCACACCAGATCGACTCCAGTCCGCAGATCGCACACCGCCCGGCTTGCTCCGCCGCGATGTGCCGACGGATGTAGTGCCGATGGCCGCTATCGATGAAGCCGACCCCTGAGACGAGCCACCGGTCGATCCGGTCCTGTCGCTCACGCTCGCGTTGGCAGGCATTGCTGCAGTAGACGCGCGTCCGCCGACCCGGCAGCACCTGCCCGCAACCGCGGCACTCGAACATGTCACCGACACTAGGCCCGGCTGCCGACAGCGACGTCCGACCGGGCGGGCCATCGATGCAGCCGTGCCACTCACGGTGGAGCCGCGTAGGAGAGTCGAACTCCTGACCGTCCGCTTACAAGGCGGATGCTCTACCAGCTGAGCTAACGCGGCCTGCCGCGACCGAGGTCGGGGCGAGGCCACATCGTACGGGGACAGTCCGCCTCAGCTCATGCCGCCGTCGAAGGCCATGATCTCGCCGGTGATCATCCGCGCCTGGGGCGAGGCGAGGTAGACGATCGCCGAGCCGATCTCGTCGGGCCGGATGGCGCCGCCGGGCAGCATCATCATCAACCGGTCGGCGACCCGGGTGTCGAGATCGTCGGTGAGCTTGTGGAAGACCTGCTCGACGATCGGGGTGTCGACGGTGCCGGGGCAGATCGCGTTGACGCGGATGCCCTCGGGCGCCAGCTCGAGCGCCAGCGCCCTGGTCAGCTGGGTGAGGCCGCCCTTGGCGGCGGCGTACGCCGTGGCGTAGGGCTGCGCCTTGTTGCCGGCGACGGACGAGACGTTGACGATGTTGCCGCCGCAGGCGCGCAGGTGCGGCAGCGCCGCCTGGATGAGCATGAACGGGCCCTTGAGGTCCACGGCGTGGACCCGGTCCCACTCCTCCTCGGTCACGGTGTCGATCCGGCCGAACTGGACGACGCCGGCGACGTTCGCGAGCACGTCGATGCGCCCGTCGGCCGCGCACGTCTCGACTGCGGCGAGCACCGAGGCGCGGTCGCCGACGTTGCACTCGACGTAGGTGACCCCGTCGGGGACGCTCGGGCGGATGTCGAGGCCGTAGACGGTGTCGCCGAGGTCGCGGAAGAGCGCCGCGGTGGCATGTCCGATGCCGGAGGCGGCTCCGGTGACGACGACGACGCGGCTTCCGGGCTCGTTCATGGGCGACCTTTCGAGTGGGACCTGCAGGAGTCAGAGGGTGATGGTGAGGTGGTGGTCGAGGACGCCCGAGCGCCCGATGCCGAACCGGCGCTCGGCGAAGTGCCAGCCGGGTCCGGCCTCGTCGGGCGCGAACGTGTCGACGTACGTTCCGGTGATGATCGGCTGCAGCGGGACGTCGGTGACGGCTTGGAAGACGAGGTACGTCGAGGTGGCGACGACCGAGCCGTCGGGCGCAGGCTCGTCGAAGGTCGTGTTGGCGACCACGTGCTGCGTACCGGGCGTGCCGTCCTCGTGCAGGCGCACCAGGCCGGCGTAGAGCCGCTCCACCTCCGCGGCCCCGGTGGCCAGCACCGCGCCGTCGTCCGCGCACAGCACCGCGTCCGCCATCAGCGCGCCCACGCCGGCGAAGTCGCCGGCGTCGACGAGCCGGCAGTAGGCGCCGAGCAGTCCTCGGATCCGGTCGCCGTCGGTGAGCTGCACGCGCGGACGCTACCACTTCGACTAGAACACGTTCTAGATCCACTCGGGCAATAGGCTGCACCCGTGGCGCTCCGCATCGTGGCGAACCGGCCCGACCCGTCCCTGCTCCAGCTGCCGTGGCACCTGCCGCTGGAGGAGTGGACCGAGCACGTCGTGCCCCTCCCCCGCGGCCTGTCGCGCCACGTCGTGCGGATCGTCCGGCTCGGCGAGAGCACCTACGCGGTCAAGGAGACCGTGGACGAGATGGCGTTCCGCGAGTACCGGCTGCTGCGCGACCTGCAGCGACTGGGGCTGCCCTCGGTCACCGCTCAGGGTGTCGTCACCGGGCGCCTCGACGAGAGCGGCGAAGAGCTGCCCGCGGCGCTGCTGACCGAGCACCTGCAGTTCTCGCTGCCCTACCGCAGCCTGTTCTCCCACGGCCTCACCGCCGCCAACCTGCCCGAGCTCATCGACGCGATGGTCGTGCTGCTGGTCCGCTTGCACCTGGCCGACTTCTACTGGGGTGACGTGTCGCTGTCGAACGTGCTGTTCCGCCGCGACGCCGGCGGCTTCGCGGCGTACCTCGTCGATGCCGAGACCGGCGAGCTCAAGCCGAGCCTGTCCGACCAGCTGCGCGAGTACGACGTCACCGTGGCCGTCGAGAACGTCTTCGCCGAGCTGCTCGACCTCCAGGCCAGTGAGTCGCTCGACCACGAGGTCCAGGCCCACGCGATCGTCGACCTGCTCAGCGAGCGGTACCACGCCCTGTGGGACGAGCTGACCCGTCCCGAGGAGTTCTCCAGCGGCGAGCTGTGGCGCATCGAGCGGCGCGTGGAGCGGCTCAACGACCTGGGGTTCGACGTCGACGAGCTCGACATCGTCACCGACTGGAACGGCGACCGGGTGCGCATCCAGCCCAAGGTCGTCGAGCTCGGCCACCACAGCCGCGAGCTGCAGGCGCTCACCGGCCTGAACGTCGAGGACGCCCAGGCCCGCCGGATGCTCAACGACATCGCGTCGTTCACCGCACACTTCGACCTGGGTCGCGAGGACCGCAGCCTGGTCGCGAACAAGTGGCTGACCCAGGTCTACGAGCCGATCATGGCGATGGTGCCGCCCGAGGCCCGCGGCAAGCTCGAGCCGGCGGAGATCTTCCACGAGATGCTCGTCCACCGGTGGTACCTCTCCGAGAACGCCGGCCACGCGGTCAACATCTTCGAGAGCGCCAAGCACTACATCGAGAACTACCTGCTGGAGAAGCCCGAGGAGAAGGTCGCCGCCGACGAGGAGGACTGACCCTCGCGACCTGTCGCACCCGGGGAGGTCATACGTTCCGGTCGCCAGGCCGCCCACCTCGTACGACGTCCCCGGGGCGGCGCAGCGGAGGTCATCCGAGGTGGCTGCCCGGACGCCCACCTCGTACGACGTCCCCGGGCGGCGCAGCGGAGGTCATCCGAGGTGGCTGCCCGGGCGCCCAGCTCGTACGACGTCCCCGGGGCGGCCGGCGTTGTCGGTCAGGGGCGGCAGATGCGGCAGACGGTGAGGTGGCCGTTGTCCTCGCCGACGGGGCGCAGGTCGGTGCGGTGGGCGATCAGCGCGCAGTCGCGGCGGTGCATGGTGGCGCCGTCGCCGGCGGTGACCGGCAGGGCCGACACGTCGACGCCGTCGTCACGCTGGGCGGCCGAGCGCGACGTGACGTCGGCGAGCACCAGCAGCGTGTCGGCGAGGCGCTTGGAGGACTCCTTGCCGTCGGCGGCGATGCGGGCCAGCCACGCGCCGAAGTAGAGGAACCCGCCGGTGAAGGTGAGCCCGAGGCCGAGCAGGCCGCCGGAGACGACGTAGGAGAGCTGGTCGTACTGGTACGGCGTGTGCGCGGCGCCGTACCACCCGAGCACGATCACCACGAGGCCGAGCGGGAGCAGGATCGCGCCGGCCCAGAACAGGATCAGCTGCAGCAGCTGGTAGTGGTTGTCCTTGAGCGGGGCCACGCCGGAGCCGGAGCGGCCGCCCGCGCGGGGCAGGCCGATCGAGAGCCGCTGGGCGGACGCCGACTGCTCCATCGGAGCCGGGACGGGAGGAGTCATCGCGGTCATGGGTCAGGCCTTTCGGAGGTCGGGCAGGCCGCTGTCGAGGCCGTGCGTGCAGGAGCCGGAGCCGCCGAGCGCGATCGCGCCCATCTTGCGCAGCCAGGTGCCGCCGACGGCGGCCAACGCGATGCTCGCGACGAGGATCGCGCCGGGGATCGAGTAGAGCGGGGGCAGGCCGGAGCCGGCCAGGGCGGCGTCGCCGAGGTCACCGTCGGCTGACGGGGCGTCGCCCGTCGTCCCCGGGTCGACCGCGGACGGCGAGCCGGCCGCCGAGGTCGACGTACCGCCACCGGCCTTCGGACCGCCGGCCGCACCGGAGTCCCCCGGGTCGTTGTCGGGGATGTCGCCGGTCGGGAGGTCGAGTCCCTGGACCGTGTCGAGCTTGGTCGAGGCGTTGCCGAGGGTGACCACGACCCGCGGGGAGAGCCCGAGGATCGTCTGCAGCGTGCTCTTCAGCTCGGGCGGGTCGCCGGGCAGCGCGTCCACCAGGTCGTCGAGCGGGAGGACGTCGAGCTGCTTGCGCAGCACCGAGGTGTCGATGTCGACCCGCAGCCCGGCCATGTCGCTCGTCGCCTGGTCGCCCTTGGTGGTGCGCACCGGCTTGGGCAGCTCGATCTTGATGCCGAGCTGCTCGAGCGCCTTGGCCGGATCGTCGGGCAGGCCGGGGATGTCGGTGTGCTGCCCGGCGGCCTCGAAGCCGTCGGGGCCGAAGGCGAACTCCTGGCCGGCGATCGTGATGCCGCCGAGGGTCGCCTTGCCGCCCGCGACGCCCGTGGCCCCGTCGCTGGAGCTCGTGCTCGTCACGACGACCCCGTTGAGCACGATCGTGCCGCCGAGCAGCGAGACGTCGCCGAGTGCGGAGCGCGCGGTGGTGACGACCTTGTCGGCGGTGGCGACGTTCTTGCTGGTGGAGGTGTAGCCCTCGAAGTCCACGAGCGCGGCCAGCTCGGGCGGCAGCCCGGGCGCCCCGGGCGAGGTCGGGTCGGGCGAGGGGTCCCCCTCCGCAGCAGCGATCCCGGCACCACCGGTGCCCCCGGTGATCGCCTGGCCGAACTGCTGGAGCAGCCCTCCACCGCCGGTCGCCGAGGAGAGACCGGGCAGCTCGGGCATACCGGGGAGACCGGGGAGTCCCGGCAGCCCGGGCAGTCCGGGCGCGCCGCCACCGTCGCCGTCCTTGCCGCCGTCCTTCTCGCTGCCGTCCTGGACCTGGCCGTCGGGGGAGAACCCGGCCTGGGCGATCGTGGTCTCGCCGGCCTTGGCACGCATCACCGTGCCCGGGAACGGCTCGTCGACCTGCTCGGCCTCGCCGGAGGGCTGGGTGGCGTTGACCTGCACCGGGTAGCCGTTCTCACCGAGCTGCGGCGGCAGGCCGAGCTGCTCGACGAAGGTCTTCATGCCCTCACCGACCGGGTCGCCCGGCCACAGCCAGCTCGCCCGGGCCAGTGAGCTGCCGGAGTCGGCCTCGACCTTGGTGTAGGCCAGCTCGACCTCGAGCTGCGGGTTCGACGGGATCGGGATCGTCGGCTCGTAGATCTCGATCTTCACCGGGGCCGCCCAGGCCGTGGAGCTGTAGCCGCTGAACGCGGCCTTGCCGGCTGCGTCGTCGCCCTCGCGCGCCGCGGCCGGACCGCCGGAGACCGGCAGCACCGTCCCGACGAGCGCTGCCGCCGAGAGCGAGATCAGGGTCCGTTTCATGCCGCGCCTCCGAGGATCACGTCGTCCATGGTCGAGAGAACTTCGGCCGGCTCGCCGCTGGCCACGATGCGCCCACCGCTCATCACCGCGGCGTAGTCGGAGACCCGCAGCGCGGTCCGCGCGAACTGCTCGATGCACAGGATCGAGACCCCGCTCTCGGCGATCTGCGCGACGGTGTCGTAGAGCTCGTCGACGATGAGCGGCGCGAGCCCCATCGACAGCTCGTCGAGCAGCAGCAGCGCCGGGTCGGAGGCGAGCGCTCGCGACATCGCGAGCATCTGCTGCTCGCCGCCCGACATGGTGCCGGCGAGCTGGTGACGGCGCTGGTGGAGCCGCGGGAAGTAGGAGTACGCCGTGTCGAGCACCGCGTCGGCCGAGACGCCCGCGTAGGACATCAGCGTGAGGTTCTCCTCGACGGTGAGGTTGGGGAACACCGAGCGCCCCTCGGGCACCGTGCACAGCCCCAGCCGGGCCAGCTCCTCCGGAGCGGCGCCCTGCACGTGGACGCCACCGAGGTGGATGTCGCCGGAGGTCGCCTTCTTCTGCCCGCTGACGACCTTCACCAACGTCGACTTGCCGCCACCGTTGGGGCCGAGCAGCGCCATCACCGCACCCTTGGGCACGCGCAGGTCGACTCCGCGCAGTACCTCGATGCGGCCGTACGCCGCGTGCAGGTCGACGATCTCGAGGATCGGAACGCTCATGCGCGGATCGCCTCCATCTCGCGGGTGAGGTCGGCGGGTGACGGATCGCCGGCCGGGGCCTCGTCGGAGTAGCCGAGGTAGGCCTTCTGCACCGCGGCGTCAGCGCGGATCACGGCCGGCGGCCCGGACGCGATCACCCGGCCGAAGTCGAGGACGTGGATGTCGTCGCACACCGACATCACCAGGTCCATGTCGTGCTCGACCATCAAGATCGCGCGGCCCTCCGCCGCGAGGGCGGCGAGCAGCTCGCCGAACGCGTCGGTCTCGGACTCGTCCAGGCCCGAGGAGGGCTCGTCGAGCAGGAGCAGCTTCGGGTCTGCGGCCAGACAGCGCGCGAGCTCGAGCAGCCGCGCGACACCGGTCGGGATCGAGTCGGCGCGCTCACCGGCGTACTCGGCGATGCCGACCCGCTCGAGCAGCCCGTCGACGTCGGCCGAGGCGGGCCGGAGCAGACCGGCGAGACCGCGGTGGATGTCACGAGCGACCCGCACGTTGTCGCGCACCGTGAGCGACCCGAACGCCTCGAGCCGCTGGAACGTGCGGCCCATCCCCCGGCGCGAGCGGCGGTGCACCGGCAGCCGGGTGATCGCGCGCCCGTCGAAGCGGACCTTGCCGTGCGTGGGCCGCTGGAGCCCGCTGATCACGTTGAAGCACGTGGTCTTGCCGGCGCCGTTGGGGCCGATCAGGCCGGTGATGCGGCCGGCCTCGGCGACGAAGCTCGCGTGGTCGACAGCGGTGACGCCGCCGAACTGGACGACGACGTCGTCGACCTCAAGGAGCGACATGAGCGGGCACCTCCTCCTGGGACTGGTGGGCGGGGTCGAGGTGACCGGGCACGGGCTCCCCCTCGGGGACGATGAGCACGGAGCCTGGGACCGGGCTCGACAGCGGACCGCCGAGCGTCTCGGCGAGGGGTACGGCGGTCGCGCTGTCGTCCTCGACGCGGTGACCGGGCAGCGGCAGCACCGGCACAGCGGCGCGGACCCGGTCGCCGAAGCGCCGGTCGAGGCGCCGGCCGAGCCCGAAGACCAGGTTGGCCAGGCCGTTGGGGTCCCGGCCGAGCGCGACCGCGCCGAACCCGAGGACCGCGAAGACCAGGCCGGCCAGCTCGGGGCGCGAGCTCTGCAGCACCGGCAGCAGCATCAGCCCGACACCGCCCATCGCGGCGCCGGTCACCGACGTCACGCCGCACACGACGGCGAGCAGCAGCAGCGGCAGGCTGTTGAACAGCTGGAAGTCGGCGGCGCCGATCGTGCCGCGCAGCCCGGCGAACAGGCCACCGGCCAGGCCGGCCATGCCCGCCGACAGACCGAACAGGCCCACGCGGAACCACCGCATGTCCAGGCCGAGCGTGCCGCAGGCGGCCGGGCTGTCGCGCATCGCGATCAGCACCCGTCCGATCACGCCGCGACGCAGCAGGAGCAGCGTGAGCGCCATCAGCACGAAGAAGACCGTCATCACCAGGACGTAGCCTCCGGTGGAGGAGAACTCCCGGCCCAGGACGGAGAGCCGCTGCGCGCGCAGGGTGCCGTTGTAGCCGAACGCGAAGTCGGCCTGGAAGACCATCTTGTCCATGAGCACGCCGAACGCGAGCGTCGACAGCGCGAGGTAGAGCCCGGTCAGCCGGAGCACCGGCAGCGCGACCAGCGCGCCGACCACCGCGGCGATGCCGGCGGCCAGGAACAGCCCCACCAGGTTGGGCTCGTCGAGCTTGGCGTAGGCCAGGGCACCGACGCCCGCGAACGTGAACTGCGCGAGCGAGACGTGACCGCCGTACCCCGTCAGCAGCACCAGCGAGAGCATCACCATCGCGTACGTCGCGGCGGTGCCGACCAGCAGCAGGTCGGCGTCGCCCATCGCGACGGTGAGCAGTGCGACGGCGACGAGCAGGCCCGCGCCCCAGCCGAGGGACTTGGTGAGCGTGGGCAGCGGTGCGGACACGATGCCCTTGACCTGGCCGATCCGCAGCTGGGCCTGCGGCATCGCGACGATCACCACGAACAGGAACAGGGCGGGCACGACGGCTCGGAGGCCCGCGAGGTTGCCCTCCGACGGCAGGTAGGCCACCGCGAAGGACTGCAGGATGCCCAGCCCCATCGCACCGACGAACGTCAGCGGCAGGCTCTTGAGCCGGCCGAGCATCGCGGCGGCGTACGCGTTGATGACCAGCAGCGTCAGGTCGTAGTAGTTGAGGCCGATCACCGGGGTGAGCAGGATGCCGGCGAGCGCGGCCAGGGAGATCCCGATCGCCCATGACAAGGACGCCACGAGGTCGGGCTTGCCGCCGAAGAGCTGCAGCAGCACGGGGTTGTCCACCGAGGCCCGCATGGCGGTGCCGACGCGGGTGCGGTTGAGCAGCGCGTAGAGCGCGAAGGCGACGACCGCCGAGAGCGCGATCGTGATGATCTGGTGGGCCGTGACGTAGGTGCCGCCGAGGTTCACACCCTCCTCGGCCAGGAACGGCGGGACGGTGCGCGGGGCCGGCGGCCAGATGTACTGGGCCAGGCCGATCAGGCCCACGAACAGGCCGACCGTGACCACCAGCGAGACGCTCACCGGGCCCTCGCCGAGCCCGCGGGTCACGAACCGCTGCACGAACCACCCCGCCCCGGGGGCGACCACACCGAGCACCAGCACGAGCGCCAGCCAGGTGGGCATGCCCTGGCGCTGGCTGAAGTCCCAGAACGTGAACGCCATGACCATGCCGAACGCGCCGTGGGCGATGTTGAAGACCCGGGTGGTGGTGTAGGTGAGCACCAGACCGCTGGCCGCGATCGCGTACGCCGCTCCGGTGAACAGGCCGAGGATCGTGAACGAGAGGATCGAGGACATGGTGTTTCAGCTCCCTGTTCCGCTGGTGATCAGCGGCGCGCACATGTAGGTGCCGGGCGAGACCTGCCGCCACGTGCCGTTGTTCAGCTGGAGGACCGACTGGCAGTTGGCCGTGGTCTTGGACCCGACCTGGTTGGGGGCGTGCAGACCGTTGCCGGTCCAGCTCTTGACGCCCTTCAGCGCCGCGACCAGCGACTCGCGACTGAGCTTGCCCCCGAGCTCGACGGCCTTCTCGACGAAGAGCCGGGTCGCCGACCAGGCGTAGAGGCCGTAGTAGTTCGGCACCGCGCCCGGCTTCACCTGGTCGAGCCAGGACCGGTAGAGCGCCATCTCCTTCAGCGAGGTGTCGTCGAACATCGCCGTGGTGGAGTAGGCGTAGACGCCGTCGCCGTTGTCGCCGGCCTCGTCGACGAACCGCTGGTCGTAGATCGTGGAGTCCTGGAGGAACACGTCGGGCTCGAAGCCCTGCTGCTTCATGGCGTCGAGCAGCTTGACGGTGTTCTGGTAGGGGCCGACGTACACGACCAGGCGGATGCCCTCGTCCTTCATCTGCTGGACGTACGGCGCGTAGTTGAACTCCGAGACGTCGATGCCCTTGAAGTAGTCGACCCGCCAGCCGGCCTTGCCCCAGCCGGACCGGAACGCCTCGGCGTTGACGGGGGCGGCGCCGGCGTTGATGTAGAGCAGTGCGGCGTGCTGGGTGGCGTCCTTGAACGTGCCGAGGAAGTACTTCGGCATCGCGCTCGGGACCAGCGTCGGGTCGACGGCCTGGGCGGCGAAGCAGGTCGTGCAGTCGCGCCGCTCGGGGGTCACCGTCGTGGAGCGGATGTCGGGGAGGCCGCAACCCTGGGCGGCGCCGGCGCCGCCGGAGTCGAACGCCGACATGGAGCCGACCGCGGCGAACGCCTCGTCGCACGCCTTGGTGTAGGCCTGCTGGTCGGCGCCGGCGTCGGCTCGGCTGTCGAGGAGCTGGACGGCGAGCTTGCGGCCGCAGATGTCGCCGGTCGAGTTGAAGTACGCGACGTACGCGCGGGTGGCCTGCTGGGCAGACTCGAAGATGCCGGGCACCGGGCCGGAGATGTCCGAGGCGTTGGCGATCGTGATCGTGTCGTCGGTGATGCCGGTCTGGTTCTCGAAGCCCTCACAGCTGCCGGCCTTCGCGCCGCCGGCCGCGGCGTTGTCGCCGGTCCCCTGAGCACCGCCACCGTCGGTCCCGCCGACGGGGCCGGAGGAGCCGCCGCCGGTGTCGCTGCGAGTGGTGGCGCCGCTGTCGGTGTCGGAGCCGGCATCTCCCCCGGTCGTGACCTCGCCGCTGCCGTCACCGCCATCGGTCGGCGTGCCCCCGACGTCGCCGGAGGTGGTGCCGTTGACCTGCGCGACCGCGTCAGGGTCCAGCTGCGAGCCGCATGCCACCAGTGCGACGCACAGGGCGCCGACGGCGAGCACGGGCAGCGCTGGCAACGGGCTACGCATGGGTTCCCTCCCCGGGACCAGGACACGTTGCACCGCTCAACGACCCATGGTTGACGAGGTGACGCAGGCCACACGACATGTCCGGACCGGTCAGCTGCTCGAGGTGCCGCTGCACAGGTACTTGGTGCCGCCGATCGGGACCCAGCGCCCCTTCTGCAGCTGGATGAACCGCCAGCACTCGCCGGTGTGGCGGGGGCCGACGTGCTGCGGGGAGTGCAAGCCGTTGGCGGTCCAGTCGTCGACCTTGGCCAGGTCCGCAAGGAGGCTCTCGCGGCTCAGCTTGCCCCCCAGCGCGGTCGCCCGCTCGACGAAGAGGCGCGCGGCCGACCAGGAGAACAGCCCGAAGAAGCTCGGCTCGGCGCCGGGCTTCACCTGCTGGAGCCAGCTGAGGTAGAGCTGCAGCTCCTTGTTGCTCGAGGCCTCCTCGAACGGCGTGAAGTTGATGAACAGCGTCGTGCCCTCGACGGCGGCCCCGCCGTTCTTGACGAACTCGGAGGTGTACGCCGTCGGGTCGAGCATGTAGACCTCGGGCTTGAAGCCCTGCTGCTGCATCGCGTCGGCGAGCCGCACGAACTGCGCCGAGGCCCCGATCATCTGGACGTACTCGATGCCCTTGTCCTTCATCTGCTGGACGTACGGCGCGTAGTTGAACTCCGAGATGTCGATGCCCTGGACGTAGTCGAACTTCATGCCGCGCTTCTGCATCGCGGCGACCTGGGTCTTGGCGTTCTCGGCCGCGGCCCCGGCGTTGATGTAGAGCATCGCCGCGTGCGCCGCGGCGTCCGGGTGGTTCTTCTTCACGAAGTCCGGGACGGCGTTCTGGAACTCGGTGGCGACCGTGGACTGTGCGCCGTAGCAGGTCGTGCAGTCCTGGCGGTCGAACGTGACCGACGCGGAGCGGATGTCCGGGAGCCCGCAGCCCTGGGCGGTCGACGCGCCGCCGGAGTCGAACGCCGACATCGAGCCGATCATCGCGAACGTCTCGTCGCACGCCTTGGTGTAGGCCTGCTGGTCCGCGGCGGCGTCGGTGCGGCTGTCGTAGGTCTTCAGCGCCAGCTTGTGCCCGCACAGCGAGCTGGTCGCGTTGTAGTAGGCGACGTACGCGCGCACGGCGTCCTGGCTGGCCTCGAAGAGGCCGGGGACCGGGCCGGAGACGTCGGAGGAGTTGCCGATCGTGATCGTGTCGTCGGTGATGCCGGTCTGGTTCTTGAACCCGTCGCAGCTGCCGGCCTTGGTGCCGCCGGTGGCCGAGTTGTCCCCGGTCCCCTTCGTGCCGGTGCCGCCGGAGTCACCGGTCGTCGTCCCGGAGTCACCGGCGCTCGTGGTCGTCGTGTCACCACCGGTGGAGCCGGACGCGTCGGGCACGGACCCGTCGACGCTGGTGGTGGTGCCGTCGGCGCCGACCACCTGCCCGTCCGATCCCACCGCCACGCCGTTGACCTGGGCGACCGTGTCGGGGTCGATCTGGGAGCCACACGCTGCGAGCGTCAGCACCAGGAGCGCGCCGACCGGGGCGACGACTGCGCGGGGAAACGAGAACACGGACCCTCCACCATTTCTAGAACACGTATCAGTTCCACAACGACGGAGGTCTCTCGAGGTGACGCAAGCCACTGCATGACCGTGGCCGCGGCGGGCAGGGCCGGAGACGTCGTTTGGTCACCAACGACAGGTGGGAGCGCTCCCGGGACGTCGTTGGTGACCAAACGACATCCGTCCGGGGCCGGCCCGCGGCCCAGGCCGAGCGCCGAGAGGACCGGCGTCAGTCGGCGCGGCGGCTCGGGGCGTCGGTCTCCTGCTGGACGTCCGGCGGTTCCTCGGGCAGGTGCAGCGGCACGTAGCTGCCGGTCTCGTAGGCGCCGTTGGTCTGCAGCGTCACCCACTGGACCCCGACCGGTCGGCCGCCGTGGTAGGTGATCAGGCTGACCTCGGCGGGACGGCGCGGCTTGCTGCCCAGCGCGATCGCGTACGCCGCTCCCCCGGCCGTGCCGGTCGTGTAGCGGTAGCCGACCTCACCGTTCTCCCCGACGATCCGCTCGGGCCCGACCCGCACGTGCAGATGGCCGCCGATCACCAGGTCCACGCACCCGCGCTGCAGCGCCTCGTCGCCGAGGTGGGCGTCGTGGACCAGCATCGTGTCGACCCGGTCCTCGGCGGCGCAGGCCGCGTCGGCGAGGCGGGTGCCGACCTCCTCGAAGCTCAGACCGGTCTCGTCGCGCCAGTTGCCCAGGCCGCTGGAGCGGGGGTCGTCGACGCCGAGCAGCGTCGTGTCTCCGGGACCCTCGACGATCTCGCCGTCGAGCATCGTCCAGCCGTGGTCGGCGAGGTAGGAGTGCACGAACTCGCCGTGGTCGTGGTTGCCGGCGACACCCCAGCGGTCGAACCCGTCGAACGCCGCGGTGACCGAGTCGAGGGAGAACGCCTCCCAGGTGTTGCCCGACGAGGTGTCGTCGCCGCCGTCGAAGACCGCGGTGGCACCGGCCGCGTCCGCGATCGCGCGCGCGACCGGGTCCATCCCGATGTTGTCGTGACGGTCCGAGACGAACGCGACCACGGTGTCCCCCTCGACCGGGGTGCGCAGGCCCAGGTCGGCGGCCCGCTCGGCCGCCGTGGCGTAGAACGCCTTGCTGGTGTCGTAGGTGTCGATCGCGCTCTCGATCAGCCGCCGCGTCTGGGCGGTGGTCACGTCACCGCTGACCTCGACGCCGTCGGCCTCGGCCGGGAGGGGTACGTCGGGGCCGAGGAACTCCGCGAGCGGCATCCACTGCCGGTCCTCCTCGACGACGTCGTCGTCACCGGTCCACGGCTGCCACAGCGCGAGACCGACGAGCACGGTCGCGACGAT
>NZ_JANINT010000448.1 GCF_024509035.1 Nocardioides sp. | reverse complement strand
TCACCGCGGTGAGGGTCCGCTCGAGCTGGTCGAGGTGGGCCTCGAGCTCCTGGGTCCGCTCGGACGGGGGAAGGCCCTCGACGTCGAGCCGCACCGCGGTGAGGGGCGTGCGGAGCCGGTGCGAGAGGTCCGCGACCGTCTCGCGCTCGGCGACGAGCAGGTCGTCGATGCGCCCTGCGAGGCGGTTGAGCGCGTCGGCGACCCGGCGCACCTCCGAGGGGCCCTCGTCGGGCGCCCGCGCGGTGAGGTCCCCCTCGCCCAGGCGGTCCGCGGCTGCGGCGGTGCTCGCGAGGTGGCGGACCAGGCGGCGGGACACGACCTCGGCGGCGGCCGCCGCCAGCACCAGCAGCACGGCCGCCGCCGCGCCGAGCAGTGCCAGGCGGCCGCCCAGCAGCGACCGGATGTCGTCGCGTGACGCGTAGGCCGCGACGACGACCTTGCCCTCGGCGGTGCCGGCGTGGACGCTGACCAGCTGGCCGCCCCCGACCTCGCGGACCTCGACGTCCGAGACCGGCATCAGCCGGTTGTCGGCGTCGTCGTCGCCCTCCCGGTCGTCGTGCCTCCGCGCGGCCTCGGCCGCCTGCTCGGCGTACTCACCCGCCTCGCCGGGGAGGGTCGCCCCGAGCATCGTGCCGTCGGGCAGCAGCACCGTGACCGGCGTGGTGTCCTCACGGGCGTTGACCCGGTCGACGTACGCACCGAGCAGGTCGGCGTCCGCGGGACCGGTGCTCACGTAGTCGGCCACGCTGCGGGCCACGTCGGACGCGCCCTCGCGGCTCTCCTCGGTCGCGGTGCGCTGGAGCAGGAGGACCAGCGGGATCGCGAACAGGACGAGCACGGTGGCGGTGGCGCCGACCGCGAGGGCGAGGATCCGGGCGCGCAGGCTCACGCGGCCACCAGGGGTGCCGTCATGACGCGCTGGGGTCGACGAGCTTCACGCCGACCCCCCGCACGCTCACCAGGTACCGCGGCTCGGCAGCGGTCTCCCCGAGCTTGCGCCGCAGCCAGGACAGGTGCACGTCGACCGTGCGGTCGGCGCCACCCCAGGGCATCTGCCAGACCTCGGCGAGCAGCTGCCGCTTGGTCACGACCTCACCGGGGCGCGACGCCAGCGCGAACAGCAGGTCGAACTCCTTGCGGTTGAGCGTCATCTCGGCGCCGTCGAGCATGGCCGTGCGCGAGACCGGGTCGACGACCAGGCCACCGACGACGACGCGAGGGTCCTCGCGCTCGGTCGGGCTCGTGCGGCGCAGGACGGCGCGGACCCGCGCCATCACCTGGGCGGCCGAGAACGGCTTGATCAGGTAGTCGTCGGCGCCGGCGTCGAGCAACCGGACGATCTCGCGCTCGTCGTCGCGCGCGGTGGCGACGACGACGGGCAGGTCGCTGCTCGCGCGGATCAGGGCCAGCACGTCCGCGCCGTCGAGGTCGGGCAGCCCCAGGTCGAGGATCACCGCGTCGGGACGCTCGGTGCTCACCGCCTTGATCGCCTCGACGGCAGTCGCGACCGGGACGACCGTCGCGCCCTGCTCGCCGAGGCCACGGGCGAGCGTGCGCCGGATCTCCGGGTCGTCCTCGACCAGGAGGAGGCGGACCATGTCGGTCACAGTACTGCCGCCCGCCCGTGTTCGGCCCGGAGACTCAGCGGAGGGACTCAGCCGGTCGCCGAGCCGGCGTCGGACCAGGCGGCCTTGGCGCCGCTGTGGCCGATCCGGGCCACCTGCACCCCGGTGCCCACGGCGGCCAGGAGCGCGAGGACGCCCACCACGACGGTCACGGTGCGCATCCGGTCGGCGGTGCCGCCGGCCTCGGGCTCCGCCGTACGCCGACGATCCAGCCACCAGTAGGCGGCGGAGAACACGAACAACGCGATCGTGAGCGGCAGCAGCTGGTCACCGAGCTCGGCGTGCTTCTCCACCAACGAGCTCTCGCCGACCTGCTTCTCGAGGTTCTCGCCGCTCGCGGTCGACAGCGGCGTGAGGATCAGGGCGACCAGGCTGAGGCCCACCGGCAACGGTCCCGCCCAGGCCCGCAGGCGGGGGGAGACGACGACACCGATCACCAGCAGCGCCGCGAGCGGCACCAGGACCGCGGTGGCGTGGACGATGAGGGGGTGCAGGGGCAGGCCGAAGATGTCGGACGGCATCGGGTTCTTCCTCTCTCGCGATCGACGGGAGCCGATCGGCACGGCCGACGATCGCGGTGCTCATCTCAGGCGATCCCCAATGCCTGCTCAAATCCAGATCAAAAAGTCCCGACCGGACCAGGATCTTGTGGCGCGCAGGCGGCTCCGGGCGTACTCCCCAAGGTCGAGTGAACAAGTCGACACATCTGACACACTTGGCCTCATGCGAGTCTCCGCGAAGTCCGACTACGCCCTGCGTGCGCTGATCGAGATGGCCTCGCGTGCGGATGGTCGCGCCGTCAGCGCCGAGGAGCTCGGCCGGCTCCAGGAGATCCCGCACGGCTTCCTCCAGGCGATCCTCGCCGACCTGCGCCGCGCGGGCATCGTGATGTCCCAGCGCGGCCAGTCCGGCGGCTGGCGGATGGGCCGGCCGGCCGCGGACGTGTCGGTCGCCGACGTCATCCGCGCCGTCGACGGGCCGCTGGTGTCCGTCTACGGCCTGCGTCCCGAGGCCGTCAGCTACAACGAGACCGCCGACGTGCTCCAGCACGTGTGGATCGCCGCGCGCCACTCGCTGCGCGACGTCTTCGAGCAGGTCTCGATCCAGCAACTCGCCGACCGCGCGCTGCCGGAGACCGTCACCTCGCGCACGGCGGACGAGGACGCCTGGCAGCCGCACTGACGCGAGAGCGGGGGCCTCAGGCCGACGCCGCCAGGCGCTTCTTGAGCTTGCGCTTCTTGCGCTCGAGCGCGGCGTTGCGCTCCTCGAGCGCCTGGTTGTGCTCGCGCAGCCGCGCCACCTCCACCAGCACGGTCGCCAGGGCGTCCGTGGCCGTCGACAGCCGCTCCTCGGTCGGCACCTCGTCGGGCAGCGCCTGGCCCGGCTCCGGAGACGCCGGCAGCAGCGCCGTGGTGTCGCCGTGCACGTCGTACCCGCCCTCGGCGAGCTGCTTGCGCCAGCGTTCGCCGATCTCGAGCAGCTCGTCGTGGAGGTCGGCCGGGAGGGCCGGCCGCGTGGCCGACTCCGCCGGCCCCTCGGAGAGGTAGCGGCGTACGACGGCGCGCTGGGTGCGGCCGGGCAGCCGGCCGTCGACCGCGCGGTTGACCGTGCGCAGGACCGCGATCCCGGCGGGGTCGGGGGTCGCCGGGACGGCCGACACGGCGTCGGTGAGCGGGAGGGCCGCGGCGTCGAACCCGACGACCTCGCCGACCGCCTTCCAGACGGCCGCGCGCGGGTCCGGGTCGTCCCGCGGCACCACGACGACGTGGAGGCGGTGCGGCTTGCGCACCGCGCCGCCCCACCGCTCCAGGACCTCGCCGAGGTCCTGGCCGGCCCAGAACCGCTGGGCCTGGTCGTGGGCGCGGGCCGGGTCCATGACGCGGGTGCGGAACGTGGCGAAGGACACCGACCGGCCGGCCTCCACGGAGCCGGCCCAGGCGGCGAGCAGCTGGCTGCCGAGGTCGCGGGCGGTGACGATCAGGTGCACCTCGAAGCCGGCGAGACCGTCGAGCAGGAGGTCGACCTGTCCGGGCGTGCACCCGGCGAGCAGCTCCTGGCTGACGACCACGTCGTGGCGGCCGCGGTGTGCGCGGCGGCAGATCGCCGCCCAGACGCCCTCGACCTCGCGGCGCTCGTAGCCCCAGGCGCGGTGGTCGCGGCGGATCTCGATCGCGGCGCGGAACATCTCCTCGGCGGAGATGGAGGGGTGGTCGAGGCCGAGTGCAGCGAGTGCGTCGGCGTGCTCCGCGAGGGCGGAGTCGAGGAAGCCGCCTCCGCTGCGCGGGAGTCCCAGGTGCAGGTAGGCCTTGCGCTTGCGTGCCATGCCTGCACGGTGGCAGCACCGATCGGACGCGGGTCGGACGCCGGGTGAACGCCACGTGACCGCTCGACACTAGAACGTGTTGCAGTTGCGGGCCTAGGATGCGCGCGTGATCACCTCCGACGCCATCACCTGGAACGCGCCGAACGACCCGCACCCGGCTCGAGCGGCGTCGCAGCGCTCGTACTCCGCCGTGGCGAAGGGTGACCTCGCGGAGTGGCTGACGGTCTACGCCGAGGACGCGGTGCTCGAGGACCCGGTCGGGCCCTCGATGTTCGACCCCGAGGGCAAGGGCCACCGGGGCCACGAGGGCATCACGGCCTTCTGGCACCAGGCGATCGCGCCGATCGCGCGCTTCGAGTTCGAGATCACCGACTCCTTCGCCAACCCGGGCAGCAACACCTGCGCCAACATCGGCCGGATCCGCACGTCGTTCCCCGACGGCAGCCACACCACGACCGACCTGATCATGGTGTACGTCGTGGACGAGGGCGGCCGGGTCACGTCGATGAAGGCCTACTGGGAGCCCGAGCGGACGATGGCGAGCTTCACCTCGGCCTGAGCTCTCGGATCGGCCGTCAGGTCGCGCAGTGGCCGGCGATCCACTCGACCAGCGGCCGCAGCGCCTGCCAGTCCGCGCGCACCAGGTCGAGCACCTCCGGGGTGTGGATCACCGGCTCGAACCCGAGCATGTGCCCCGCGACGAGCGACTTGTGGCGCAGCAGCTCGATGCGCGGGTGGTCGGCGTCGTACCCGCGTGGGGTGGTCTTGAGGCGGTCACCGCCGATCTCGAAGCCCCGCTTCTCCAGGGCCTGCAGGATCTTCTGCAGCTCGGGGCCGAAGCGGTCGTGCGCGACCGCCGCGCGGAACGCCGCGAGGCGCGGACCGCTCGCCTCGTAGAAGCCGGCGCCGGTGCGCAGACCGCGGGGGGAGATCTCGACGTACCAGCCGGTGGCCTCGCCGACCCGGACGAACGCGCCCTGGTGGGTCTTGTAGGGCGTCTTGTCCTTGGCGAATCGCACATCGCGGTAGGGCCGGAAGATCTTCGCCGCGCCGAACTCCGGCTCCAGGGCCGCGCACAGAGCGGTCATCGGGGCCTTGACTGCCTCGGCGTACACGGTCTTGTGCTTCTCCCAGAACGACTTGGTGTTGTCGACCTCGAGGTCGTCGTAGAAGTCGAGGGCAGCGACCGGGAAGCCGGTGAAGACGGGGGTCTCGGAGGCGGGCACCTCCCGAGGGTAGCCAGGCGCGAGGGCGGCCACGCGTGACGGGGTGGCGGCGCCCGCTGCAGCGCAACCACCCCGTCGGGGCGTCGGATCCCCGTGTTCCGACAAGGGTCCAACGCAGGGCTCCGGAGGACGTGACGGCCTCGGATCCGATTTCTCGCGGTCGAGATGCGGGGTCGGGCCCTCAGGACAGCGGCGCGCTGACCTGCTCGTCGCCGTCCTCGGCCATCGCCGTCACGGTGAGCGAGTCCCCGCCACAGCGCGGCTCGCTGAGGAAGGCCTGGCCGCCGGGCGACTCGTAGACGACCGAGAGCCCGGACTCGGCGCTCCACCGCATCAGCGCCGCCGGGTCGCCCTCGCGCTGCGGGTCGCGCACGAAGTACGCCGCCCCCGCGCACCAGGTGAGGCTGCCGGCGGTGCCCGGCCCGAGGTCGACGTACGCCTCGCCCGAGCGCGCGTAGAAGTGGGCGTTCTCGACCTGGTGCTCCTTCGGGATCACCGACCAGACCGCGCCGTCCTCGGTGAGCAGGCCGTCCCAGCCCTTGCAGTCGGGCACGCCCGCGAAGGGGGTGACCTCCTCGCCGTCGACGGCGACCAGGGTGCGGCACGCGGGGCTGGAGTCGTCGAAGGTCTGCAGGGCGATGCCGGCGGAGGTGATCCGCGCGTCGGTGAAGCCTTGCCGCTTCGCCGCGCACCAGCCGAGCGTCGACGTGCGGGTGGCGAGGTCGACGGTGGCCAGGCAGTAGGCGCCCGACGCGACCGTCGCGTGCACGAGCGTGCCCTCGCCGAGCGCCCAGGTGCCGCCGGTAGTGGTCGGGATCTCGGAGCGGCCGTCGACGCGGAACGTCTTCCCGGTCGCCAGCTCGGTCACCTCTGCGACCATCGGCCGCTGCTCGGCCTTGTCCTGCAGCACGGCGACCGCCCAGCGGCCGTCGATCAGGGCGTCGGTGACGCGGGTGCCGGGCGTCCCCGCGCCGCTCCCGTGGTCGCCGCCCTCCAGCGAGTAGCTGGCGCCGTTGCGGGGGACGGTGAGGGTCCAGTCGCCGCTGCGGGTGACGACGTCCGCGACCGGGCCGTCGACCGGCCGCCAGTCGAGGAGGTCGGTGGTCGGCTCGAGCGCGGCGGGCTCCTGCGCGGTCCCCCCGGTGGGGGTCGCGGACGCCCCGGTCGACGGGTCGTCCGTCGACGGCTCGCCGCTCGGGGTGGGGGCGGACGACTCGGCGGTGGGCGTCGCGCCGGGTGTCTCGTCAGCCCCCTCGTCGCTGCCGCCGCACGCGCCGAGCGCGAGAGCGAGGGCGGCCACGGGAGCGGCGTACCGCAGCCGGCGCATCAGACGCCGACGTTGTGCGCGTAGTGGGCCTGGTTGCCGCGGTAGCTCTTGTAGGCGTTGCGCCACTGCACCCGGGCGATCGAGGGCTCGGAGGGGTCGAAGCGCGCCTGGTTCCAGGGCTCGAAGTAGCCGAGGAGGTCGGGCTTCTTGCCGCGCTTGGCGTAGCCGCGGCCGACCTGGAAGTGGCCCGACGCGTCGTCGTCGAGGTAGGGGTAGAACTGCTTGAGCAGGTGCGGGTGCAGCACGACCGGTGCCTGGTAGTCGGCGAGGTGGCGCATCATCAGCAGCATCCACTTGTCGAAGCCGTACTTGCCGATGTCGAGCACGATGTAGGGACCGGCGTGGTCCTCGTTGTCCCAGCCGGTGCTCTGGTTGACCACGCGGACCATGTCGTAGACCGACGTGCCGCTGCTGGTCGTGTGCAGGCGCCGGGCCCAGTGGTCCTGCGACTGGACACGGTTGCGCCAGCCCCAGGCGATCATCTGCATCGACGTCGGGCCGCACCAGTAGGTGCGGGTCTGCTCCGAGACCTGCTTGGGGTTCATGATCGCGACGCGTTCGGGGTAGTCGGCCTGCGTCTTGACGCTGGGGGTGCTCGGGGCGGCGGGGGTCGCCGCGGCGCTCGGGGACGCCGTCGTGCTCGGGGAGGCGGAGGCCTTCGCCGCGACGGGTACGGCGGCGCGCGCCTCGGGGTGGGCGGCCAGGAAGCCGTCGGGCAGCGGGACACCCTCGATCTCGTGGCGCAGCAGCCAGACCTTCGCGACCGAGCGTGCGGCCATCGTCAGCTCGGCGCGGTCGGCCTCGGCGCGAGCCGCCGGGCTCATCCGGGCCCGCTGTGCCAGGGCGTCCGCGCTGTCGAGGTCACCGGTCGACTCGACCGCGCCTGCGGGTCGCGCCGCCGTCGTACGGGCGGCGCGGGCCATCCGGGCCCGGACCTCGGCCTCGGAGTCCTCGGTCCAGCCGGTGCCCAGGCAGTAGCGCTGGCCCTCGAGCTCGGCGCACCGCACCGAGGAGGCGGCCAGCTGCTCGGGCGTCGCCTTGGCGGAGACGCGACCCAGCGTGCGGCCCTCCGCGACGACCCGGTCGATCTCGGCCCGCATCTCCGGAGTGACCCGCGACCACCCCGCGGTGGCGGCCGGTCGAAGCGCCCCGGCCTTCTGGCCCGAGGGCAGGATCGCCCCCTCGTCCTCGCCCCGCGGGATCAGTGGGGTGAGCGCGAGCAGCACAGCGAGTGTGCCGACGACGATCAACAGGGTGCGGCGAGACATGGAGCGACCTAACGACGGTGGGGAAGGACCGGTCGTCCCACTGTCACCTCTGGTCACAAGAAGCGTCAAGTTGCCCAATGGTCACAGATCCTCCATGCCGAGTCGGCGCGTCTACGGGCTGCGAGGGGCTCGAGTCGGCGCGTGTGCAGGCCGACGCCCTGCAGATGCGCCGACTCGGTGGTGAACGTGGAGCGGGTGACGAGACTCGAACTCGCGACATCGACGTCGAACAGAGCGTCGCGCTCGCGAGCGCGACCAGTGGGACGTGGAGCGGATGACGAGACTCGAGCTCGCGACATCGACGTTGAGCAGAGCGTCGCGCTCGCGAGCGCGACCAGTGGGACGTGGAGCGGATGACGAGACTCGAACTCGCGACATCGACCTTGGGAAGGTCGCGCTCTACCAACTGAGCTACATCCGCACGACGACGGGCAGTGCCGGCGTCGCCGAGATACTAGTCGATGGCGGCCAGGGTGGGCCGCTTCGGGGTGACCAGGTCGCCGGAGGAGCGTCCGGTGAGCCGGCGGTGGACCCACGGGGCCAGGAACTCGCGGGTCCAGCGGGCGTTCTCGGCCAGGCGTTCGCGGCGGTCGAGCACCGGGATCGGGGCGAGGGTCGGCGGTACCAGCTCGTGGGCGACGCCGAGCGCGTCGAGCACCCGGGTCGCCATGTAGGCGTGGCCGGCGGGGTTCAGGTGCATCCGGTCGGTGTCCATGACGGCGGGCAGCTCGATGTCGCGCATCCGCCACTGGTCCACAAGGGTGACCTCGTGGCGGTCGGCGATCTCGCGGACCCACTCGTTGAACACCGCGAACCGGCCGCGCATCGCGGCGAAGACGCCGGTGGTGCCGGGGTCGAAGAGCGTGAACATCACGACCCGGGCGCCGGTGGCCGTGAGCCGCGAGATGGCCTCCTCGTACCGGGCGGCGAGGGCGTCGACATCGACCCGTGGACGCAGGACGTCGTTGCCGCCGCCGTGGATCGTCACGAGGTCGGGGTCCAGGGCGAGCCCGGCGTCGAGCTGCTCGTCGAGGATCGTCGGCAGCTTGCGGCCGCGGATGGCGAGGTTGGCGTAGCGGAAGTCGGGCTCGAGGGTCGCCAGGTGCTCGGCGACGCGGTCGGCCCAGCCGCGCAGGCCGTTGGGACGGGTCGCGTCGGGGTCGCCGACGCCCTCGGTGAAGGAGTCGCCCAGCGCGACGTAGCGGTGGAAGGTCACCGCCCCATTCTCGCGCTCGTGCATCGGTCCCCCGCGGCGGGCCCTGGCCGGTAGGTTGAGCGCGTGCTGCTCTCAGACCGCGACATCCTCGTCGAGATCGAGGCGGGGCGCATCGCCCTGGAGCCCTACGACGAGGGGATGCTCCAACCGTCCTCGATCGACGTGCGGCTGGACCGGTTCTTCCGGGTGTTCGAGAACCACAAGTACCCCCACATCGACCCGGCGGCCGACCAGTCGGACCTGACGCGGATGGTCGAGCCCGAGGGCGACGACCCGTTCATCCTGCACCCGGGCGAGTTCGTGCTCGGCTCGACGTACGAGGTCGTGACGCTGCCCGACGACATCGCGGCCCGCGTGGAGGGCAAGTCGTCCCTGGGGCGCCTCGGCCTGCTCACCCACGCCACGGCCGGGTTCGTCGACCCCGGCTTCTCCGGGCACGTGACGCTCGAGCTCGCCAACGTCGCGACGCTGCCGATCAAGCTCTACCCGGGCATGAAGATCGGCCAGTTCTGCTTCTTCCGGCTCTCCTCGCCCTCGGAGCACCCCTACGGCTCGGCGAAGTACGGCTCGCGCTACCAGGGCCAGCGTGGCCCGACGCCGTCGCGGTCGTTCCAGAACTTCCACCGCACACCGATCTGAGAGCGGGGTTAGGTTAGCCTAACCTTATGACCACGACCCAGCACCGGCTGCCCATGATCCTCGACGAGGTCCGGGCCGTCCGGGTGGAGCGGCTCTCGCCGTCGTTCGTCCGCGTGGAGCTGGGCGGGGCGTGCCTGGCCGACTTCGGCGTCGACGGCCCGACCTACGACCAGCGCATCAAGCTCGTCTTCCCGTACGCCGGTGGCTCGCTGCCCTCGGTCGCGGACGCCGACCAGGCCTGGCTCAGCACCTGGCTCGAGCGCCCGGTCGAGGAGCGCGGCCACATGCGCACCTACACGATCCGCGAGGTGCGCGGGTCGGGTGCCGACACCCGCCTGGTGGTGGACTTCGTGGTGCACGGCCACGACGGACAGGCCGGCCCCGGGTCGTCGTGGGCCGAGCAGGCCGAGGTGGGCGACCCGGTCGTGCTGCTCGCGCCGCGGCGGGGCGAGCCGTTCGGCGGCATCGAGTTCGCGCCCGGGACGGCCTCGCAGCTGCTGCTCGTCGGTGACGAGACCGCGGTGCCGGCGATCTGCGCGATCCTGGGGCAGCTGCCCTGGCAGGCGCGGGGCGCCGCGTTCCTCGAGGTGCCGACCGCCGCGGACGTGCTGAGCGTCGTCCACCCCGAGGGGGTCGAGGTGGTCTGGCTGCCGCGTGACGGCGGGCCCGTCGGATCCCGCGTCCACGACGCGGTGCTCACGCACCTCGGGGCCCCGGTCCTCCCGGTGGACGAGCCGGTCGAGGTGGACCCCGACCTGTGGGAGACCCCGACGTACTCCTCCTCCGGCGAGGAGGTCGACGCCCCGGTGACCCTGGTGGGGCACGATCTCGAGGGGCTCTACGCCTGGATCGCCGGCGAGTCCGCGATGGTGACGACATTGCGGCGGGCCCTGGTGCGCGACCTCGGCGTCGACCGGCGCCAGGTCGCGTTCATGGGCTACTGGCGCCGCGGCGTCGCGATGCGGTCCTGAGCCGGGCGGTCAGCTCTCGAGGCGGGTGGCGATCCGGCGCATGCGTTGGGCGACGAGCTGTCGGTAGGTGCTGGAGGGGATCCGAGGTGTGCCCGCACGGGCGATCCGCTCGGCGAGCTGCCGGCGGTTGACCTCGGCATCCAGGACGACGTTGCTGTACTCCATGACGTTCTCCTGCGCGTGGGTAGGGGTGGGGGTCAGGCCTGCGTCAGCACGACGTCGCCGCTGACGGTCTTGGCGCGGATCTCGACGTGGTCGGCGCCCTCGGCGGGCTGGCCCGCGTGGGGCAGCTGGGAGCGGATGGCGCCGGTCACGGTCGAGATGTCGGTCCACACGGGGACCCCGGCCGGCACGCCGACCGTCACGTCGCCGGAGGCGCCCTTCATGGTGACCCGTCCCCGCAGCGCCTTGCTCACGACCAGGTCGCCCGAGCCGGTGGTCAGGGCGACGTCGCCCCCGGACTCGCCGACCTTGAGGTCACCGGACCCGGTCTTGACCACGGCGGCGCCCCGGCTGGTCCACAGCTGCACGTCGCCGGAGCCGGTCGAGATGACGACGGCGGCGGACGCGTCGACGACGAGCACGTCGCCCGACCCGCTCTTGGCCCTCAGGTCGGCGCGCGCCGCCTCGATCCGTACGTCGCCCGACCCGGTCTCGACCACGAGGGGGCCCTCGGCGGTGTCGAGCTCGACGTCGCCGGAGCCGCTCTTGAGCTGGGCGGCGCCCACGGCGCCCGAGATGGTGATGTCGGCGCTGCCGGTGCGTACGGCGACCTCGCTGGAGGTCGGCAGGTCGATCACGACGTCGAGCCGGCTGTCGCCGAAGATGCCGCGCTGCTTGGGGCCGATGACGCTGATCTGGTCGCCGTCCTGGCGGACCACGGTCTGGTCGGCATCGCGGCCCGCGACCTGGACGACGGTCTCGGTGGTATCGATGGCCCGGACGGTCACCGAGCCCTTCCCGATCTCGGCGAAGAGCCGGACGGGCCCGGGGGTGTCGAAGCGGTGCTCGGTCATGGTGCCTCCTGCGTGAGGGTGTGGTCGTCCGCGGGGCCGGCCGGTGCCGGTCCCGTGAGTGGGTGCGGGTCGTCCTAGACCCAGCCGGTCATCCGGCGGTTGCCCTTCTTGCCACCGAAGGGGTCGTTGCCCCCGAGGAAGGGGATGCTCGAGAGGTCGATGTCGACGTTGATGGCGCTGTCGCGGGTCGTGGCGGCGCGCACCACGGTGACCAGCCAGGTGTTGAGCGAGTGGCCCGAGCGGGCCGCGAGCTCCTCGGCCTTGGCCTTGACCGACTCGGGGATGCGCAGGGTGATGCGCGCGACGTTGCCGTCGTCCTCGGGCTCCTCGATCGGCGGCGCCGGGGCCGTGGGGGGCACGGGTGGCGTCTGCGGAGTGGTGTGCACGACGAAGTCGAGCTCGCGTCCGGTGAGCCGGACGTCGACACCGCCGTCGGGCATCTCGGCGGTGATCTCGGCGGCCGCCTGCGAGACCGCCTCCATCAGTGCCAGGCGGGCGGCGGGGTCGAGGGCGAAGGCCAGGCGCTCGGTCGCCTCGCGCGCCTCCGGGCCGGCCGCCTCAGCGGCCGCGAGCAGGTCGCGGCGGAGGTTCTCGACGTACGGCGTGATGTCCATGCGCACCACCATGACACCATAGTGGTGTCATGTCAAGGAGTTGTGACGTCATGACGACGTCACGATGATGCCGCAGGTTTGCTCGCGCGGTGGTGCGGGCACGAGATCCGGTGGCCCTTCGGGGCCGTCCCCACCGGATCGGTGCACGAAAGGTCATCCCATGGCGAGTCCGACGGTCCTGGCCAGCGACACGATCATCTCGGCCCATGCGGTCGACTACCTGATCATCGCTCTCTACTTCGCGGTGGTGATCGGCATCGGCGTGGTCGCCCGTCGCCAGATCTCCGACTCGGTCGACTTCTTCCTCTCGGGCCGCTCGCTCCCGGCCTGGGTCACCGGCCTGGCCTTCATCTCCGCCAACCTGGGCGCCGTCGAGATCATGGGCATGTCGGCCTCGGGCGCGGAGTTCGGCCTGCCGACGGTCCACTACTTCTGGATCGGCGCCATCCCGGCGATGCTGTTCCTCGGCGTCGTGATGATGCCCTTCTACTACGGCTCCAAGGTGCGCTCGGTCCCTGAGTTCATGCGTCGCCGGTTCGGCACCGGAGCCCACCTGGTCAATGCGATCTCGTTCGCCGTGGCCCAGCTGCTCATCGCCGGCATCAACCTGTTCCTGCTCGGCAGCATCGTGCACGCGCTGCTCGGCTGGCCCCTGTGGGTCGCGCTGATCGTGGCCGCGGCCATCGTGCTCTCCTACATCACCCTCGGCGGCCTGAGCGCGGCGATCTACAACGAGGTGCTGCAGTTCTTCGTGATCGTCGGCGGCCTGCTGCCGCTGACGCTGATCGGACTGCACCGCGTCGGCGGCTGGAACGGGCTGACCGACAAGATCACCGCCGCCGCCGGACCAGCAGCTCAACTCCTGGCCCGGGCTGCCGTTGACCGGCTTCGACTCCTCGCTGCTCTCGGTGATCGGCATCGTCTTCGGGCTCGGCTTCGTGCTGTCGTTCGGCTACTGGACGACGAACTTCGTCGAGGTGCAGCGCGCGATGGCCTCCAACTCGATCTCGGCGGCGCGCAAGACCCCGATCATCGGCGCCTTCCCGAAGATGTTCGTCCCGTTCATCACGATCTTCCCGGGCATGATCGCCGCGGTGCTCGTCACCGAGATCGGCGACATCAAGGCCGGCGAGTCGGTGGCAGGCGGGGCGTCGGGCGAGGGCGTGGCCTACAACGACGCACTGCTCTACCTGATGCGCGACGTGCTGCCCAACGGCCTGCTCGGGCTGGCGATCACCGGCCTGCTCGCCGCGTTCATGGCCGGCATGGCCGCGAACATCTCGGCGTTCAACACCGTGCTGAGCTACGACCTGTGGGAGCAGTACGTCGTCAAGGACCGCGACGACGAGTACTACCTGATGGTGGGCCGCATCGCGACCGTCGCGGCCACGGTCATCGCGATCTTCACGGCCGGCCTGGCCAGCAACTTCAGCAACATCATGGACTACCTGCAGGCGCTGTTCGGGTTCTTCAACGCCCCGCTGTTCGCCACGTTCATCCTCGGCATGTTCTGGAAGCGGATGACCCCGACCGCCGGTTGGGTCGGCCTGGTCGCCGGTACGGCGTCGGCCGTCGCGGTTGCCTTCCTCAGCGAGGACACGTTCGGTTCGGCGAGCATCGGCGTCATCCCGGTGAGTGGCCAGGGTGCCGCCTTCGTGGCTGCGGGCGTTGCGTTCGTCGTCGACGTCGTGCTGAGCATCGTCGTCTCGCTGATGACCGCACCCAAGCCGGTCGAGGAGCTGCGCGGCCTGGTCTACTCCGAGACCCCACGCGAGGACCTGGTCGATCCCGACGAGGCCTCGCACCCGTGGTACCAGCGCACGATCCCCCTCGCCGGGGTCGCACTCGTCATGGTCGTCATCTTGAACGTCATCTTCTAGAGGAGCCGTCATGTCCCAGAGCTCGACCAGCGCCCAGGGTGGCGCCCAGGGCCGACACACTGCCGGCCTGCTCGACATCCGCACGATCATCGGCGGCCTGATCGGGGTCTACGGCGTGATCCTCACGCTGATGGGCCTGTTCGGCGACGAGGAGTCCGACAAGACCGGTGGCGTCAACGCCAACCTCTGGGCGGGCGTGGCGATGATCGCCGTCGGCGTGGTGTTCATCGTCTGGGCGCGGATGCGGCCGGTCGTCGTGCCCGAGCACCCCGACAGCCCTCACGACGCGGGGTAGAGCGCCACGGACTCCACGCGATGAGCGTCGTCGCGGGAGACCTGGAGTCGTAGTGGGCACCCGTCGCGGGTCGGGGAGAAGACCAGGACCGCGAACGCGTCGTCCGCGCCCGCGAGCGGTGGTGGCGCAGGACAGGGGCCGAAGTCCTCGTCCGCGCCGATGATCCGCAGCGCCGGCACCGCGTAGGTCAGTGGTCGGTCGTCGGTGAGCTGTACACGAGCGGTGGCGGTGCGCAGCGCGTCCAGCACGCCCGTGTCGGCCCACGCCCCGGGGTCGGCGGCCGCATCGTGGTCCAGCACGCTCTCCGTGCCGCCGGCGGAACGGACGCCGACCCGGTCGGCGAACGGCGGTCCGGCACCGCGGCCGTTGGCGAAGTCGAGCAGCTGCCACGCGGTCGAGCGCTGCTGGTAGTCCGTCAGGCAGGTGATGCTCGACGGCACCGCGGTGTAGAGCGTGATCGGGTCACCGCGCTCGTACGTCGTGCCGCGGGGCGGGTCGCTCCCGATCGCCCGGCCCTCGATCTCGCAGGCCCGCACCGGCTCGACCTTCACCGTCAAGCCACGGCTGGTGAGCAGCTCCTCCGCCGCCTGCCGCCCGAACCCGAAGATCGAGGGGACCTGGTCGTCCTCGAGGTGGTCCACCGGTGGCTCGTCCGGCCGGGTGACGGCGACGACGGCGAGCACCGCGGCCAGCGCGACCACGGCGCCGCCGATCGCCCGCCACGGTGGGCGACGCCGCTCACCGGGTCCCAGGACCTCCTCGGTGAGGGCCGCGCGCACGAGCGGGTCCGGGTCCTCGGCACGGCGGATCCGGTGCTGTTGCGCGGCCAGCACCCGTCGTACGAGCGCGGGCGCGTCGTCCTCGTCGACGCCGAGGTCCACCGCAGCGCGCAGGAGCGAGTGCCATCGCGCGTCTGCGTACTCCTGCGGGTCCACCTTCCCTAGGGTTCACCCAGCAGCAAGGAGACCGCCATGAGCGCACCGTTCTCGTCGCTGAAGACCTGGACCGCGAAGTCGTCGATGCACGAGTCCACCGATCCCGGTGCCGGGACGATCGCGACGTGCGTGAGCTTGCGCAGGTCGGGAGGCACCGGGCCGTAGGTCTTCAGGCAGCCGCTGTCCGGGGCTCCGACGTACGCCACGCGGCGATGCTGTGCGAGCACGTCCAGCGGGGAGAGCGGGCACGCGCGGCCGGCGTAGTCGCCGATCTCGGTGCAGGTCGCCCAGGCCGTGGGGTCGACGGCCCGCTTGCGGGTGACGAAGCCCGTGAAGGCGTTGCCGAGGTAGAGGTCGACCTGGCCGGTGAGTGGTGGCAGCTCGCGACCGACGGCGAAGGAGCGGAGGGCTGTCGCCGCCTCCTGGCCGAGGAGGGCCGGCTCTGCCGACGCGCTGGAGGTGGTGCTCGGAGGTGGTTCGGAGGACGGCGCGGACGGCGAGGACGGCGACGGGGTGAGGGTCGAGGGCGTCGCCCTGGGTGTGGAGTCGTCGCTCGCGGTCGACGCCGTGTCCGACCCGCAGGCCGAGAGGACGAGGATCCCCGACAGGGTGATCGCGACTGCTGCCCCGAGCGGCCTCATCGCTCCACCGTACGCGAGAAATGACGAACGGGTCGTGTGCCTCAGACCGCGCCATGGCGCGTCCTGGGGCACACGACCCGTCGGGGTCGCACGGCTCAGAGATCGAAGAGCGAGCCGGCCTCGTGGATGTCGACGTCGGTCTTCGGCTGGTGGGCCCCGCCGCTGGCCTGCGGCTTCGGCTTCTCCTCCTCGGCCGGCTCGGCCGGCGGTGCGGGCTCGGGCTCCGGCTCCGGCTCCGAGGTCGACTCCGGCTCTGCTGCTGCAGGCGCTGTCTCCGCCGCCGTCGCGACCTCCGGCTCGGGCTCGGGCTCGG
>NZ_JANINT010000447.1 GCF_024509035.1 Nocardioides sp. | reverse complement strand
TCGGCGTAGGTCAGCACCGAGCCGAGCAGCCGATCGAGCTCGTCGGCAGTCAGCGTGCTCAGCGGCAGCCGGCCGTCGAGGTAGATGTCGCCGAGTCGGTCCAGCGCGAAGGAGACGCCGTACATCCGCAGGTTGCGCTGGAGCAGCCAGCGATAGACGCCCTCGTGGTTCTCGTCGGGGTTGCGACACACGAAGGCGTGGATGCCGACGGCGTGCGCGCCGATGTCGAGCCGGACAGCGGTCTGCAGCTTCTTCTCACCGGGCAGCGAGAACGAGAACACTCCCTCGGCGGTCTCCTCGACCTCGATCTCGTGGGCGGCCAGGTAGTCGCGGACCACCTGTCGCGGATCGGGGAGGCTCACACGGCCTCCCGGAGCTGGGTCTGGGCGCGGCCGTAGACGTCGAGGACCTGCTCGGCGGTGCGCTCCCACGCGAACATCCGCGCCTGCTCGAGCGCGCCGGCGGCGAGCCGGTCGCGCAGGGCGTCGTCCTCGACGATGCGGCGCAGTGCGTCGGCCCACACCTCGGGCTCGTGGCCGTCGACGAGCAGTCCGCTGCGGCCGTCGCGCACGACCGTCGTCAGTCCGCCGACGGCCGCGGCGACGACGGGCGTGCCCGTCGCCTGGGCCTCGGCAGCGACGAGGCCGAACGACTCGTTGTAGGACGGCACCGCCACGAGCGTCGAGGCGGCGCACCAGCGCGCCAGGTCGCCCTGGGAGACCGGCGGCACGAAGCGGACGACGCCGTCGGGCCCGTCGAGGCCGAGCTCGCCGGCCAGCTGGGCCAGCGACTCGGGGTGGTCGAGGCCGCTGCCCGACGGGCCGCCGACGATCGGGACGACCAGGCGCGAGCGCAGGTGGGGGGCGCGGGCGAGCAGCACGGCGACCGCGCGCAGCAGGACGTCGGGAGCCTTGAGCGGCTGGATCCGGCCGGCGAAGAGCAGCACCGCGGCGTCGGCGGGCAGGTCGAGCGCGGCGCGGGCGGCGGCACGGTCCTGCGGGCGGAAGACCTCCAGGTCGACCCCCGGGTGGACGACCTCGACCCGGCCCGGGTCGGCGTCGTAGAGGTTGATGAGCTGCTTGGCCTCGAGGTCGGTGTTCGCGACCAGCATGTCGGCGGCCTCGACGACCTGCTCCTCGCCGATGATCCGCGCCATCGGCTCGGGGGTGTCGCCGTCGGCGAGGGCGTCGTTCTTGACCTTGGCCATCGTGTGCATCGAGTGCACGAGCGGCACGCCCCACCGGTCGCGGGCCAGCGCCCCGACCTGGCCCGAGAGCCAGTAGTGGGAGTGCACGACGTCGTAGTGGCCGACCGGCTGGGCGGCCTCGGCGCGCAGCACCTCGCGGGCGAACACGCACAGCTGGCCGGGCAGCTCGGCCTTGGTCAGCCCCTCGAACGGGCCGGCGTGGACGTGGCGCACGGTGACGCCGTCGTACGCGTCGACGATCGGGTCGAGGGCCGAGCTCGTGGCGCGGGTGAAGATGTCGACGGCGATGCCCTGGGCGGCGAGCCGCTTGGACAGCTCGATGACGTAGACGTTCATGCCGCCGGCGTCGCCCGTGCCCGGCTGGTCGAGGGGCGAGGTGTGCAGGCTGATCATCGCCACGCGCCGGATCGGTTCCACTGCCACCTCGGGATCGTCTGGGGGTCCAACGAGGGGGAACGCGCTGGGGACGCGGTTGATTCCCGGGCGCTCCCCTCCGCCGATGAGGTGCCCGTCACGGTCAGCGGGCATGCGAGCCGCGGCTGCGGCGCGCCGACGGCGCGGCCCTCCGAGCGGACTCACGCGGGGCCTCCGCCGGCCGGTCACGTCGGTCGCGTCGGTCGCGCGCGAGGACGACGACCGAGACGACCAGCACGCCCACCCCGAACACGGCGTCGACGACGAGGGCGTCCCCGCCCTGGCGGATCACCTCGAGCACCGAGCCGACGAGCGCGGCGAAGCAGACCGCCACGATGATCCGCAGCCAGGTGGCGCTGCTGCTGACCAGGCTGGCGCCGGTCGCGACCACGGCGATCGTCAGCAGCGCGACGCCCGCCCAGGCGACCCCGTCGACGAGCCCGGCACCGGCGCCCGCGCGGTCGGCGACGTACGCCGCCAGCCAGCACAGACCGCCGAGCGACCCGGCGACCGCAGCAGGCACGCGCATCTGGACCCCTTCCGACGACAGGTCAGTGTGCCACCGGGCGCGCGGCGTCCACCACAATGGGCCCGTGAGCAGTTCCCGCACCGCCGTCGTCACCGGAGCCAGCAGCGGCATCGGCGCCGCGACCGCCCGCCGCCTCGCGGCGGAGGGCTTCCACGTGTTCTGCGCGGCCCGCCGCGCCGACCGCATCGAGGAGCTCGCCGACGAGATCGGCGGCACGCCGGTCGCGTGCGACGTGACCTCGGAGTCGTCCGTGGCCGCGCTGGCCGCCGCGGTCGGCGACCGGCTCGACGTCCTCGTCAACAACGCCGGTGGCGCCTTCGGCTCCGCCCCGGTGGCGGCCGCGGACACCGACGACTGGCGGCGGATGTACGAGGTCAACGTCATCGGGCTGATGCAGGTCACCCGGGCGCTGCTGCCCGCGCTGGTCGCGAGCGGCGCCGGGGCGATCGTCAACGTGGGCTCGACCGCCGGCCGGATCGCCTACGAGGGCGGCGCCGGCTACACCGCCGCCAAGCACGGCACCAAGGTCGTCACCGAGACGCTGCGCCTGGAGCTGTGGGACCAGCCGGTACGGGTCATGGAGGTCGCGCCCGGGATGGTGAAGACCGACGAGTTCGCGCTGGTGCGGTTCGAGGGCGACCGCGCGAAGGCGGAGGCGGTGTACGCCGGCGTCGCCGAGCCGCTCGTCGCGGAGGACGTCGCCGATGCCATCGGCTGGATGGTCACCCGTCCGCCCCACGTGAACATCGACGAGCTCGTCATCAAGCCGCGGGCCCAGGCCGCCCAGCACAAGATCTTCCGCGAGGGCTGAGCCGGGTCGAGCCCGGCGAGACCCCCGCAGGCTGCGCAGGGCGCCGGAGGCACGTCGGCCTGCGGGCCGTGGGGCTTGCGGTCATGGGCAGCAGAGACGGGACAGGTGCGCTCGGGTCGGGGTCGCGGGCCGGCTTTGGGGCCGCCGCCTCGGTCGAACGCCCCGCCCCGGGAAAGTGCGGTGTCTGGCTTCCACCTGGTTCACGCCAACCACCGCACTTTCGATCAGCCGCCGACCAGCACCGGCCGGGCGGTCACCACCCGCAACGGCTCCGCCTCGCCCGGGATCGTCACGGTCCCGTCGACGTGCTGCCAGCCACCGTTGCCGACCCGGAAGTCCGCCGCATACGTCGTGTCGACGCTGACCGCCACCCGGCCCTTCGACAGGTAGCGGTGGGTGATCTCCAGGTCCGGGTAGGCCGACCCCGGCGACGACGTCTGCTCGCTCGCCCCGTCCCCGTAGCGCCAGGTGAACGTGTCCGGCCAGATCCGCAGCTCCACCCGCTGCCCCAGCAACCGCACCACCCGGGTGAACTCGCCCTGCTCGGTGTAGAAGTTCGTCTCGAAGACGACCAATCCTTATTGTGTCCTTTGTGACAACACCGCGCGCAGCCGCGATCTACGCCCGCATCTCAAGCGACCCTCACGAGACGCGCGCCGGGGTCGAGCGTCAGCGCCAAGACTGCCGCGCCGAGGCTGAGCGGCTGGGTTGGCCCCTCGTTGACGAGTACATCGACAACGACGTGTCCGCGTACAGCGGAAAGCCCCGACCGGAGTACCAACGTCTCCTGTCCGACATCGAAGCCGGGGCTGTCGATGCCCTACTCGTGTGGCACCAGGACCGCCTGCACCGACGACCGATCGAGTTGGAGCACTTCTTCCAGATCGTTGACCGGGCTGGGATCAGCAGCAATATCCGCAGCGTGACTGGCAACGCCGACTTCGGCACCGGGGACGGCATCCTCGTTGCCCGCATCACCGGTGCGGTTTCCGCGAACGAGTCAGCCAGCAAGAGCCGCCGCATCCTGCGCAAGAAGGAAGAACTAGCCGCCGCTGGACTCCCCGTCACCGGGGGACGCCGCCCGTTCGGCTACACCCGCGACCAACTCCACGTGGACCCGGTCGAGGCCGACATCGTGCGGGACCTGGTGCGCCGCTTCCTCGCCGGTGACAGCGTGAAGAGCCTGACGGAGTGGCTCTCCGACACCGGCATCCCCACCACCGGCGGCGGAGAGTGGCGAACGACCACCGTCAGACAGATCATGACCAGCCCACGCATCGCCGGACTCATGGAGCACCGAGGCCAGGTGATCGGCCCCGCCAGGTGGCCCGCGATCATCACCGAGGACGAGCATCAGCGAGTCGTGGCCGCTTTCGCAGCACGGAAGCGCACCGGACAGCGAGCGCCCCAGCGCTACCTACTCAGTGGGGGCCTGCTGCGGTGCGGGAAGTGCGGCACCCGGCTCTACTCGACTCCCCGGGAGGGACGACGCCGTTACGGATGCCTGAAGGGCCCTGACCATCGTGGCTGCGGGCGGCTGTTCATCACGGCCGAGCCCCTCGAGGAACTGGTCACCTTGGCAGTGCTCTACCGACTCGACACCCCGGAGTTGGCTCAGACGATCAACGCGCAGACCGAGGCCGATCATCGAGCCCGCGAGGTTGCCGACATCATCGAGCAGACGCAGGGCCGACTGGACGACCTGGGCCAGATGTTCGCCGCCGGAGAGATCAGCCGCCGCGAGTTCGTCACGATGCGCACCACCATCGTCCAGCAGCAAGAGACCGCCGAGCGCCGACTAGCGACCCTGACCCGCACCGACGCCCTTGCAGGACTGTTCGGCACCGGCCGCAGCCTGTCCGAGACGTGGCATGACCTGACCCTCGCCCGCCAACAGGCGATCATCCGAGCCCTAACCACTGTCATCACCATCGGGCCCGGCCAGCGAGGCACCCGGGGCCTGGACCCGAACCGGGTCGACATCGAGTGGCGCGTCTGAACCCCCCTGTGGCTGGGGCGGCGGTGGTGGGGCCCCGCCCCTCCCCAACGGGCTCGTTCCTCGCCCGCCGGGGCCCCTAAGGGGCGACCCGAGATGCCCCACCACCCCCACCGCTCGATACCTCAGCCGAACGTGGTGTCGCCGAAGGCGCCCGCTTCCCCGCACGAGAGGCAGCGCCAACACGCGGCACGCGATCGCTCGGCACGGGGCATCAGCGAGAGCATCCCCGCAGCATCCCGAGCGCCCATGACGCCCGGCGCCTCAGCGCCGGTGAACCAGTGCAGCATCCCGCTCCCGCACTGACTGCACTCGCTGCGGAAGAGCTGCGCGACCGCGAAGTCAACCAGCAGAGTCGAGCTGCGCGGCGCGCGGCGTGGCCTAGGCCTGTTTCCCATCGTCCTTCACCCCCTCCCCCTTTCCGAGCCGGACAGAGTGCCCGGGAAGAGCCGAGCCGGTGAGGAGCACGCTCACCCGGCGCAGCGTTGCCGGATCGGTGACCTTGACCTGGAGCCCCTGAGCGGCACATGACGCAGCCACCCACGCGGCCAACTCGTCGGGCCCCATCACGACGCCACCGCCCGCGCGTGATCCCAGGAGAACCAGTACGCCGGCGGGCCCTCCCAGGCCGGCGCGTCCCGTGACCACCACTCAGCAGCCGGCGCACCGCCCATCACGGCCACCGCCTTGGCCAGCGCCTCGTGCCCAGAGCGTCCGTGCAGCCGCAGCCCACGGGGCTGGAAGCCCTGCCCGACCTCGTACCGGTGCAGACCTGATGCCCGATCGACGCTGCTGAACGCCTTGGTCACGTACTTGGACAGGTAGCGAGCAGTCGAGCGGCCTTGACGGAGCCCGCCAGCACCCGGAGGGACATCGCTAAGGCGCTTGATGTGGACGTACCCGTGACCCCACGCCTCATCGATCTTGCCGCGCGGGACGTAGCGGCCCATCGCGTAGTGCAGGTGGAGCCCATGCCCGCCGGGATGCCACTCCGGCACCCACACGTACGGGAACGCCGCGCCGCCCAGCGATGACCGAAGACGCCGGAAGAAGACCCCGACATCGGCGCGGACCTGGCCGGGGTCGTGACAGCCAGCACCGGCATAGGTCAGGGTGCCGAGACGATCCAGGCCGTTCGCAGCGCAGTAGCGCCGGACCTTGACCCCAGCACGTCGAGCAGCCTCGGCCCGCGACCGCTCGGGATCAACCGCCGAACCAGGAACCCCGCCGCCCGCCTTACGACGAGACGAGACGAAGCAGCCGCCGCCCTCGGCGGCATCGGGATAGAGAGTGAGGTACCAACCCGCGTCAGGAGCGCGGACAGGAAGTAGGGAGGCGTCGCGAGACCCAGCGGACGCCTTGTGCGCAGACAAGGCAGAGACCTTTCGGAAGGCAGGCTAAGGAAGCCCTGCCCCGACTGAGCGCTCAAAGCCGGTCCGGCCGGGAATCGCACCCGCGACCTACTCAGTCCACACCTACAGGTGAGCCCTCATGCCACGGGTCTTATTGGTTGCCTCTGCATTGCCGTTGCCCATGCCACAAGGAGTCTTGGCACGAAATCTACCTGCCCCGCCGACCGTTCCCATGAACGCCGGACGTCCGCGTGTCGCAGGTGAGAGGCCCACGCCGGGAGGCGTCGGCCCGAGCCGTCCTCGCGCTCCGCGCTTGTGGGCGGCTCGGGCCCCCGCCGCCCAGCACGGGCCGCCCCGATCTGGCCAACGAGTTACGTTGCTTCTTTCAAGTCAAGCGGCGCCGCTGGCGCGGCGCCTTTACGCTTCCGCTCATGAGCGACTCCGACATCCCGGACCTGTCGGCACTAGGCGTTCCCGGCGCTGCCCAGGGCGCTGGCGCTCTGGCGCTTTACTGGACGATCGGCCCCTCAATCCAGGCGGTCGGAAGGGTGTTCGGCGAGTGGACCGAGTACCGGCTGCGCAATCTCCTGCGGATCGGCGAGAAGGTGGCTAAGCGCATCCCATCCGACCCCGAGCCAGACGGCCAGGGAATCAACCCCAGGGCTGCGAAGGTCCTCATCGAAGAGGCCTCTTGGGTCGACGACGACCTGCATCAGGAGTATCTGGCGGGACTCTTCGTTGCCTCGCGGAGCCCCGACGGGGTTAGCGACGATGGCGCCTACTACACCAGGATTGTCGCGGGCCTATCCGCCTCTCAGGTTCGGCTTCACTACGGGATTTACCGCGCGTATTACGGTTCAACTCTCGACGGGACTGGCCTCGACCATCGCTTCAACGGTTCAAACGACGATCTTCGCGCAATCGCTGTTTGGGCGCCCCGCCAGTCCTACTTCGACCTGGCCGCGGCCCGAGAAGGCGCAGCCTCGGGCGACGGCTTCGCCGCTGCCGTGCACGGGCTACAGCGGGAGGGTCTCGTGACTGAGGTAGCGCCCCCGGTGGTGGATGATCCCCACATCGTGGCGGTGCCGTCACTGCTCGGCGCGGTGGTCTATCACCGCGCAATGGGTTACACCCCGACCGGGGTTGACGCGATCCGAAGCGACCGGGCCCAGCTGCAACGCATCAACCCCGAATACACGTTCGCGGAACTCTCTCCCGAACCCGCACAGTTGGCCCACGCGCGCATCGCGCCGGTGCGCGTGTAGACCGCCCAATCAAATGGTGTCCTAGGAACTTGTGTCCAAGTTCACCAACGTGCGGCCACCCGGCGGCTGCACCACCACCTCTGAGGCCGGCAGCGGGATGCGCCGGAACGCCCGCAACACCAGCCCCGGCGTCACCTCCGGCGGCGCGGCGACCGCGTCCTCGGGACAGTTGTTGCCGCCGGGGAGCAGTAGCCCGCTCTCGGTGACGTAGGTGGTGTATGTCATCGGCTCGCCGCTGTCGCACGTCGCCGTTTCAGAACAGGTTTGGGCACCACCCATGGCGCAGACCGACTCCTCGAACGAGGACACGACGGGATCGCTCTGAACAGCCGGAGATACAGATCCCGACCCACCCTGAGCCTCTATGACCTGCAACAGAATTGCGGTTGGCGCACTTGTAGCTGAGGCGCCATCGTCCGGGCCCCCATGGGCGGCTCGCGCTGTGCCTCCGGACGCCAGCAGCAGCCAGCCTGCAACGAGTAGGGCGCAGAGCCGCTTCATTGCTGCCCCATCGTCAAGACGGTCCATCCGTCTGCGCCTGCTTCGAGCAACAGCTCAAACGGCAGGGTCCCACCGGGAAATGACTGATCGTTTCTCGACCCGGGCAGATCGACGCGCTGCTCGGCACTGGCCAGATCACCCCGGACGAGAGCCCGCACCCCACCTTCGTGGTCTAGGAAGTTGGCTCGAAGGTGGCGGAATCGCCCTTCGCCACCTTCGATCCGGCCGCCTCGGTCGTAGACATCGACGATGTAGTTGATCGCGGCGTCGCAGGTGCCACATTGAGGAGCTAGGTCCCGAACGCCCTCAACATCCCCCGTCGCCTGCGCGTAATTGACCATCTCCCAGTAGAACTTCACGAACGCCTCGGCAGCCGCCGCATCCGTCCCCCGCGCCTCAGCAGGCATCGTCGGCTCGACGGGGCCCGACACGGGGGTGGTCGAGGGCGAGGAGGGCAGTGTCGCCGACGGCGACGGGTCGGCGACCTTGGGCTCGGGGTCATCGCC
The DNA here is from genome assembly GCF_024509035.1 of Nocardioides sp. Lineage (GTDB taxonomy): Bacteria > Actinomycetota > Actinomycetes > Propionibacteriales > Nocardioidaceae > Nocardioides. Next base: position 7,864 of record NZ_JANINT010000447.1, on the reverse strand, counting down.
CGAGCACGCGCCGAGCGCGAGCACCGAGATCATCGAGAGTGCGGTGAGGACCGTCCGAGACCGGTTCACGGGCACGATCATTCCCCGCCGTCGCAGATTGCGAAACCGCCGTACCGCGATCTGTGGATGGTCTGACAGGATCAGCCCATGCAGACGATCGGACTCGTCGGCGGGATGAGCTGGGAGAGCAGCGCCGCCTACTACGAGGCACTCAACCAGGGCGTCGAGGAGCGGGTCGGGGGGCTGTCGTCAGCCAAGACGGTGATGACCTCCGTCGACTTCGCCGAGGTGACCGCGCTCCAGGAGCAGGAGCGGTGGGACGACGTCGCCGAGATCCTCGCCGGCGCCGCCCGCGGCGTCGAGGCGGCGGGGGCCGACTTCCTGCTGCTGTGCACCACGACCTTCCACCGCGTGGCCGACCAGGTCGCCGGCGCCGTGGACATCCCGCTGCTGCACCTCGCCGACGTCGTCGCCGACGCGTGCAAGGCCGAGCGGCTCGACTCCGTCGGCTTCCTCGGTACGACGTTCGCGATGTCCCGCTCGTTCTTCACCGACCGCGTCGCGGACCACGGGCTCACCGTCCACGTCCCCGACGAGAAGCACCACGAGATGCTCAACCGCGTCATCTACGACGAGCTCGTCCACGGCAAGGTGCTCGACACCTCCCGCCGCGCGGTCGTCGAGCTCATCGACGAGCTCTGGGACGCCGGCGCGGGCGGGGTGATCCTCGGCTGCACCGAGCTCGAGCTGCTCGTCCACCAGGCCGACGCGGACATCCCGGTCTTCCCCTGCACCACGCTCCACGTCGCCGCGGCCCTCGACCGCGCCCTCGCCTGAGCCGACAGCTGCCGGGCTATCGCCCCAGCACCAGCTCCACGAGCCGCGCGAGGTCGGGGGTGAGGTGCTGCTCGGGCACGTCCGCGCACGATCCGCAGAGGTCGAGCGAGTAGACGTACCGGTCCGGCTGCGGCGGACCACCCGCGACCGCTGCCAGGTCGAGGCGGTCCACGAGCGCGGCCACCTCGGCGGCACGCGGGTCGTCGCCGTCGAGGTCGAGCTCACCCGAGGCGCGCAGGCCGGCGAAGCCGCCGGTACGCCGCACACTCACCCGCCGCGAGCCCCTCGGCTGCCCGGGCGGGACCGGGGCGTCCGCCGACCCGGCAACCCCCACCTCCGACCACGCCGACCGCACGACCTCGGCGTGGGCCCCAGCGGCCTCGACCGTCGCCGCGGCGAAGCCCGCGAAGTCGGTGTCGGGGCCGACCGCGCCGCCCGTGAGCGCGGCGTACCAGACCCGCCCCGCGCCCTCCCACGTCGAGCCGCCGATCGCGGTCGCCGCGAGCTGGAAGGCCCGGTTGGGGATGCCGGAGTTGAGGTGCACTCCCCCGTTGTCGTCGGTGGTCTCGACGTAGTCGTTCAGGTGGCCGACCTGCGGGTCGCGACCCAGCGCCGGGTCGTCGTACGCCGTCCCGGGCGCGGCCATGTCGCGCAGCGCCCGCGCTCGCACGCCGGGCACGAAGATGCCCTCGCCGATCAGCCAGTCGGCCTCGGCGGCGGTCTGCCCGAGCAGCCGCTGCTTGAGGCAGGCCGCGAAGACGTCGGAGACCGACTCGTTGAGCGCGCCCGACTGCCCCTGGTAGCGCAGCCCCGCGGTGTGCTCGGTGACCGCGTGCGTCAGCTCGTGGCCGAGCACGTCCACGGGCCGGGTGAACCGCCCGAACACCGTCCCGTCGCCGTCGCCGAAGACCAGCTGGGTGCCGTCCCAGAACGCGTTGTCGTAGTCGCGGCCGTAGTGGACGGTCAGGCTGACGGGCGCCCCGTCGCCGTCGTACGACGAGCGCCCGTAGACCTCCGCGAACAGCGCGAGCGCGCCCGCCACCCCCGCGGCCGCCTCGTCGACCGCCGGGTCACCGGCCTCGGGCTCGCCCGCCGACCGCACGGCGCGGCCGGGCAGCGCCATCGCGTTGTCGGCGGTGTGGACGGTCCAGGCCGGGCCGCCGGGGCCGAGCACCGGCCGGCGTTCGAGGGTCGGCACCGCCCGGGCGCCGCGCAGCCGTTCGTCGACGACGAGGCTCTCGGGCGCGACCAGGCGGAGCAGGTACGGCGGGACGAACCGGCACGTCATCGCCCCAGGCTCTCACCCTCCGGTGCGGTCCACCAGGACGCTGTAGCCGAACACCATCGGGTTCGACCCGAACCGCACGAACACCGACGACATCGCCGCGGCGCCCGGCGTGGACCGCAGCGTCCACGCGTACGTGCACGACGGGGTCACCGGCATCGTCACCGACGTCGCGAACTCGAAGTCGTTCGAGATCGTCACCGTGGTCACCCCGCTCGGCGCGACGATGCCGAGCAGCACGTCCGGCGTGGTCACCCGGGTGGCGCCCGCGTCGACGCTCACGCCGATCTGCCCGAGGCAGGCACTGGTGTCGGCGCTGCCCGCGACCGTGACGCCGGGCGAGGCCACCGCGGCCTTGCCGTAGCCGTTGGCCACCACCACGACGCAGCGCAGGCTCGTGGCTGCGTCGGCCGCTGCGACGACGTACGTCGCACCGGTCGCGCCGGCCACGTCGGCGCCGTTGCGCTGCCACCGGTAGGTCGTGACGAGCTCGGGGATGCCCGCCCAGGTGCCGGGCTCGCAGGTCAGCGTCTGGCCGGCTGCGGCGGTGCCGGTGACCGCGGGAGCGGCGGTGTTCGCGGGGGCGTGGCCGGACGGCCCGGGGACGACCGCGGGGCTCGAGGTCGCCTGCGCGCTGCCCTGGGTGTTCGTGGCGACGACCGTGCAGGTCAGCGAGGCCCCGACGTCCTCGGAGAGGACGGTGTACGACGACCAGGTGGCCAGCGCGATCGCCGTGCCGTTCCGCTTCCAGCTGTAGGTGTAGCCCAGGCCGCTGCCCGACCAGGCTCCCGGCAGGCAGGTGAGCACCTCGCCGGGGGCGGCCGAGCCGGAGACGATCGGCGGCACCGTGTTCACCGGGTTCGCGGGCGCCTCGGCGGCCACGGTCACGGCCGCGGAGGACTGCTGGGCGCTGCCGGAGAGGTTGCTCGCGGTGACGACGCAGGTCAGCGCCCGGCCCGCGTCGGCGGCCCCGACCTGGTAGGTGGCTGCGGTGGCGCCGCCGATCAGCGCGCCGTCGCGTCTCCAGGCGAAGGCGTAGGCGGTCGCCCCGGTCCAGCTGCCAGGGCCGCAGGTGAGCGTCTGGCCGACCGCCGGCGTCCCGGAGACCACCGGCGCGGCGACGTTCACCGGTCCGGCCGTGCCCCCGCCGACCACGACCGGCGCGGAGGTCTGCTGGCTGCTGCCGCCGGTCGTGGTGGCGGTGACCGTGCAGCTGAGCGCGTGACCGGCGTCGGCGGCGAGGACGGCGTAGGTCGCGGCGGTGGCGCCCGTCAGCACCGCCCCGTCGCGCCGCCACTGGAAGGCGTAGGTGATCGCGGTGCCGGTCCAGCTCCCGGGCGAGCACGTCAGCGCCTGGCCGACGGCCGGGGTGCCGAGCACCGCCGGCGCGGAGACGTTCACCGGGCCGGCCGTGCCCCCGCCGACCACGACGGGCGCCGAGGCCTGCTGGCTGCTGCCGGAGGTGTTGGTGGCGGTCACCACGCACGTCAGCGAGGTGCCGGCGTCGGCGGCCACGACGGCGTACGTCGTGCCGGTGGCGCCGCTGATCGCACCCCCGTCGCGCCGCCACTGGTAGGCGTAGGTGTTGGCCGTTCCGCCGAACGGGCCGCCGCCGCCCGACCACGAGCCGGCGCTGCAGGTGAGCGTCTGGCCGACCGCCGCGGTGCCGGAGATCACCGGCGGCGAGATGTTCGTCGGCCCGGAGCCGCCACCGGACGCCGAGACGGTCACGGTGTCGCTGTAGACCCAGTCGCTGGTGCCCGAGGCGTTGCCGGCGCGCACCCGGCACCCGATCGTGGTGCCCGCGTCGGTGGCCGTGACGACGTACGTCGAGCCGGTGGCGCCGCCGATGACGCCGCCGTTGCGCAGCCAGGCGCGCTCGATCGAGCCCGGGGACCCGAACCAGCCGCCGCTCGAGCAGCTCAGCGTGGAGCCGACCTGGGCCGACCCGCCGATCGTGGGGGGCGAGGTGCTGACCGGGACGCCCCCTCCACCGCCGTCGCCGCCGCCGTTCCCACCGCCGTCGCCGTCGCCGCCGTCGCCGCCTCCGTCGCCTCCGTCGTCACCGCCACCGCCGCCGGAGCCGGGACGGACGTTCTTGGCCCAGTAGGTGTAGCCGCTGGTGTTCCAGCGCTGGGCCCGGCCGTTGCCGGTGTCGGCGATGAACAGGTCGCCCGAGAGCGACCCGCCGTCCTGGGCGTGCTGGGCCAGGGCGCCGGGGCTGCTGAGCCGGCCGGCCGCGCGGCTGGCCCGCGGCGGGTGGCCGAGGGTGCGGTAGAGCGAGAAGCCGTGGTTGGTGTCGACCAGGTAGACCGCGTTGTTGGCGATGTCGGTGACGGTGAGCTGGCCCCACTTGTCGACCGCGATGCCCGCCGGCATCGGGCGCTTGCCACCGCCGGGGCGACGCATCGTGAACGTCTGCGCGGGCTTGGCGGAGCTGCGCAGCGACGCCGCTTTGTAGGCGAAGACCTGGCCACGGTCGGGCACGGCGACGTACAGCATCGCCGGACGGCCGGCCTGGGCGACGCCGTAGGTGATGCCGCGCGGGTAGTCGTTGCCCGGCAGGTCGACGGTGGCCTCGAGGTCGCCGTTGCGGGCGTAGACCGAGACGCTGTCGTCGCAGCGGTTGGCGACGTAGATGCGGTTGTCGCGCGCGGTGATCCCGCCGTAGCGCTGCGGCGGGGCGCTCGCGTCGCAGTCCCGCACCGGGTCGTGGTCGTGGTGCGCGATCACCCGTCCCGACGGGCTGAGCAGCGACATCCCGGTCTCGTAGTTCACCCAGATGTCGTCGCTGGCGGTCACGAAGATGCCGTCGACGGCCTCGTCCTGGTCGAGCGGGAGCGACCCCTTCGCCTTGCCGCTCACCGAGATCCGCTGCAGCCTGCCCCCGGTCGCGAACCCGACGTACGTCGTGCCGTTCGAGCTGACACCGATCGCGGTGGGGCTGTCCGCGGTGCCGGCGGCGGCGTTCTCGGCGGTCGCCAAGGACACGGTCCCGAGCCCCGCGAGGATCATGGCCAGGCCGAGCAAGCGGCCCAGGGGGGCGTAGCCGCGCACGCGCCGACCCTAAGCCGACGTCGCCCCCGAGCGGGGCACTCGACTGGACCGGGTGACTGGACCGGTCAGGACGCGGGGGCGCGGTCGGGCGGGAAGCCGCCGGTGGCGACCGGCCCCCAGGAGTCGACCCGGATCCGGATCAGCGACTTGCCCTGGCGGCGCATCGCCTCGCGGTACTCGTCCCAGTCGGGGTGCTCGCCGGCGATGCAGCGGTAGTACTCGACCAGCCCGTCCTCGGCCTCCTGCGCCGGCATGTCGAGCACCTCGGCGGTGCCGTCGACCTGCACCCACGCGTCGTCCCAGTCGTCGGAGAGCACCAGCACCGTGGCCGCCGGGTTGCGGCGCAGGTTCACCGCCTTGGCGCGGTCGGGGTACGTCGAGATCACGATGCTCCCCTCGGCGTCCACCCCACCGGCGACCGGCGAGAGCTGTGGGCCGCCGTTGGCGCGGGTGGTGACCAGCACCAGGTGGTGGCGGGTCCGGACGAAGTCGAGCAGCTGCTCGCGACTGACGCGGTCCTGGGTGGCGATGCGAGGCATGGCGCCACTGTAGGTCGGTGGTGCGGCGCTCAGCGCCGGGGCACGACCGCCCCCGAGCCCGCCTGGGCCGAGCCGGCCGGGTTGGTGCCGGTGACCAGGCAGGTGAGCCGGTGCCCGCGGTCGTCCCCGAGCACCTCGTACTGGTCTCGCTCCGAGCCGCCCAGCGCGGCCCCGTCGCGGCGCCACACGTAGCCGAAGACCGGGGCGTTGCGCCACTGTCCGGGGTCGCAGTAGAGCACCGTGCCGACCTTGGCGCGGCCGATGATCCGGGGCCGCGTGGTGTTGCGCGGCGCACCGACCTGGCCGCCGCCACCGTCGGGCACAGCGACCGGGTCGCTGAGCGCCACCTTGCTGGTGCCGTTGCCGTTCACCGCCGCCACCCGGCAGGTCAGCTCGTGGTAGCGGTCGTTGTCCGTCACGAGGTACTCGGCGGCGTTGGTCCCGGGGAGCAGCTGGCCGTCGCGCAGCCAGCCGCGCAGGAACCTCGTCGGTCCACCGGTCCAGGTCCCGTTGCTGCAGCGCACGATCGACCCCGAGCTGGGCGTGCCGCTGATCCGCGGCGGCTGCAGCAGGTACGGGGGCGAGTGCGGGCCCGGGATCGGGAAGACCTCACTGGCGGTGGGCGCCGAGCTGGCGCCGCTCGCAGCCCGGACCGTCACCGTGCAGGTCAGCTCGGTGGCCACGTCGCGGGACGTGACGGCGTAGTCGGGTCCGTCGGCACCGCTGATCGGCAGCCCGTCACGCAGCCAGGCCAGCTCGTACGACGCGACGGCGCCGTCCCATTCCCCGGGCTCGCAGGTGAGGACCCGCCCGGCGTACGGCGAGCCCGTGATCCGCGGGAGCGCGGTGTTCACCGGTGCCCCGGGGTCGCCGGGCGGCGGCGCGTCGGCCATCCAGTCGGTGGTGCCGAGGTGGTCCCAGTGCTGGATCCGGCCGTTGCCGGTGTCGGCGACCCAGAAGCCGTCGCGGAAGCTACCGCCGGCGTTGTCGAAGGCGGTCGCCCGATCCAGGAAGCCGCGGTCCGACGCCGGGTCCGGCGGGTGGCCCAGGGTGCGGTAGTACCAGTAGTTCTCGGGGCCGTTGTAGAAGTGGACCGCGTTGTTGGCGACGTCGACGACGGCCAGCTGGCCCTTCTCGTCGGCGGCCAGCGGACCGGGCGCGGGGGTGCGGTAGCCGAAGAACCGCTTGATGACCAGGGTGCGTGCCGGCTTCGGGTCCGAGCGCAGCCGGGCGGTGTCGTAGGCGTAGACCCGGCCGGCGTCCGGGACCGACACGTACATCCGCGCCGGCAGGCTCTTCGCCGCGGGCGCGAGGACGACGTCGCGGGGATAGGCCCGGCCGGGGAGCCGGACGGTGGCCAGGAGCTCGCCGTCGCGCCGGTAGATCTCGACCGTCGGGGAGCAGCGGCCGGCGACGTACACGGTCTCCGCGCCGGCGGCCCCGGCGACGTGGAGGCCGCCGTAGCGCGCCGGGTCGTGCGCGCGGTCGAGCGGGCAGGCCCCGGACCCGACCGGGAAGTGGGTGAGCGCCGTGCCGTCCGGCGCGAGCTCGGAGACCCTGTCGCCGTAGTCGACCCAGACACTGCCGCCGGGCCCCACGTCGAGGGCGGTCACCGGGGCGTCCCGGTCCAGCGGCACGGAGCCGGCGACCACACCGCGGGCGTCGAGCCGCAGCAGCCGATGGCCGGCGGCATAGCCGACGTACGACGTGCCGTCGTCGGCCGCAGCGACCGCGATCGGCCGTCCGGTGCTCACCGCGGCCGCGGGCTCGGTGGGCAGCCCGACGAGGCCGACGACGGCCACAGCCGTCGCGAACCCCCCTGTCAGCGCAGCACGCAGCGCTCCCCCCACCCGTCGAGGCTAGCCGTCGATGCGGGCCCTGGGGGGTGAAATCGGTAGACTCGACCCTCGTGCCTACTACCGCTCGCACCGACCTCCGCAACGTCGCGATCGTCGCGCACGTCGACCACGGCAAGACGACGCTCGTCGACGCGATGCTCCGCCAGGGCGGGGCGTTCACCGCCCACCAGGCCGAGGGCGTCGCCGAGCGGGTCATGGACTCCGGCGACCTGGAGCGCGAGAAGGGCATCACGATCCTCGCGAAGAACACCGCGATCCACTACTCCGGCCCGTCGGGCGGCGGCCAG
>NZ_JANINT010000446.1 GCF_024509035.1 Nocardioides sp. | reverse complement strand
CGCGCCAGATGTCGCCGGCCTCGACGTCGTGCTCGATGAGCACGCTGCCGGAGCCGTCGACGACGCGCACGGTGCCGGCGGCCGGGATCTCGAAGGTCTTGTCGTGGGAGCCGTACTCCTCGGCCGCCTGGGCCATCAGGCCGACGTTGGGCACCGAGCCCATCGTGGCCGGGTCGAAGGCGCCGTGCTCGCGGCAGTCGTCGATCACCGTCTGGTAGACGCCGGCGTAGGAGGAGTCGGGGATGACGGCGAGCGTGTCGTGCTCCTGGCCGTCGGCGCCCCACATGTGGCCCGAGGTGCGGATCATCGCGGGCATCGAGGCGTCGACGATCACGTCGGAGGGGACGTGCAGGTTGGTGATGCCCCGGTCGGAGTCGACCATCGCGAGCTCCGGGCCGTCGGCGAGGGCCTGCTCGAAGGCGGCCTTGATCTCGGCGCCGTTGGACAGCTTGTCCAGGCCGGCGAGGATGCCGCCGAGGCCGTCGTTGGCGCTCAGACCGGCGGCCGCGAGGTCCTCGCCGTACTTCGCGAAGACCGGCTCGAAGTAGGCCTTCACGACGTGGCCGAAGATGATCGGGTCGGAGACCTTCATCATCGTGGCCTTGAGGTGCACGCTGAACAGCACGCCCTCCTCCTTGGCGCGCGCGATGGCGTTGCGCAGGAAGCCGTGCAGGTGGGCCACCTGGAGGACGGTGGCGTCGACGACCTCGCCGGCCAGCACCGGCACCGACTCCTTGAGCACGGTGGTCGTGCCGTCGGCGGCCTCGAGCTCGATGCGCAGCGAGTCGTCGGCCGCGATGACGACGGACTTCTCGTTGCTCTTGAAGTCGTGCTCGCCCATCGTCGCGACGTTGGTCTTGGAGTCGGAGCTCCAGGCGCCCATGCGGTGGGGGTAGGCCTTGGCGTAGTTCTTCACCGACGCGGGAGCCCGCCGGTCGGAGTTGCCCTGGCGCAGGACCGGGTTGACCGCGGAGCCCTTGACCTTGTCGTAGCGCGCCCGGATCTCCTTGTCCTCCTCGGACTGCGGGTTCTCGGGGTAGGCCGGGATGTCGAAGCCCTGGTCCTGGAGCTCCTTGATCGCCGCCTTGAGCTGCGGCACCGACGCGGAGACGTTCGGCAGCTTGATGATGTTGGCCTCGGGCCGCTTGGCCAGGTCACCGAGCTCGGTGAGGGCATCGTCGGCGAGGTCGAACTGAGCCAGGATCCGACCCGCCAGCGAGATGTCGCGGGTCTCCACCTCCACACCGGCCTTCGCGGCGTACGCCTGGATGATCGGCAGGAACGAGTACGTCGCGAGCAGCGGCGCCTCGTCGGTGTGGGTGTAGATGATCGTGGCCATGCGCGACGACTCCTGAGCTCGAGGAAAGTTCCTTGACGTCAAGATACCTGACGGGTCCGACGACTCCACCTTCGCACCGGCTCCGAGAGCAGGTCTACCCGGGTCTCCGCGTGGGTAGAGTGCACTCGCCGCGTCCGCGGGGGACGCGCGCGATCCCGACAAGAGGGAGCAGGACCATGGCCGACTCCGTACCTCCCGCGGCCGAGGTGGCCGCCCAGCCCACGCTCCGCCAGCAGCTCTCGGCCGAGGTCATCGGCACGTTCGTGCTGGTGTTCTTCGGCTGCGGGTCGCTCGTGTACGCCGGGGCGGCCGACTTCTCGACCACCTTGGGCACCGTGGGTCTGACGTTCGGCCTGGCCGTGCTGGTGATGGCCTACGCGTTCGGCCGGATCAGCGGTGCCCACTTCAACCCGGCGGTCTCGGTGGGGGCCGCGGTCAGCGGCCGCCTGGCGTGGCGGCAGGTCGGGTTCTACGTGCTGGCCCAGCTGGCCGGTGCCATCCTCGGCGCGCTCGCGCTGTTCGTGCTGCTGCAGGGCTTCGAGGGGTTCGACGCCAAGGGCCACATGGGCCAGAACTCCTTCGGCGACCAGGGCAGCGGCTACGCCTGGTGGGCGGCCTTCCTGCTGGAGATGCTGCTCACCTGCGTGTTCGTGATGGTGATCCTCGCGGTCACCGACGAGCGCAACGAGCACCCCGCGCTGGCCCCGCTGACGATCGGGCTGACGCTCGCGGCGATCCACTTCGTCGCGATCCCTGCGACCGGTACGTCGGTCAACCCCGCGCGCTCGATCGGGCCGGCCCTGTTCGCCGGCCCCGACCCGATCATCCAGCTCTGGGTGTTCATCCCGGCCCCGCTGCTCGGCGCCGTGGCCGCCGGCCTGGCCTACCCGCTGCTGTTCGGGCGCTCGAGCGACCCGGTGCCCGGATCGGGCATGAGCCTGCGGTGGCCGCGGACCGCCCGGCAGGCGCCGGGCTACGCGGCGCCCGACCTCTACCAGCAGCAGTGGAACCAGGACACCCAGACGACCCAGACCACCCAGGCGGCCGCGCCGATCATCCAGGACGGCTGGCAGTGGGACCCGATCGGTCAGCAGTGGCACCCCGTCGGGCAGACGCCCGAGCAGTGGCGGGCCCAGCAGGCCGCTGAGGAGGAGGCCACCCGGGCACGCGCCGCGGAGCACCCCGCCACCGAGGCGGTGCCCGAGCAGCAGCACTGGCCCGAAGGCAACGCGCCTGAAGGCACCCGGCCCGAGAGCGAGCAGGGCGACGGCGGCACCCAGATCAGGCCGCCCAGCTAGCGCTCAGCGCGTCCGGACGGCCCAGACCGGCTGCAGCGGCTCGTCGTTGTGCACCACGATGTCGGCGTAGTCGAGTGGGCTCACCGTCGAGACGTAGAGCTGCTGCGCGGGGAGGTAGCGCTCGCGCCAGCGCCTCTGCACCTCGCTCGGCACACGGCGCTCGCGGCCCACGGCACGATCCACGAGACTCTCGATCGCTGTCGTCACGACGATGCGCAGCTCCCACCGGTCGATCAGCTCCGGACGCAGGAGGAACACGCCGTCGAAGAGCAGCACAGCGTCAGCGCGGGCGGTGATGCCAGGTGGAGACAGCGCCGCATCGGTGGCGTGGTCGTAGACCGTCTGTCGGATGTGCCGACCTCCGCCCGGGCCGAGCGGATCGAGCAGGACCCGATTCAACGCGTCGGTGTCGTGGGCGTCGAGGTAGCACCCCTCACCTGAATACTCGCCGCGCCGGTAACGCTGCGCCGTGGGCACGAGGAAGTCGTCGATCGTCGCCCGGATGACCTCGCGCCCGCGCTCGCGCAGGACGGCCCCCAGCTCGTCCGCCATCGTGGTCTTGCCGGCTGCGGGCGGCCCGTCGATGGCAACCCGGGTCGGATGGTCGACCGCGACGGACTCGACGACGTCGGCCAGTCGGTCGAGCATCTCCTCGCGGGAGGTCGCAGCCGGGAGCATCCGGCCACGGTAGTGGCGCACCGCCCCGAGCGCGCGCACTCATTGCCAGGTACTTGCATGTAACAGCCGACGGCCGTGGCGACAGGTACCGGATGTCACGTTCCGCGACCCTCGGAGGACCACATAAAGCGCCCGCTCGCTCTCCCCATCGTCTCGATCTTCGCCCTCGGTGCCCTCTCGGTCGCACCGGCTGTGGCCGACGAAGCGCCGGCTCCGACCGACCCCTATGCCCAGCAACAGGCCCAGTACGACCGGGCCAGCGCCAAGTACACCGAGCTCCAGGCGAAGTACCAGGAGCACAAGACCAAGAAGAACCAGAAGGCCAAGAAGGCGCAGGCCCAGCGCGTCGAGAAGGCCCAGGCGCGGCTGGACGACTGCCGTGCGGAGCCGACGGAGTCGCCGGAGCCGACTGAGGGCTGACCGCCGAGGCGCACCTGCGAACCTCTGCTCTGCGAGCCCCCGACGCTTCGGTGTCGGGGGCTCGCCGCCTCTCAGGCGAGTAGGGAGGCCTCGGGCTGTGGCAACCACCTCGCGTGGCAGTGCGTCCGATGAGTGTGGAGCGACTTTCAGCCGGCGCGGGGATGCTCGTCCTCTTCCTGGCGGCTGCCTCGTGCGGGAATGCCTCGCCCGATGCAACCGCGACCTCGACCCCCTCGGTGGCGCCGTCGGTGGCCACCGAGCCGTCGGCGCCATCGCCCGACGTCGAGCCGACGGCGGCCGCCCCGGCTGAGATGCCCTGCGACCCCAGCATCGGGTTCCCCGAACCGAAGGAAGGGTGTCCCGACCCCGCGCCCGAGACGGGTTGGCTGAGAGCCACCGCCCAGGGCCTGACCCTGGCCCCCTTCCGGACGCTCGGGAACGACGCGGAGGGTCAGGCGTACGCCCGCGAGCACGATCTCGAGTACCCGTTCCCTGGTGACTACTTCGATGTGCCCGACGGACCGAGCCGCCCCGTGGTGCTCACACCTCACACTGTGTGCAGCGGAGCGATACTCATCGAATACGCCGCTTCGAGCGACGCGAGCGGGTGGGACCACGCCGTGGAGTGCACCGACCTCGTCCGAGTTGCATCGCAACGGCGTGTGCCCGTGGCGATCTGGCGCGCTCACGGCCACGTCGTCCAAGCATCCGAGCTCTACCGCCCGTGAGGCGGATCTCGACCTGACGCAGGGGCTCGGGCCCCTCCCCCGTCGAACTAGCGCTCGCTCCTGCCGCTGAGCGTGCGCCCACCTGTGCGAGGTGCGGACATGTGGAATCGGAGGAGGGCCGAGCGGGAATTCCGAGCCCTGATGCGCGGCGTACCCCGTTCCAACGTCTTCTTCTCGAAGAGCCAGGCCGGCGCCGCCCTCTGGGGCTATGACGAGGACGAGCGGGCTGATCCCGCTCTGGAGATGAGCGCCACCGTGCCGGGCATCAGGACTCCGGCGCAGTGACCAGCCGGACGGTGCGGTAGCTGCCGGACACCTCGGAGGCCTGCACCAGCCCGACCCCGCGAGCGTAGGCCAGCTCGGCCACCGCTCCGGGCTGGAGGCGGCTCTGCTGCTCAACCATCACCAGGTCGTCGTACGAGCCTGCGGCCACGTCAGCCTCGCCGTCGAGAGCGGTCACCCGCGCGGTGTCCTCGACGACCCCGGCCGCGTACGCCGTGCGGTAGCCGTCGCCGATCCGTGGGCGGGCGAGCATCGCGACGCCGGCCTCGGCGCCGTCCTCCCCCGCTCGCCAGACGCCCTCGCGACCGAACCACCAGACGTTGCCCTCCTCGTCCTGGGCGAACCAGTCCGTCACCGTCCCGGAGGGCTCCGCGCTGACCCGGCTGGTCGTGGCGACGCCGGCGACCTCGGGCCCACGCTCCACCGTCACGGTGAGCCGATGGGGACCCTCGGCGTCGGTGACGGAGTAGACCCAGGTGTCACCGACCGGCAGCGGCAGCCACGGGTTGTCGACCTCCGCGACGAAGTCGCCGGGGTCGGGTGAGGGCGTGGGGATGGTCAGCTCGTCGACGCCGGCCGGCGGGCTGGGCGAGGACGCCGTACCGCAGCCTGCGAGCGCCGGCGCCACGGCCAGGACGGCCGCGAGGAGGAGGGCCCGCACGGTCATGGACCCCAGCATCGCAGGACGGGGCAGCGCTGCTAGCGTCGGGAGGAGGAACCCGTCGCGTGAAGGAGTCGTTGTGAGCTCTACCCCGTTGAAGGTGGCCGTCACCGGTGCCGCCGGTCAGATCGGCTACAGCCTGCTGTTCCGCCTCGCGAGCGGCTCGCTGCTCGGCGACCGCCCGATCGAGCTGCGCCTGCTGGAGATCACCCCGGCGCTGAAGGCGCTCGAGGGCGTCGTCATGGAGCTCGACGACTGCGCCTTCCCCCAGCTCGCCGGTGTCGAGATCGGCGACGACGCCGAGAAGATCTTCGACGGCGTCAACCTCGCCCTGCTCGTCGGCGCGCGTCCGCGCGGTCCGGGCATGGAGCGCGGTGACCTGCTCTCGGCCAACGGCGCGATCTTCACCGCCCAGGGCAAGGCGCTCAACAAGGTGGCCGCCGACGACGTCCGCATCGGCGTGACCGGCAACCCCGCCAACACCAACGCGCTCATCGCGATGACCAACGCCCCCGACATCCCGCAGGCGCGCTTCTCGGCCCTGACCCGTCTCGACCACAACCGGGCGATCTCGCAGCTGGCCGCCAAGACCGGCGCCGACGTCACCGACATCAAGAAGATGACGATCTGGGGCAACCACTCCGCCACGCAGTACCCCGACGTGTTCCACGCCGAGATCGGCGGCCGCAACGCCGCCGAGGTGGTCGGTGACCAGGAGTGGATCGAGAGCACCTTCATCCCGACCGTCGCCAAGCGCGGCGCCGCGATCATCGAGGCCCGGGGCTCGTCCTCCGCCGCGTCGGCCGCCTCCGCGACCATCGACGCCGCCCGCGACTGGCTGTTCGGCAGCGCCGAGGGCGACTGGGTGTCGATGGCGGTCGCCTCCGACGGCTCCTACGGCGTGCCGGAGGGCCTGATCTCCTCCTTCCCCGTCACCACCAAGGACGGCGACTGGGAGATCGTCCAGGGCCTGGAGATCGACGACTTCTCGCGCGGCAAGATCGACGCCTCCACCGCGGAGCTCGCCGACGAGCGCGAGGCCGTCAAGGAGCTCGGGCTCATCTGAGCAACCCACGCGCAACCGACTCGGCCGAGGTCATCCCAGCAGGGACCTGACCTCGGCCGAGTCGTAGAACGGGGCGAGCTGCGCGCGGATGATCCGCTCCAGCTCCCCCGACCCGCGCAGGGCGTCGACCACGGGCGGTGCCAGCCGCGCGACCTCCGCGACGACGTCGGCCCGGTCGAGCTCGAGCTCGTCGAGCAGCTCGGCCGGGCTGTAGCCGCCGAACCTCTCGAAGAACGCCCCCACCAGCGCGTCGACCAGCTGCTGCGCGGGCTCGGCGGAGACGGCCGTCATCGCCACGTCGTGCGCCGCGTCCGCGAGGCCGGCGAGCTGCTCGAGCGAGACGCTGCGGCTCAGCCCCGCGGCGGGCTCGCGGGCGACCAGGTCCCAGACCTGCAGCACGGCCTCGCGGGTCGTGGGGTCACGCACGGTCTCGAGGATGATCTTGTTGAGCCGGCGTACGGCGAACGTGCCGCCCTTGCCGACGGTGTCGCCGATCAGCCCCTCGAACTGCTTGTCGGCGGCGCCCATCATCTTCGACGCGGCGCTGGTGCCGAACGACATCAACGAGCCGAGGCCGGGCACCCGGTCGGTCACCGCCTTGTTGGCCTGGAGCACCTCGCCCACGATGCGGCCCATGAACCGGGAGGCCACCGTGCCGACCAGCGGGCTCGCGGTGAGCCGCTCGAGTCCGCCCTCCAGCGCCGGGCTCAGGCCGATCAGGTGGTCGAGCAGGGTCGCCACCTGCTCGCGGTCGGCCAGGTCGCCGAGCGGGAACGAGGTGGCGGGGCCGTCGTGGAGCACCTGGATCGCGAGCTCCACGAGCGCACCCGCCGCCGGGCTGCCGGGCACCTGGACGAGCAGACGCTCGATCACGTGAGCAACGTCCGCGCGGTCGACCAGCTCCTCGATCGGGTGCGGCTCGGAGGCCGTCAGCAGGTCCTCGGCGAACCGCGTCACGGACGCGGTGAGCTGCGGGCCGCTCAGGCGGGCGAGGTGGAAGGCCACCTGCGCGTCGAGGAGCCGGTCGGCCAGGGACCCTGCGTCAGAGGAGTCGGTGGTCACGGACCGACCGTACGCGAGGACTCGGGAGCGGCTACAGCGGCTGGTCGGGGATCGAGCCGGCCAGGACGATCAGCGCCACACCGACACCGGCGAGCAGGAAGCAGTCCCACCAGCGACGGCGTACGGCGAGCATGCCGGCGTCCCGGGCGGGCAGGACCGCCCGCACGACGGCGCCGAACAGCAGCGCGCCGGCGATCCAGCGGACCCCCTGGCGCCACGAGCCGGTGGCCACGATGCCGAACCCGATCGCGGTGACGGCGATGACCACGAGGTAGAACGCCCCGCCGATCGTCGAGGGGTAGCGCCGGCCGCCGTCCTCCGCCGAGACCGGCTCGAGGTCCTCGGGGGGCTCGATCTCGCTCACGCCAGCTGCTGCTCGGCGGCGACGACGATGTTGGTCAGCAGCATGGCGCGGGTCATCGGGCCGACGCCGCCGGGGTTCGGCGACACCCAGTCGGCGACCTCCCACACACCGGGGTCGACGTCGCCGGCGATCTTGCCGTCGACGCGGGAGACCCCGACGTCGAGCACGGCCGCACCCGGCTTGACCATGTCCGCGGTGATGATGCTCGGCACGCCCGCCGCGGCCACCACGATGTCGGCCTGGCGCACGTGGGCGGCCAGGTCGCGGGTGCCGGTGTGGCACAGCGTGACCGTGGCGTTCTCGCTGCGGCGGGTCAGCAACAGCCCGAGCGGTCGGCCCACCGTGATGCCCCGGCCGACCACGACCACGTCGGCACCGGCGATCTGGACACCGTGGCGCCGCAGCAGCTCGATGCAGCCGATCGGCGTGCACGGCAGGGGGCCGCTCTCACCGAGCACGAGCTTGCCGAGGTTGGTCGGGTGCAGGCCGTCGACGTCCTTGTCGGGGTGGACCCGCGAGAGCAGCGCGAACTCGTCGAGGCCCGTCGGCTGCTGGACGAGGAAGCCCGTGCAGGCCGGGTCGTCGTTGAGCGCGTCGACCGCCGCCTCCGCCTCGGCCTGGGTCGCCGTGGCCGGGAGGTCGATGCGGATCGAGCGGATGCCGATCTCGGCGCAGTCCTTGTGCTTGGCGCCGACGTACCAGTGCGAGCCCGGGTCGTCGCCCACCAGCACGGTCCCGAGGCCCGGCACGACACCGCGCTCGCGCAGTCGCGCCACGCGCTCGGTCAGCTCAGCCTTGATCGCCTTGAGGGTCGCGGTCCCGTCCAGCTTCTGTGCGGTCACGGAGTCATCCTGTCCTGTCTGATCAGTGCGCGAAGTGCCGGGTGCCGGTGAAGTACATCGTGACGCCCGCGGCCTTGGCGGCCTCGATGGTGAGCTCGTCGCGCACGGAGCCTCCGGGCTGGACGATCGCGGTGACGCCGGCGTCGATCAGGATCTGCGGGCCGTCCTCGAACGGGAAGAACGCGTCCGACGCGGCCACCGACCCGGCCGCCCGCTCCCCCGCCCGCGAGACCGCGAGCCGGCAGGAGTCGACGCGGTTGACCTGGCCCATCCCGATGCCGACCGAGGCACCGTCCTTGGCCAGCAGGATCGCGTTGGACTTGGCCGAGCGGCAGGCCTTCCACGCGAACGCGAGGTCGGCGAGCAGCTCCGGCGAGGCCGCCTCGCCGGAGGCGAGGGTCCACGTCGTGGGGTCGTCGCCGGTGGCGTCGACCTGGTCGCGCATCTGGGCGAGCACGCCGCCGCTGATGTGCCGCAGCTCGGTCGCGGGGCCCGCGACCGGGTCGGCGCAGCGCAGGATGCGGATGTTCTTCTTGCCCTGGAGGATCTCGACCGCACCCTCGTCGTACGACGGCGCCACGATGACCTCGGTGAACACCTCGGCCACCTGGCGGGCCATCTCGACCGACACCGGTCGGTTGACCGCGATCACGCCGCCGAACGCGGAGACCGGGTCGCACTCGTGCGCGCGCCGGTGGGCCTCGGCGACGTCGGCGCCGACGGCGATGCCGCACGGGTTGGCGTGCTTGATGATCGCCACCGCCGGCTCGTCGAAGTCGTACGCCGCCCGGCGGGCCGCGTCGGTGTCGACGTAGTTGTTGTAGGACATCTCCTTGCCGTGCAGCTGCTCGGCGCCGGCCAGCCCGCTGCTGCCCTCCGACGAGCTCGTGTAGAGGGCAGCCCCCTGGTGGGGGTTCTCGCCGTAGCGGAGGACCGCGGACTTGGTCCAGGTCTCCCCCGCGAACTCCGGCCAGCCGTCCTCGGCGGGCACGTACGTCGAGGCGAACCAGCCGGCGACCGCGACGTCGTAGGCCGCGGTGTGCCGGAACGCCTCGGCGGCCAGCGCCTTGCGCTGCTCGAGCGTGAAGCCGCCGGCGGCGACCGCCGCGAGCACGTCGGCGTAGCGCTCGGGCGAGGTCACGATCGCGACCGAGGGGTGGTTCTTGGCGGCCGCGCGGACCATCGAGGGGCCGCCGATGTCGATCTGCTCGACGCACTCGTCCGGCGTCGCGCCCGACGCGACGGTCTCGCGGAACGGGTAGAGGTTGGACACCACCAGGTCGAAGGGCGCGACGCCGAGGTCGGCGAGCTGCTGGACGTGGGTGTCGAGGCGGCGGTCGGCGAGGATGCCGGCGTGCACCTTGGGGTGCAGGGTCTTGACCCGTCCGTCGAGGCACTCGGGGAACCCGGTCAGCTCCTCGACCTTCGTCACCGGCAGACCGAGGCCCTCGATCAGCTTCGCCGAGCCGCCGGTCGAGACGAGCTCGACGCCGGCGTCGTGCAGGCCGCGGACCAGGTCCTCGAGGCCGGTCTTGTCGTAGACGGAGACGAGAGCGCGCCGGATGGCGACGCGGTGGTCGGGACCAGAGAACTGCTCAGACACGGACACTCCTGCTCGGAAGAGGGAGCACCCAGGCGGACGATGCTCCGTGCTTCACTCCCCGGTGGTCACCCACCTGCGCCAGTCGTGTGCGCCCAGCATAGAGCCGTCAGGCGTCGTCGCCGAACCGGGTCCGGCGGCCCTCGACGCTCCACCCCGTCCTGGCCATCCGGCCGACGGTGTCGACCAGCATCGCCCGCTCGGCGACCTTGATCCGCTCGTGCAGCGTCTCCACGTCGTCGCCGGGGAGCACCTCGACGACCCGCTGGGCGAGGATCGCGCCGGTGTCGACGCCGGCGTCGACGACGAACAGCGTGCACCCGGTGACCTTGACGCCGTACGCCAGCGCGTCGGCCGGTCCGTGCATGCCCGGGAACGACGGCGAGAGCGCCGGGTGGGTGTTGACGACCCGGCCGTCGAAGCGCGCCAGGAACTCCGCGCCCACGAGCTTCATGAAGCCCGCCAGCACGACGACGTCGGGCTCGTACGCCGCCACCGACTCGGCGAGCGCCTCGTCCCACGCCTCGCGGGTCGTGAAGTCCTTGACCCGGCGCACGAACGTCGGCACGCCCACCCGCTCGGCGCGCGCCAGCCCCTCGATCCCGTCACGGTCGGCGCCGACCGCCACCACCTGGGCGCCGTACGTCGGGTCCGCGGTGGCGTCGAGAAGTGCCTGCAGGTTGGTGCCCGACCCGGAGACGAGCACCACGAGGCGAGCAGGGCCGGCGGGACGAGGCGTCACGCGCTGGAGTCTAGGGAAGCCTCTCGGAGGGCCCGACGCTGCCACCAGGTCATCAGCAGCCCGCCGAGCAGGCCGCCGATGCCGAACGCGGTGATCGCGTGGACGAGCACGTCGAACGCGAACGGTCCCACGACGCGCATCCGGCCCGGCCCGACCGCGCCGCCCGCGACCGCGGCGAGCAGGCCGAGCAGCAGGCCTGCGAGCGCGCCGCCGACGCAGCCGCGCAGCGCGCCGTGGTCCCACCGCAGGGTCGGGAACCGCCGCTGCGAGCGGGCGACCGCGACCGCGGCGACCACGGGCGGCAGGGCGAGGAGGCACGCCGCCCAGGCCGGCGTCGGGCCGTTGTCGGGCAGGGCCGCGAGGAGCGGGAACATCGGCAGCGGGCCGAGCACCACCGACGTGGGCGAGACCAGCGTCTGCGCACCCACGGCGAAGCCGGGTCCGAGGAGGTAGGAGCCGGCGAAGACCGCGGCGTTGGGCACGAGGGTGGCCGTGAGCGCGGTGTAGACGGTGCCGTCGCCTGCGCCCAGGTGGAGCCGCGACATCACGTTGACCGCCGTACCGAAGTCGACGGCCAGCGCGACCGCGAAGACGACCGTCGAGACCACGAGGTAGGTGCCGAGGACCCGCAGGCACGCCGCCACCGCGGCGCGCACCGAGGCCGGCACGAAGGCCGCCCAGATCGCGGCCCGCCCGGAACCGACCGAGATCGCGGCGAGGCCGAACGTCACGCAGAGCAGCAGCGACCAGCCCACGACCCGGGCCAGCGACGGAGCGGTCTCGGCGGTGGCCGCGAGCCGGAACGTGACCACCGCGACAGCGAGGTAGCCGGCCGCGAAGGCGGCGGTCGCGTTGACGACCGTCCAGTCGCGCTCGCCGTCGGCGATGCGGTCGGCATCGGGGCCGTGGCCCGACACCGAGTCGCCGACGCGGTGGCCGAGGCGCCACACGGCCCAGGCCGCGAGCGAGGTCAGGCCGAGGGGGACGATGTTCACCGCGACGCCGTCGACACGGAGTCCGGAGCCGTGGGCCAGCAACCAACCGAGCGCCCCCACGCGCAGACCGTCGCGTGGGGTTCCGTGTGCGCCCGCGTCGGCGAGGAACCAGCCCACGACTCCGACGGCCAGACAGATCAGGAGGGTCGCCACGGCCGCGCTCGCCCCGCCCAGCGTGGCGACCAGCACCAACGGTCGGCGGTGCCGGGGGTCGGCACGCTGCGCCGACCCAGGGGCGGACCCGAGGCGGGTGGCGGTCGATCCGGTCAGCAACGAGGTCATGGCCCGACCATCATCACCCGCTCCTGCGGCGTCTTCGCGGCTCCCACGCCGGTTCGGCGGGGATGTCCCCCTCGGTTACCGTGGACGACGTCATGAGGGACCCCGACCAGTTCGACGAGTTCTACAAGGACGTCCGCACGCGACTGCTGCTGCTGACGTACTGCCTGACCGGCGACCTCCCAGCCGCGCGCGCCGCGGTCCGCGACTCCTTCGTGGTCACCTCCCACCACTGGCGCAAGGTCCAGCGTCTCGAGGACCCCGAGGCCTGGGTGCGGGTGCGCGCCTGTGCCCATGCCCAGCGGCGGCACACCGCCAAGCTCTGGCACCGGGAGAAGGGGCTCGACCCCGAGGTGAAGGCCACCCTGGACGCCCTCGGCAAGCTGCCGCTCGTCCAGCGCAAGACACTCCTGCTCACCGAGCTGACCACCGCCTCGATGGCCGAGATCGCCCGCGAGGTGGGCCTCCCCCGCGCCGACACCGAGCGCGAGCTGCAGTCCGCCACGTCCCAGCTCGCGCTGCTGCGCGAGGTGCCGACCACGAGCATCCGGACACTCTTCGACCCCGTCCGCGCCCACGTCGAGGACGGCCGCTGGCCCCGCGCGACGATCATCCGCCGCTCGGGCGCCGCGCGGCGGCGTACGCACACCGTGATCGGCGTCGCCGCGACCGTGGCGGCGCTGGTCGTCACCGGCACGCTGGTCACCGACACCGGTGGGGTACGCCCCACGCTTGCCGGCGAGCGCGTGGAGGCCCGGACCAAGCACAAGCCGAGCGCGCCGCCGACCCCGGAGCCGATCGACGTGCCCGAGGAGACCCTGCTCACCGCCGAGCAGGTCGGGGCCCGGGTGCCGGGCCCGTCCTGGTCGATCACCCGCACCGACGACAACAGCTCGGGCGACGGTCTCGTGATGCCCTGCCAGGACGAGCGGTACGCCGATGGCAAGGGCACCGCCGCACTCGTGCGCACCTTCTCCTCGCGTGGCGCCAAGCCCGCCGAGGCCATGCAGGCCACCCAGGCCTCGGTCTCCGAGCGCGCGGCCGGGCGCGGCTACCGCACCGCCCTGGCGTGGTTCGCCGGGTGCGGCGACGACCGCGCCCAGCTCCTCGAGACGCGGGAGGCCGCCGGCATCGGCGACGAGGCGATGCTGGTCGTGCTGCGCACCTGGGACGACCCGGCCTCGACGGTCGTCGCCGGGGTGGCCCGCACCGGGCAGCTCACCACCACCGTGGTCACGCGGACCCCGGCCGGTCGCAAGCCGTCGCTGGCGACGTCCGCGTCGTTGCTCGCAGACGCCGTCACCGGCCTGTGCGGACGACCCGGCGCCGGCACGTGCACGACCGTGCCCCGGTTGAAGGAGGTCGCCCCCGTGCCGGTGGCGACCATGCCGGGCATGCTGGCCGAGGTCGACCTGCCCCCGGTCGGCGACGTACGCCGCCCCTGGGTCGGCACCGAGCCGCGCCAGGCGCGCGACAACGCCGCGGCGACCGGCTGCGACAAGACCGCCTTCGACCAGGCGCCGATGACCAACGGCGCCACCCGCACGTTCCTGATCCCCGGCGCCAGGCTGCGCGACGAGTTCGGCCTCACCGAGACCGTGGGTTCCCTGCCCGAGCGACGCGCGGCCGCGTTCGTCGACGGTGTCCGCGACCGGCTCGAGCGCTGCTCGAAGAAGCAGTTCGGCACCGAGGTCGACCGGATCAGCCACCTCGACGCCAAGCATCGCGACCTGACCGTCTGGCGGGTGACGACGGAGATCACCGACAAGCGCTCGGTGAGCTTCCTCATGGGCATCGTGCGGCTGCGCACCTCGCTCGCCCAGGTCGGATTCGTCTCGGACCCGCCGGCGGAGATGACGAGCAAGGACTTCACCGCCCTGGTCGAGCGCGCCCTGGAGCGGCTCGACGCCATGCCCCGGCCGTGACCGACCCCTGATCGGGCAGCCTGAGCAGAATTCCGCGGTCGGCGTGCAACCGTGGTGCCCCTCGAGGCGTATCCCCATCGACTCGGCACCACGCCGAGCCGCACACAGACGGGAACAGGGTCGATGGACGAACGCGAGTTCGACGAGTTCTACAGCGCGTCGTTCCAGCGGATCACCGGCCAGGTCTACGCGATGATCGGCAACCGGGACGAGGCGCAGGAGTGCGTCCAGGAGGCGTTCGCGCGGGCCTGGGCCCACCGCCGCAAGCTGGACCGCGCCGAGCACCCCGAGGCATGGGTGCGCACCACGGCGTACCGCTTGGCGGTGAGTCGCTGGCGACGTACGACGCGGGGCCGCCGTCCGATCGACCGGGCGCTCGGCGCGCCGCTCGAGACGGCCGCGCCGTCCGAGAACCACGTCGCGCTGGTCGAGGCGCTCAAGCAGCTGCCCGAGGCGCAGCGCCAGGCCCTGGTCCTCCACCACATCGCCGACCTCTCCGTCCACGACGTCGCCCGTGAGGTCGGCGTCCCCGAGGGCACCATCAAGGCCCGGCTCAGCCGCGGCCGTGCGGCGCTCGCCGCGATGCTCGCCGACGACAGACCCGGCGGTCTCCAGGAAGGAGCGAGCCATGCGTGACCCGATCGAGGAGCTCGAGAACTTCACCGTCCCAGGAACTCCCATGACTCCCCTCCCCGCCGCCGAGGTTCGCCGACGCGGCAACCGCATCCGCCGCCGCAACAACGCGCTGGCCGGCGCTGCCGCGGTCGCGGTCGTCGCTGCGATCGTCGCTCCGCTCGCCATGCTCGCCGACCGTGGCGAGGACCGGACGATCGACCCGGCGCCCCAGACCGAGTGGGTGCAGCAGATCCCCGACGGCTTCCCGCTCGCCAACGGCATGTACGGCGAGCCGTCGGTCACGACGCGCTCCGGGATCGACGACATCGAGCTGTGCGGGACCACGGTGTGGTCGCCGACCGACCCGGTCAGCACGGTCGACCTCGCCGGGGCCCGCTACGAGGAGAACGAGGCCTACCAGGGCCGCACCCTCGCGCTGTACTCCGACGACGACGCCGCTGCCCAGGCGCTCCAGGCGATCCGCTCGGGCGTCGAGGGCTGCGGTCGCGACGAGCAGAGCGCGGGGCTGCCGCTGGTCAACGAGCGGGTCACCGCCGACCTCGGCGCCGACTCCTTCTCGTTCATCCAGCGCGCCGACGAGGGCGGTGGCCTGCTCGACCAGCTCACGACCTGGGAGGTGGTCCGCTCGGGCAACGCACTGCTCCTGGACAGCTCCTACGGATCCGCTGGCGACGACAGCGCGGTCAACCAGGCGGTCAGCATGCTCGCCAACCGCTCGGCCGTCGTCCGCGGCCAGCTCTGCGTGTTCTCCGCCGACCCGTGCACGCGACCGCCGAGGATCCCTGAGGAGTCCCGGGACCCCGACCCGGGCATGGGTGAGGGCGCGATCAGCGCCATCCCCTCGGGGCTCCAGCTCGGCCGCGGCCTGTCCTCGCCCGAGGGCGACCCGGTGGACGGACCGTCCGCGACCTCCGAGGGCGTCCCCGCCCTTGAGCTCTGCGGCGCAGCGGTCTGGCCGGTCACCGGCGTGGAGCGGTTGGCGGTCACCGTCAGCGGCCCGGAGTACCGGGAGAACCGCGAGCTCGTCACGTTCTCCCGCAGCGCGGACCTGACCGCGGCGCTCGACGCCATCCGCTCCTCCGCCGTGGAGTCGTGCGCCCCCGAGGGGCGGCAGCTCGCGACGTACGACGAGCAGGTCGGCGACGACACGGTGACGTTCGCGATGGGCTACACCGACGGCTTGGGGCTCGACATCTACCAGTTCGTCCAGGTCGGCCGCTCGCTCCTCGCCAGCCACCGCATGTCCGAGGGCCTCCTCGACAGCGCCGACGAGAGCGTCCGCAACGTCACCAAGGCCAACCAGGATCTCGTCCCCGACCTCTGCCCGTTCACCGAGCGCGGCTGCTAGCCGGTGGTCGAGCCGACCACCGTTGGTCGAGCTCGTCGAGACCCCCGCAGCCTCGGCAGGGCGCTGACTGTACGTCGGCCTGCGGGTCGGCTCGGGTCGTCGTGAGATTTTACTTTCGAGGTTGCCAGATCCCTGTGGATACAGCGTTCTGAGCCCTTCGAGTGTCGGTGCCCTCTGCTGGGATGGGTACATGGCAGCCACCCCGCTCGAGCACCC
>NZ_JANINT010000445.1 GCF_024509035.1 Nocardioides sp. | reverse complement strand
GGTACATGATCCTCAGCGGCACCCACGCGCCGTGGTCGAGGCCGCGGCTGGCGTGCTGGTGGACCGGCTCGCTCGCCGGCATCATCGCGGCCACGCGTTGCGCGAGCGCCGTGGCGTCCGGCGTCTCGTAGGTCATCTGGTAGTACCGCGGGGCGAAGCCGCCGAAGTCGTACACCAGCGGCGCGCCGCTCGCGCTCAGGCTGACCGGCGCCGACTCCCAGTGGGCGCTGACGATGAGGATCGCCTTCGGTCGCGGCAGGTCGTTGGCCCAGGCCGCCAGCTGCCCCGACCACACCGGGTCGTCGAGGAGCGGCGGAGCGCCGTGGCCGATGTAGAGGGCGGGCATGCGGTTCGCGTTCATGATCACTCCAATGGTTGTAACTTCAACTTTATTCCATCGGGAGCGACCAGTCGAGTGGTGCGGCGCCCTGCTCGGCGAGCAGGGCGTTCGCCCGGCTGAAGGGCCGGGAGCCGAAGAAGCCGCGGTACGCCGACAGCGGCGAGGGGTGCGGGGACTCCACGACCGGCACGGGCCCGAGCATGGGCTTGAGGTTGCGCGCGTCGCTGCCCCACAGGATCGCCACGAGCGGGCCACCTCGCCGGGCCAGCGCCTCGATCGCGCACGCCGTGATCGGCTCCCAGCCCTTGCCGCGGTGGCTGTTGGAGGCGCCGGGCTGCACCGTGAGGCTCCTGTTGAGCAGCATCACGCCCTGGTCGGCCCAGGCCGTCAGGTCGCCGTGGCGCGGCGGCATGATCCCGAGGTCGTCGCGCAGCTCGGTGTAGATGTTGACCAGGCTCGGCGGCAGCGGCCACACGTCGCGCCGCACCGCGAAGCTCAGCCCGATCGGGTGCTCGGGGTTGGGGTAGGGGTCCTGCCCCACGATCAGCACGCGGACGTCGGCGAGCGGACGCTCGAACGCGCGGAAGACCCGCTCGCCTGTGGGCTGGTAGGGCCGTCCGGCCGCGAGCTCCGCCCGCAGGAACCGCCCCATCGCCGCGACCTGCGCATCCACCGGCGCCAGCGCCGCGGCCCAGTCCTGGCTCATGAGTCCCTTGTCGACGAGTCCGGCCAGCGCGCTCACGGTCCGCAGGCTAGCGGCCGACGCGGGGCTCGTCAGAAGCCGGCGCGGCGCGGCAGGTACGGCGGGCGGCCGGGCTCACCGACGT
Organism: Nocardioides sp.; assembly: GCF_024509035.1. Classification (GTDB taxonomy): domain Bacteria; phylum Actinomycetota; class Actinomycetes; order Propionibacteriales; family Nocardioidaceae; genus Nocardioides. Next base: position 15,438 of record NZ_JANINT010000445.1, on the reverse strand, counting down.
ACACGTCGAGGATCGCCTGGTGGGTGCGGTCGCCGGCGATCGCTGACTGGTTGGCGACCAGGACCCGCCGGCCGAGGAACGTCGCGCTGCAGGGGGTGTCGAACGGGATCGGGGAGCCGTTGTCACCGGTCAGGGCGGTGCCGTAGCGGCGTACCTCCTCGCCGGTGGCGGTCAGCTCGACGAGCTGGTTGGAGAGTCCCGCGAGCGCGACGTACACGTGCCCGGAGCGGCCGACGCCGAACCCGTCGGGCAGGTCGCCGGGCTGGGAGGTCCACAGCGTCTCGATCTCGCCGGGGCGGCCGTCGGCCCCGATCGGCAGCCGGTAGAGCGCGCCGTTGGTGGGCAGCGTGCCGCCGTCGGTCACGGTCTGCTGGGTGATGAGCAGGTCGCGCCGCCCCGGCCGGTAGCGGATGCCGGTCGTGCCGAACTCGATCGCGCCGGTCAACGCGGGGGAGCGGAACCACGGTCGCGGCGTCCGCGACCCGTGCGGCACCTTCCAGATCACGCCGTCGGCGTAGTCGGTGACGAAGAGCGCGCCACGCGGCCCCCACGTCGCGTAGTTGGGCACCGCGCCGTCGGGGAGGCGCACGACCCGGCGGAACCGCCCGGTCCTGACGTCGAGCGTCATGACCGAGGCGGTCGAGGTCTCCAGCAGCACGAGCCTGCCGTCGCGCGTCTGGTTGGCGACCTGCACGCCGTGGTCCTCGCCGAGGACCTGGCCCGGCACCGTCCAGCTGCGCAGCAGCGTGCCGTCGCCGCGCCACTCGAAGACCCGCGAGGGCGCCGAGCTGCCGGTGTCGATGTAGGTGCCGGCGTACACCCGCCCGTTGGTGTGCGCGTGGACGTACGCCGGGAAGCCGGGCGACGGCACCAGCGAGAAGACCCGGGTGTCGCCCTTATCCCGCACCTGGGCGGACGCCGGGGGCGAGCACGTGAGCGCCAGCACGCCAGCGGCCAGCCCGGCCAGCAGCCGCCTCACAGTCGCTCCCCGACCTCGATCGCGGCCCGCTCGCCGGCGCGCACGGCGCCGTCCATGTAGCCGGTCCAGTACGTCGAGGTCTCGGTGCCGGCCCAGTGCACCCGGCCGAACGGCTGCCGGATCGCCGATCCGAACCGGACCATCGTGCCGGGGGCGTGGAACGCGGTCGGGCCGCCGCGGGTCCACTGCTCCTTGGTCCAGTCGTGCTCGACGTAGTCGATCGGGCGCAGCGCCTCCTCGCCGAACATCGCCGCGAAGCCCTCGAGCACCGCCCGGCGCCGCTTCGCCACCGGGAGCGGCCCGTACTCGCGCCAGGTCGCACCGCCGACGAACGCGAGCAGCACTCCCGGCGTGCCGTCCTTCGGCGAGTTGTCGAAGACCGCGCGGGCCGCGCCGGAGTCGCTGATGCCGAAGCCGTTGAGACCGGCGTCGCGCCAGAACGGCCGCTGGTAGATCGCGTCGCACTTCATCAGCTGGCCCATGTCGAGGTGGCGCAGCAGCTGGAGCCGCCGGGTCGGGAGCCGTGGGAACCAGTCGATGTCGAGCACGAGCGGCGGCGGCGCCGCGACGATCACGCGGCGGGCGGTGACCGTGCCGCGCCCGGTGTGGACGACGACGCGGTGGTCGCGCTGCTCGATGCGCCGCACCGGTGCGCGCAGCGCCACGATGTCGCCGAGCTTGCGGGCGAGCCGGATCGGCACCAGCTGGGAGCCGCCGACGAACCGGCGCTCCTGCGCGCCGCCCGCGGTGTCGGAGTTGCGCGAGAACGTGCCGACTTCTCGCTCGTTGCCCGAGCAGGCGACGTACCAGAGCACGAACAGCAGCGAGAGCTCGTCGGGGTCGGCGCCGAAGCCGGGCTGGGTCCAGGACTTGATCAGGTTGCCGACGCCGTCGGGGTTGACGCTGTTGCGGCGGATGAACTCGCCGAGGCTCATCGCGTCCCAGTCGGCGGCGCTCGGGTGGGCCCACGGCGCGGAGACGTCGATCTCGGCGGCCATGCTGTCGATGCGGGTCAGCAGCACCGCGGCGTCGGGCAGGATCGTGAGGTCGGGCGGGACGGTGCCGGAGTACTCCATCCGCCCGGTCAGGGAGGAGATGTAGACGCTGTTGCCGGTGTTGTACTCCGGGAACGTCGGCACCTTCAGCTCGCGCGCGAGCCGCAGGATGTGGTCCTGCGTCGGCCCGACGAACGCGCCGCCGGACTCGATCGTCTCGCCGCCGCCCTGGCGGAGATGGTGGTTGAGCACCCGGCCGCCGACGCGGTCGCGTGCCTCGAGGAGGAGTACGTCGTAGCCGTCGCGCGCCAGCTGCCGGGCGGCGACCAGGCCCGAGATGCCGCCGCCGACCACGACCGCGTCCACCCGGCGGGGCAGTGAGCCCTGGCGCGAGCCGGCCGCGACCGCATCGTGCAGCGCCCCCGTGCCGAGGGCGGCGCCCCCGAGGGCTGCGCTGCCCAGGAGCAGGCGGCGCGAGACGGTGCCGGCGAGGGGCGTGGAGGGCAGGGGCTGGGTCACGGCAACTCCTGGAGTCCAGATGTGAACGTGTGTCACATTCGTGTTCGTACCCTACACTGGCTCCGTGCCTGCGGCTGCGACCTCGACCACCACCCCGAAGCGACGGGTCCCGCGGCAGGAGCGCAGCCGCCGCCGCGTCGAGGACCTCCTCGACGCGGCGGCGCGGCTCGTCGTCGAGCACGGCGTCGAGGCCGTCACGACCCGCGACATCGCCGAGGCGGCCGGTGCCCCGGTCGCCTCGCTCTACCAGTACTTCTCCGACAAGGAGGACGTCATGCTCGCGCTCGCCCAGCGCGACATGGACGAGATGGACACCCAGGTCGCCGAGGACCTCGCCGCCGTCGAGGAGCTGTCGGTCGCCTCCCTGGTGCGCACGACGATGCGGGCGTTCGTGAGCGTCTACCACCGGCGCCCGGCCTTCGTGGAGATCTACTTGCGCGGGCGCACCAACGTCGCCGTCCACCGCTTCGGTCGCGAGCACAACGCTCGCATCGCCGAGACCCTCCAGTCCTTCGCTGTCGATGCCGGTCTGGCCCGGCCCGACCTGCCGGTCTCGGCCGCATTGCTCGCCGTCGAGGTCGGCGATCGCGTCTTCCAGCTCGCGTTCGAGGACTCCCTCGACGGCGACGAGGCGATGGTCGAGGAGGGCATCGCACTGGTGACGGCCTACCTCGAGCGCTACGCCACGCCCGCCGGCCTCGACGGCGTACGCCGCTGACCCCGACGTCCGGTCCCGACCAGGAGATGACCAGCATGAAGATCGCCACGATCGGCGTCCACGTCCTCGACACCCACGTGATCGGCATCGAGTCGATCCCGGAGCGCTCCGACGGCCAGCTCGTCGAGACGATCCGGGTCTCCCCGGCCGGCACCGCGGGCGGTACGGCGGTCGTGCTGAGCCGGCTCGGTGCGCAGGTGCACAGCTTCGGCGCGGTCGGCGACGACCCGATCGGCACGACCCTGCTCGCGCTGCTCGAGCGCGAGGGCGTCGACGTCGCCGGCCTGGTGCGCAAGGCCGACCAGCAGACCTCCGCGTCGGTGATCCCGGTGCGGCCCAACGGCGACCGTCCGGCCTGGCACTGCATCGGCGCCAACGGCGCCTTCACCCTCGACGACCTCGACCTGGCCGCGCTCGAGGGCTGCAGCTTCGTGCACCTCGGCGGGCCGGAGTTCCTCGGCGGCGAGGCCGCCGGACGCCTGTTGGCGCACGCGCGCTCGCTCGGGGCCACCACCTCGCTGGACATCCTCGCGCCCGGGGACCCCGACATGCTCGCGTGGGTCGCCGATGCCCTGCCGCACACCGACTACCTGCTGCCCAACGACGAGCAGGTGCTGGGTTTCACCGGCGCCACCTCACTCGCCGACGGCGCCCGTGCGCTGGTCGCCGCGGGCGCAGGATGCGTCGCGGTGACCCAGGGCAGCAAGGGGGCGCTCGTCGTCACTGCCGACGAGACGATCGAGGTGCCGGCGTACGCCATCGACGTGATCGACACGACCGGCTGCGGCGACGCGTTCTCGGCCGGCTTCCTGCGCGGGCTCTCGCTCGGTCGCGACCTGCGCGGTGCCGCGGAGCTCGGCTGCGCGACCGCGGCCCAGGTCGCGCAGGGCGTCGGCACCGACGCGGGGGTCTACTCGCTGGCGTCCGTGGAGGCCTTCGTGAGGGCCCGTTGATCAAGTCCGTGGTCGGCTGACCGCCGCCATGCACGCACGCTGGCTGCGTTGCCGCCGCTCGACAGACGACCCGGTATGCCTTCGCGACGGCGCCTTGCCAGCGCACGCGCCTGGCGACGCTCAGCTCGACCGAGACTCGATCAACAGACCCTTACGGCGTGAGGTCGACCGCGAGGTCGGCGGTGGTCATCTCGCCGGGACGTACGACGAGCGTGCCGTCGAGCGCGTGCCGTCCCCACGACGTGGTGCCGGTCGGCACGTTCGCGTCGTTCCACAGCTCCCAGGTGGTGCAGTCGCGGTAGGTGCCGGGCTCGAGCTCGCCGACGAAGACGCCGTCCTCGAGCGTCAGCTGGCCGCCGGGGCAGGAGACCGCGGTGATGACGCCGGCCGTCCACGGCCACGGCTGTCCGGTGTCGGGGTCGACCAGCCGCACCCGCGCCGACCCCAGGGCAGGCGGTGCGGGCAGGGTGGCCTCGGCCGGCTCGCTCCCGACCCGGACGCGCACCGGGGCGCTCGGCGTGGCGTACTGGTCGCGGGCGACCGTGACGTCGTAGTCCCCGACCGGCAGTCCGGAGATCGCGACCTCGCCGCTGGCCGGCACCTCGCGCGTCGAGAACGTCGCGTCGGGCGAGGCGGAGTCGAGGCGGACGTAGGAGCCCGGATCGGCGTGCAGGGTGACCTCGCCGGGACCGGTCCTCGGCGCGAGGTGCGCCCGGACGGTGTGGTCCGCGCGGACCCGGACGACCTCGCGGTCGGCCCGCCAGTCCTGGACGCCGGGGAGGTTCTGGGTCCGCCAGGACGCGGTCAACACGTACCGCCCCGGCGTGAGCCCGCCGGTCCGGGTGCGGCCGTCGGGGGCGAACAGTCGTCCGAGCCACGGCCCGGAGACCGGACGCAGGCCGACGATCGTGGAGTCGAGGTCCCCGGTCGCCTCGACCGCTCCGCGTGAGCCCGACGGGACGGCGAGCGACAGGTTGCGCACCTCGCCGGCCTGGACGGTCAGGTGGTAGAGGCCCTTGGGCCGGTTGTCCGGGTAGAGGGTGCCGCCACTGTCCGCACCCAGCCGCACCGTGAGCCGACGGCCGATCGGCAGCGGTCCGGTCCGGTAGCGGCCGGTGCGGTCGGTGACGGTGCCGTGGAGACGGTGAACGGTGGACGTCACGACCGCCACGTGCTCGCCGCGCACGGGCCTGCCCCCGACCAGGATGCGGCCGGTGATCAGCGGCCGCGGCCCGAACCGGAGCTCGGTGCTCTCGCCGGCGGTCACCGTCACCGATCGGTCCAGCCAGTCCAGCCGGACGTCGTGCGTCCCCGGAGCGAGGACCGGGAAGACCGTCACGTCCTGGTGGATCTCGGGCCACAGCTCCGACACCGCGGGGCCGGAGAACGGCGGAACCCAGTGGCCGGTCTCGTCGCGGACGGTGAGCGTGGCGGGGCGTACGACGTCGACGTCGCCGACGTCGACGGCCGGGCTGGCCGTCTCGCCGGTCAGGTCGGTGGTGAAGTAGCCGTGCAGCCTCGGGAGGGTGAACGCCTGCTCGTCCGGCCCGACGTAGGTCTTCACGAGCTCGGTGGCCTGCCAGACGTCATCGCAGGCCTCGTCGCTCGAGCACACGACCAGCACGAACCGCGCCGGTCGTTCGGTGCCGGGCAGGGTGAACGTGCCGTCGCTCGCCGTGGTCGTCTCGGCGGCTGCGACGCGCTCGCCGTACGCCGTCATCCGCACGACCACCCCGGCGCGCGGCTGTCCGTCGGGCCCGACGACCCGGCCGGTGACCGGTCCGGGGACGTCGGCGGCCGGGGCCGCGGTGGTGCCGGCCGCGACCAGGCACAGCGCGGCGAGTGCGCCGGCGAGCAGTGGACGGTGTCGCATGGGTGGCCCCCGAGGTCGTCAGACTCCTGCAGGCTACGCCCGTCGTGACGGCCTGGACAGACGGTCGAGGAACGCGACGAGCAGCGCCTCGCGCATGGCCGGCGAGGCCAGGTCGAGCATGGCGTTGACCTCGGCCATCCGGTCGGGGAGGTCGAGTCCGGCGCCCTCGCCGCCGACCAGCCCGGCCGCGACCAGCAGCCCGTCGAAGTCGTCGTCGGTGAGAGCAGCCGGGTCGAGAGCCGCGATGAACTCGGCGATGCCAGGATCGACGCTCACCGGTCCGGCGGCCACGGCCGCGGCCACCGAGTCGGCCAGGGCGGTGAGGAGCTCCTCGACGTGGGCGAGGGTGGCCGCGCTGACCGACAGGTGGATGTTGGGGGGCTGCCCGGCGTACGACATCTGCGGTTGCACGTACCAGTCGCGGGCGGCCATCTCGTCACAGATCGTGAACGCGTCGCACGAGCCGTCGGTGACCAGCGCGACGAGCGTGGAGTCGGGCACGGACGCCAGCCGGAGCTCGGGGATGGAGTCGATGCCGGCGACGATCCGGTCGACGGCCTCGAAGACCTCGCGGGTCAGCTGCTCGTAGCCCGCATCGCCCAGCGACTGCACGACCGCCCACGCGCCCGCGAGCGGGCCCCCGGACTTCGTCGACTGGATCGTCGAGTTGAGCATGGTGTAGCCCGGCCAGTCGGCGTGCGCGAAGTACTGCGGGCGGCGGTGCTCCGGCGAACGGTGCAGCAGGACCGACGTGCCCTTGGGGGCGTAGGCGTACTTGTGGGTGTCGACGGAGATCGAGGTGACGCCGTCGACCGCGAACGTCCAGGGCGGGACCTCGCGGCCGATCCGCGCCGCGTACGGCAGCACCCAGCCGCCGATGCAGCCGTCGACGTGACAGCGGATGCCCCGCTCGGCTGCGGCCGCCGCCACGGGCGGGACCGGGTCGACGACGCCGTGCGCGTACGACGGCGCGGAGACGACCACCAGGACGGTGCGCTCGGGCGCCTCGTCGATCGCGGCCACCATGGCGTCGGGGACGGCGCGGAAGTCGGCGCCGACGGGCACGACGACCGCCTCGACCCCGAAGTAGTGGGCGGCCTTGAGGAACGCCGCGTGCACGGTCGACGGCACGACCATCCGCGGCCGGTCGACGTCGGGGCGGCTGTCGCGCGCACCCTGGACCGCCAGGAGGCAGGACTCGGTGCCGCCGGAGGTCACGGTGCCGACGGCCTCGGGCGGGGCGTCGAGCAGGTCGGCGGCGAAGCCGACCAGCTCGTTCTCCATCTGCAGCAGGCTCGGGAACGCCGTGGGGTCCAGGCCGTTGGAGCCGGCGTAGGCCGCCACGGCCTCGCGGCCGATGCGGTCGACGTCGGGGAGCCCGGAGTCGTAGACGTAGGCCAGCGTGCGTCCGCCGTGGACCGGGAGGTCGGCCGCCTGCATGGCCCGCAGCCGGGCCAGGGCGTCAGCCCCCGGGGCGCCGATGGTGTTCATGCGGCCACCGCCGCGTCGACCTGGGCCGCGTCGAGCGAGTAGCGACGCAGCCACAACAGACTCAGTGCCGTCAGCAAGGCCGGCAGCACCGAGAAGCCGAGGACGATCGCCGTCAGCGCGGAGTCGGGCTGGACGACGTCGCCGTCGGTGGAGGAGCGGTAGCCGCCGATCGCCAGCACCAGCGCGAACACCCCCGGGCCGAGGGCGAGCCCCAAGGTCTCGCCGGCGGTCCACACGCCGGTGTAGACGCCGGCCCGGTTGGTGCCGGTGCGCTGGGCGTCGACCGCCGCCGCGTCGGGCAGCATCGCCATCGGGAACACCTGGCACCCGGCGTACCCGATCCCGACCAGGGCCACGGCGAGGTAGACGAACGCCGGCGGAGCGGTGCGGGCCGTCGCCGCGAGGAGCGCACCCGCGCCGAGGAAGACCGAGGAGGCGACGTACCCGCGCTTCTTGCCGAGCCGGGTGCCGACCGCGGACCACGCCGGGGTGAGCAGGAGGGCGGGGCCGACGAAGCAGACGAACAGGATCGTCGCGGCGCCGTCCTTGCCGAGCACGTCGGAGGCGAGGTAGTCGACGCCGGCGAGCATGCAGCCGGTGGCCAGCGCCTGCACGACGAAGCAGGTGAGCAACCACCGGAAGTCCCGCGCGGTGGCCACGATGCGCAGCTGGTCGCGCAACGACCCGGCGCCCGGCTGCGCGGCAGCCACGCGCGCCCGGCCGGTGCCGGCGTACGCGCCGACGACGCCGACAAGGATGATCACCGCCATCGCCAGCCCCATGACCCGGTAGCCGTCGCGCCCGCCGACCGCGTCGCGGATGGCGGGGGCGCTCGCCCCCGCGAGCAGGATCGTGAACGCCAGGATCGCCACGCGCCACGTCATCAGCCGGGTGCGCTCGTGGTAGGAGGAGGTCATCTCCACGGGCATCGCGACGTAGGGCACCTGGAAGAACGCGTACGCCGTCGCGCACGCGAGGAACACCACCAGCACCCATGCCGCCTCGGCGACCGTGCTCATCTCGGGTGCGGCGAACAGCAGCGCGAACCCGGCCGCGAGCGCGATGCCCGCCCGCAGCAGCCACGGCCGCCGAGGCCCGCGGTCGTCCACGGTGCGGTCGCTGATCCGGCCGGCGATCGGGTTGAGCACCACGTCCCACGCCTTCGGCGCGAACACGATGAACCCGGCGATGATCGCGCTGATGCCGAGGCTGTCGGTCAGGTAGGGCAGCAGCATCAGGCCCGGCACGGTCCCGAACGCACCCGTGGCCACCGACCCCGACCCGTACCCCACCCGCACCCCGCGGGGCAGGCTCTCGCTGGCTGGCATGCGGGGGAGGCTAGCGGTAGGAGTCCCCGGTGGACCGGGGATTCCTGCGCTTGTCGGGGGTTGCAACGGCCGACAAGCGCAAGGAACCCCTGACCAGTTCAGCGGGAGAGGGCCCTCGAGCCGGCCGATCCGTAGCGCCGGCGCGGGTTGGCGCCGATGGCCTCGGCCGACGCCGGGGCCTTCTTGGTGGGCGCCTTCTTCGCCGGTGTCTTCTTGGCGGCGGCCTTCGTGGTGGGCCTCGCCGTCGCGGCCTTCTTGGCCGGTGTCTTCTTGGCGGTGGTCTTCTTCGCCGGCGCCTTCGTGGCCGTGGTCTTCGAGGCCGCCCTGGCCTTCTTGGCCACGGGGGCCGGCTCCTCGACCTCCGACCACTGCCGGATCCACTCGTCGAGCACCCGCCACGTGGTGCCGCGGGCGGCCCGGCCGGTCAGCATGCCGAGGTGCCCGCCGGGCACGATCTCGAAGCGCACCTCGCGGGCGCCGGACAGCAGGGGTACGACGGCGCGGACGGCCTCGACCGGCGCGATCCCGTCGGTGGCGCCGGCGAAGACCAGGACCGGCGCGGTGATCGCCGAGAGCGACACCTCGCGGCCGCCGATCTCCAGCGACCCGGTCGCCATGGCGTTGCCCTTCGCGAACCGGTGGTACAGCTGCCCGAAGCTGCGGCCCGGGTAGGCCGTCATCTTCGCGGTGAACCGGTCGACGGCCTCGACCTGGGCCAAGAAGTCGGTGTCGTCGAGGTGGGTCGCGATCGCCAGCGGCTTGGTGACGAGCTTCTGGAACGACGAGAGCTGGAAGGCCCAGCGCACCAGCGGGGTCGGCGCACCCCCCGCAGCGCGATAGGCACGCGTGACGAGGCCGTGGCCGCCGGTCAGGTCGAGCAGCGGTCGCAGCGGCGCCACCAGCGGCACCCGGGTGACGTCGACCGGCGAGCCGACGACCGAGAGCGACGCGATGGGCAGGTCGGGGCCGTCGGCGGCGGCGAGCATCGCGAAGATGCCCCCGAGGCTCCAGCCGACCACGTGGACGGGCCGGTTGCCGGCGTGCGCGGACACCTCGCGGATCGCCGCGGGCACCACCTCCTCGACCCAGTGCTCGAGGCCCAGGTTGCGGTCGCGGAAGGAGACGTTCCCGTACTCCACGAGGTAGGTCGGGCGCCCCACGCTCACGAAGTGCTCCACCAGCGAGCAGCCCCGGCGCAGGTCGAAGCAGATCGCCGGAGCGGCCAGCGGCGTGACCAGCAGCACCGGGTCGCCCTGCTCGCGCACGTGGGCGACCGGGCGGTAGTGGTAGACCTCGCGCAGCGTCCCGTCGTCGATCAGCGTGCGCGGCATCGGGCGCAGGTCGGCCAGGCCGCCGTAGAGCAGGAGCTGCGCGACGTTGCCGGCCGCAGCCGCTACCTGGTCGGGCTTGGGGACGAGGTCCATGCCCGGAAAACTACTCCTCCCCGCAGAGGTCACGAGGCGGCTCGAGTGAGGTCCCTGACACCCCGCGCGGTGCTCCGGACCGCCCGGGTCACGAGCGGTGCGGAGGTCGGACGGTCTTGCCGTGCGAGGGACGCAGCGCCGCCAGCTCGGCGAGGTAGGTCTCCGCCCAGGCGGCGACGTCGTTCTGGCGCACGGTCTTGCGCATCGCCTTCATCCGGCGGGTGAGGTCGCGCTCGTCGGCGCGGTAGGCCTCGAGGAACGCCGCCTTCATGCCGTTGATGTCGTGAGGGTTGACCAGCCACGCCTGGCGCAGCTCCTCGGCCGCGCCGGCGAACTCCGAGAGCACCAGCGCTCCGTTGTCGTCGAAGCGGCAGGCGACGTACTCCTTGGCCACCAGGTTCATCCCGTCGCGCAGCGGCGTGACCGCCATGATGTCGGCCGCCCGGTAGAACGCCGCCATCTCCTCGCGCGGGTAGGAGGAGTGCAGGTAGTGGATGACCGGGCGCCCGATCTTGCCGAGGTCGCCGTTGACGCGGCCCACGAGCCGGTCGATGTCGTCGCGCAGCAGGCGGTACTGCTCGACCTGCTCACGCGAGGGGGTCGCGACCTGGATGAACACGGCGTCCTCGACGTCGAGGTGCCCGTCGACGACCAGCTCGCTGTAGGCGCGCAACCGGGCGTAGATGCCCTTGGTGTAGTCGAGCCGGTCGACGCCCAGGAAGATCTTGCGCGGGTTGCCGACGGCCTCGCGGATCTCCTTCGCGCGCTGGGTGACCTCCTCGGACCGGGCCAGCTCTTCGAAGCCCTGGGCGTCGATCGAGATCGGGAACGCCGCCGCGCGGACGGTCCGACCGTCGGGCAGGTAGACCAGGTCGCGGTGCGTCTTGTGGCCGACGCGCTGGCGCACCAGGCGTACGAAGTTCTGCGCCGCGCCCTGCAGCTGGAATCCCACCAGGTCGGCGCCGAGGAGCCCCTCGAGCAGCTGGCGTCGCCAGGGCAGCTGCTGGAACAGCTCGGCCGGCGGGAACGGGATGTGCAGGAAGAACCCGATCCGCAGGTCGGGGCGCAGCTCGCGCAGCATCGCCGGCACCAGCTGCAGCTGGTAGTCGTGCACCCACACGGTCGCGCCCTCGGAGGCGGCTGCGGCCGCCGCCTCGGCGAACCTCCGGTTGACCGAGACGTAGGAGTCCCACCACTCGCGGTGGAACTCCGGCTTGGCGACGACGTCGTGGTAGAGCGGCCACAAGGTGGCGTTGGCGAAGCCCTCGTAGAAGTACTCGACCTCCTGCTGGCTCAGGTTGATCGGGACGAGCTGCAGCCCCTCGTCCTCGAACGGCTCGAGGTCGCCCTCGGTGCCGCCCGGCCAGCCGATCCAGATGCCGTCGTTGGCGCGCATCACCGGCTCGATGGCCGTCACCAGGCCGCCGGGCGAGGTCCGCCAGTCCGTGCTGCCGTCGGGCAGTGTCACCCGGTCGACGGGCAGCCGGTTGGCGACGATGACCAGATCAGCCGAGCCAGAGGAAGCCACGTTCCCACCCTAGTTGAGCGTCGGGCAGGGCCGGAGGTGTCGGGCTGGCCCGACATCGGTTGTCGGGCTGGCAGGATCGTGCCCGACCCGCTGGATTCCTAGCGTTTCTCCCATGACGGACCTCAGCATGACGACGACGTACCCCCTGGCGACGCCGGCCCGACCGCACGGCGTACGACGCGTGCTGCTCGAGACCGGCTACAACCTCTCGGCGTTCCCGATCGCGCTGGTCGCGTTCGTCGTCGTGGTCGTCGACCTCGCGCTCGGTGTCGGGCTGTCGGTGCTCATCGGCGGCGTGCTGCTGCTCTCGGTGGGCGTGATGGTCGCGCGCGGGTTCGCGCGGTTCGAGCGGATCCGGCTGCGCGGGATACTGGGTCGCGAGGCGGCCACGCCGGCGTACCTGTGCGCGCGCCCGGGCGACGGGTTCTGGCGACAGCAGCTGATCGTGCTGCGCGACCCCCAGTCGTGGCTGGACGTGGTCTGGGCGCTGGTGGGTCTGGTCACCGGGACGCTGGCCTTCGCCGTGACCGTGGCCTGGTGGGCGGGCGCCGGGGCGGGGCTGACGTACTGGTTCTGGCAGCAGTACCTCCCCGATCGCGAGCCCGGCGAGCACGAGCTCGCCTACTACCTCGGGTTCGGTGACGGCGACACCGCGGCGGCGCTGGTCGAGCTCGTCCTCGGGGTGCTGGTCCTGATCACGCTGCCCTGGGTCGTGCGCCTGGTGACGACCATCCACGCGAGCCTGGCGTCCGTGCTGCTCAGCAGCCGCGCGGAGCTGCAGCGCGAGGTCGCCCGGGTCGAGGGCGGCAGGGACGCCGCGCGGATGGCCGAGGCGGAGTCGCTGCGACGGCTCGAGCGCGACATCCACGACGGACCCCAGCAGCGGCTGGTCCGGCTGACCATGGACCTGGGCCGGGCCAAGCGGCAGCTCGACCAGGACCCCGATCGCGCCTCCGCGACCATCGACGACGCGTTGGCGCAGGCCCGCGAGACCGTCGCCGAGCTGCGCTCGCTCTCGCGCGGGATCGCGCCGCCGCTGCTGGTCGACCGCGGCCTGGCCGCCGCGCTGGAGGAGATGCTGGCCCAGAGCGTCGTGCCGGTGGAGTCGCACATCGACGTACCCCCGTCACTGCCGCCGCACGTGGAGACCGCGGTCTACTTCGTGGTCGCCGAGGCGCTCACGAACATCGCCAAGCACAGTGGCGCCGGCTCGGCGTCGGTGGCGGTCACCGTGGAAGAGCGCGGGGTCGTGGTGCGGGTCGAGGACGACGGCGTCGGCGGCGCCCACCCAGCCAAGGGGCTCGGGCTCGCCGGCCTGCGGCAGCGGCTGGCCGCCGTCGACGGCACACTCGAGCTGACCTCGCCCGAGGGCGGCCCGACGGTGCTGGTGGCGAGGATCCCCCGATGAGGAGTGCCCGATGAGGATCGTGGTCGCCGACGACTCCCTGCTGCTGCGCGAGGGTCTGCTCCTGCTGCTGGCGGAGGCCGGCCACGAGGTCGTCGCCTCGGTCGGCGACGGTCCGGCGTTCGCCGCCGCGATGCTGGAGCAGCGTCCCGACCTCGGGATCGTCGACGTGCGGATGCCGCCCAGCCACACCGACGAGGGCCTGCGCGCGGCGCTCGACGTACGCCGGTCCTGGTCCGAGGCGCGGATCGTCGTGCTCTCGCAGTACGTCGAGGTCTCCTACGCCGACGACCTGCTGGCGACCGGCGACGGGGGCGTGGGCTACCTGCTCAAGGACCGGGTCAGCGACCTCGACGACTTCCTGGCTGCGATCGCGGCGGTCGCGGCCGGCGGCACCGCGCTCGATCCGCTGGTCGTGCGGCAGCTGATGGGCCGCAACCGCGACCCGCTCGTCGACCTCACCCCGCGCGAGCGCGAGGTGCTCTCGCTGATGGCCGAGGGCCGCTCGAACGCCGCGATCGCCGAGGCGCTCTCGGTGTCGCTCGCCGGCGTCGAGAAGCACACCCAGCGGATCTTCGCCAAGCTCGGGTTGCTGCCCGACGACGACACGGCGCACCGGCGGGTGGCCGCCGTCCTGCGGTTCCTGCGTTCGGCCGGCTGAGGTCAGCTCGGGAAGGTGACCCCCACCTGGGCGCGCAGCTCGTCCATCTGCCGCAGCAGCGTGAGCGTCTGCTCGTGGGGGACCAGCGGGCTCTCGCGCAGGTCGTCGCGCAGGCAGCGGCCGACCTCGGCGATCTCGTTGCCGTAGCCCTGGCCGATCACCAGCTCCTCGCCCAGGAGGACCATCGGCTCGCCCGGCTCGACGACCCAGCTGCCGGGGCCGGGCGCGTGCGGGACGAACACCGCCTGCGTCGGGTGGTGGAAGTCGTCGAAGTGGATGCGACCCCGGTCGGTGGCGATCTCGCAGCGGCGCGAGGAGTACGACGTCATCGAGGCCGTCATCGTCGCGAGCGCGCCCCCGGGGTAGCGACCGGCGATCGCGATGTCGAGGTCGATGCCCCGGTCGGAGAGGGCGGCGGTGGCGGTGAGCTGCTCGGCGGGTCCGAGCAGCAGGTGGGCCACGGTGAGCGGGTAGATGCCCATGTCGAGCAGCGCGGAGGCGCCGAGCTCGGGGTTGAGCATCCGGTCGTCGGGGTCGGCGTCGACGCGGAAGCCGAGCTCGGCGTGCAGGTGCCGCGGCGTGCCCAGCTCGCCGGACCAGATCTGCTCGCGCAGCGCCCGGATCACCGGGTGGCAGGCCGTCCACATGGCCTCCATGAGGAACCGGTCGTGGACGCCCGCGAGGCGCACCATCTCCTCGGCGTCGGCCACGTCGAGGGTGAGCGGCTTCTCGCACAGCACGTGCTTGCCGGCCTCGAACGCCAGCCGGGCGTTGTCGAGGTGGAGCGCGTGGGGCGTGGCGATGTAGATGACGTCGACGTCGGGGTCGGCGACCAGCGCCTCGTAGGAGCCGTGGGCGGTGCCGCCGTACTCCGCCGTGAACGCCTCGGCGCTCTCGAGGCGCCGTGAGCCGGCCGCGGCGAGGTGGGCCCCGGGCACGAGGGCCAGGTCGCGGGCGAACGCGTGGGCGATCTTGCCGGTCGCCAGGATGCCCCAGCCGATGGATTCCATGGATCGGAGGCTAGCGCTCCTCAGCTCCGCGCGGACCCATCCGGAGGGTCGAATGACATCGGTGTGGTTCGTCGCCTACAGTGAGCCTCACCAGTCGTGTGCCAGTCATGTCTGAGAGAGTGCGGGGAGAGATCTCATGGATGCCGCGAACGCCTTCGAGGCTGACGCCGGGGTCAGCCTGACCCTCAGTGACCGTGACCGCGAGATCCTCGACTTCGAGCGCCAGTGGTGGAAGTACGCCGGCGCCAAGGAGACCGCGGTCCGCGAGAAGTTCGACATGTCCTCGACGCGCTACTACCAGGTGCTCAACGCGCTCATCGACCGCCCCGAGGCGCTCGAGGCCGACCCGCTGCTGGTGCGGCGGCTGCGGCGGCTGCGCTCGGCGCGCCAGCGGCAGCGCTCGGCCCGGCGCCTCGGCTTCGAGGTCTGAGCATGCGCCGCCGCGACGAGCGAGGCGTGGTCACCCCGTCGCCGGTCGTGATGCTCAGTGTCATCGCGGTCGCGATGGCCGGCATCGCGTTCGTCGCGACCCGCGGTGGCGAGCCCACCGAGCG
>NZ_JANINT010000444.1:2631-16713 GCF_024509035.1 Nocardioides sp. | reverse complement strand
TCGCCCCGCGCGTCGCCAAGGCCATCGTCAGCCCCGACGGCGAGGTCGTGCGTCGCTTCGACCCCAAGCCGGTCGGCAAGGTCGACGTCCCGCGGCACACGCTCGACTACATCGACTCCGCGCTCAAGGGAGTCGCCGCCAACCCGCACGGGACGATGAACTGGAAGCTGCAGGGCTTCCCGCTCGACAAGGTCGTCATCCGCGCCAAGACCGGGTCGGCCGAGGTCCACGGCAAGCAGACCACCGGGTGGGTCGCCTCCTACACCGATGACTACGTGGTCGTGATGATGATCAGCCAGGGCGGCACCGGCTCCGGCTCCGTCGGCGAGGGCATCCGCAAGGTGTGGGAGACGCTCTACGGCATCGACGGGCTCGACGTGGACCCCGCCCGCGCGGCGATCCCCGGTGTGTCACCGCCCGTGCGCCTGCCGACGTTCATGCAGGACGGCACGATCCTGCCGCCGGCTCGAAAGGACGACTGACGTGCGGACGCCCCGTCTCGACTGGATCCTGATGCTCGCGGTCCTCGGTCTCGTCACGCTCGGCACGCTCCTGGTCTGGTCGGCGACCAGCCACCGCGCCGACCTCACCGCGGGCGACCCCACGGCGTACCTGAAGAAGCAGGTCGTCAACGTGGTCATCGGCGTGGTGCTGCTCGTCGTCGTGCTGGCCACCGACCACCGCTGGGTGCGGATCGTGGCGCCCGTGGTCTACGCCGCCTCGCTCGCCGGCCTGGTGCTGGTGCTGACGATGGGCAGCACGATCAACGGCTCGCGGTCCTGGCTGCAGCTCGGCGGGATGTCCATCCAGCCCTCGGAGCTCGCCAAGCTCGCGGTCGTGATCGGCATGGCCCTGTGGGTCGCCGAGCGCGCCGACGCCCGGCGCGGGCGTCCTGGCGGTGCGCACGGCGACGTCGTCGGCATGCTCGTGATCGCCGGCCTGCCCGCTGCGCTGATCATGCTCCAGCCCGACCTCGGCACGATGCTCGTGCTCTCCGCGACCGTCTTCGGGGTGCTGGCCGTCTCCGGCGCGCCGCGCCGGTGGCTGGCGCTGCTCGCCGGCGGCGGGGTGACGGCGGCCGCCGCGGCGGTCGCCGCAGGGTTCCTCAAGCAGTACCAGGTCGATCGCTTCCTCGCGTTCACCGATCCGGACCTCGACCCCCGTGGTGCGGGCTACAACGTGGAGCAGGCGCGGATCGCCGTCGGCAACGGCGGCCTGTTCGGGCAGGGGCTCTTCGACGGGTCGCAGACGCGGGCCGGCTTCGTCCCCGAGCAGCACACCGACTTCGTCTTCACGGTGGCGGGGGAGGAGCTCGGCCTCGTCGGTGCCGGCGTGCTCATCGCGCTGCTGGCCGTGGTGATCTGGCGGGCGCTGCGGATCTCGGCGCGCACCGACGACGTCTTCGGGCGGCTGGCCGCCGCGGGCATCGCCTGCTGGTTCGGCTTCCAGGCGTTCCAGAACGTCGGGATGTGCCTGGGCATCATGCCGGTCACCGGCGTACCCCTGCCGTTCGTGTCGTACGGCGGCAGCTCGATGTTCGCGGGCATGCTCGCGATCGGGCTGCTGCAGAACATCCACGTCCGCTCGACCGCAACCGTGCCGGGGCGCTACACGATGGTCGAGCGGGCGCCTCGCCCGGCGCTCAGCCTCAAGGCCTGAAGGACGCCGCCCGTCCTCACGGGTTGACCGCGAGGAACACGAACGCGGCGAGCAGCACCAGGTGCACGTAGCCCTGCTGGGACTTCGCACGCCCCGGCACGACGGTCAGCACCGCGACGACCACCGAGATCACCAGCAGCACGATCTGCATGGGCTCCAGCCCCAGCGCCAGCGGGCCGTCCAGCCAGACCGAGGCCACGGCGATCACCGGGATCGTCAGGCCGATGCTGGCCATCGCCGATCCGTAGGCGAGGTTGAGGCTCGTCTGCACGTCGTTGCGCGCTGCGGCCCGCACCGCGGCGATCGACTCCGGCAGCAGCACGAGCAGCGCGATCACCACGCCGACGAAGGAGTGGGGGAAGCCGACCGCGTCGACCAGGTCCTCGATCGGGTAGGACTCCACCTTCGCCAGCCCGACGACACCGACGAGCGACAGTGCCAGGAGGGCCAGGCTGGTCAGTGCGACCCGGTTGCTCGGCGGGTCGGCGTGCCCGTCGGCGTCGTCGTCGCGCGGTCCGGGGCCGGTCTCGACCGGCAGGAAGAAGTCGCGGTGCTTGACCGTCTGGGTGAACACGAACAGCCCGTAGAGCGCGAGCGAGGCGACCGCGGCGAACGTGAGCTGCGCCGCGGAGAACTCCGGGCCCGGAGCGCTGGTGGTGAAGCGGGGCAGCACGAGCGTCAGGCTCGCCAGCGCGACCACCGTGGTCAGCGCCGAGCCGGCGCCCTCGGGGTTGAAGACCGCCAGGTGGTGCTTGACCGCTCCCACCAGCAGCGCGAGGCCCGCGATGCCGTTGAGCGTGATCATGACCGCTGCGAACACGGTGTCGCGAGCGAGCGCGGAGGTGTCGCCGCTGCCGGTGACCATGAGCGTGACGATGAGCGCGACCTCGATCACCGTCACCGCCACCGCCAGCAGCAGCGAGCCGAACGGCTCGCCGACCCGGTGGGCGACCACCTCGGCGTGGTGCACCGCCGCCAGGACGGTCGCGACGAGGAAGACCGCGATCACCGAGGCCGCCAGCGGTCCGGGGTGGCGGCCCCACGAGAGCACGAGCACGACCGTGCCGATTACCGGCGCCCACGTCGTCCAGTCCGGGCGGCGGGCGCTCGTCGTCCTCATGGCAGAAACCCTACGGATCGGTGGGGAGGGTCCCACTACCCTGGTTGCCGATGACAACCAACGACGCCGCGCCGGTCGACACGTCCGCGCACACGGGGGAGTACTCCCACCGCCAGGTGCTCACGATCCTCTCGGGCCTGATGCTCGGGATGTTCCTCGGAGCACTCGACCAGACGATCGTCAGCACCTCGATCCGCACGATCGCCGACGACCTCAACGGCCTCTCGGTGCAGGCGTGGGTGACCACGGCGTACCTCATCACCGCGACGATCACGACGCCGATCTACGGCAAGCTCGGTGACCTCTACGGCCGCAAGAAGCTGTTCATGTTCGCGATCACGGTGTTCGTGGCCGGCTCGGCGCTGTGCTCGTTCGCCGACTCGATGGTCCAGCTCGCGGCGTTCCGGGCCTTCCAGGGCCTGGGCGCCGGCGGCCTGTTCACGCTGGTGCTCGCGATCATCGGCGACATCGTCTCCCCGCGCGAGCGGGCCCGCTACACCGGCTACTTCATGGCGATGTTCGGCACCTCGAGCGTCCTCGGCCCGCTGATCGGTGGCTTCTTCGCGGGCCGCTCGACGATCCTCTCCATCGACGGCTGGCGGTGGGTGTTCCTCGTCAACGTGCCGATCGGCATCGCCGCGCTGTTCGTGGTCTCGGCGACCCTGCACGTCCACCACGTGCGTCGACAGGTGCGGATCGACTGGTGGGGTGCGGCGACCCTGAGCGTCGGTCTCGTGCCGCTGCTCGCCGTCGCCGAGCAGGGCCGCGACTGGGGGTGGGGGTCGCCCCGGTCGCTCACGGCGTACGCCGTCGGCGCCGTCGGCCTCATCGGCTTCTACCTCGCCGAGCGGGCGATGGGCGACGCGGCGCTGATCCCGCTGCGGATCTTCCGGATCCGCGCGGCCGCCGTCACGATCTCGGCCAGCGTCATCGTCGGCATGGCGATGTTCGGCGGCATCATGCTGCTGCCGCTCTACATGCAGATCGCGCACGGCGCGACGCCCACCGAGTCCGGCCTGCTGATGCTGCCGATGGTGCTCGGCATGATGACCGCCTCCATCGGCTCGGGGCTCGTGATCGCCCGCACGGGCCACGTGCGGCTGTTCCCGATCCTCGGCTCCGCGGTCATGGTCGTGGGCCTCGGCCTGCTGTCGTTCGCCGGCGCCGACACGTCGCTGGTGTGGATCGGCCTCGCGATGTTCGTGCTCGGCCTCGGGCTCGGCAACTGCATGCAGCCCCTGTTGCTGATCGTGCAGAGCGCGGTGCCGCCGACCGAGATCGGCGTGGCCACGAGCTCGGCGACGTTCTTCCGCCAGATCGGCGGCACGCTGGGCGTCGCGATCTTCCTCTCGGTCTTGTTCAGCAGCGTGGGGGGCAACATCGCCGATGCGATCGCCCACGACTCCACCACGCCCGCCTGGCAGCAGGCCGTCGCCGAGGGACACGGCCCGACCCCCGAGCTGGTCGCGCAGGTCCAGGACGACTCCTCGGTGATCGAGCAGATGGACCCGGTCATCGCGCACCCGTTCAAGGTCGGCTTCGCCGAGTCGATGGACCTGGTCTTCCTCTCGGCCGCCGGCGTGGGCGTGCTCGCGTTCCTCATCCTCCTGCTGCTGCCGGCCGTCGAGCTGCGGGCGACGTCGGCGAGCGCGGCCGCGCGCGCCGAGGTCGCGGACGGCCCGTGATCAGAGGTCGTGCTTGGATGGACGACATGAGCGACCACGAGATCGAGCCCGCCGTCGAGCGGGACATCGAGCCGGAGATCGCCGAGGCCGTAGAGAACGTGCGCAACCGCTACGGCGTGCACGGCCTCGAGGACCTCATCGCCCTCGCGGAGGCTGAGCTGCCGGCCGCCCGCGAGGCGCTCGCCGCGCTCGAGGAGCTGACTCCCGACCCGGAGTGAGTGATCCGGCGGGAGTTCGGCGCGGGCCCGCGGGCCGACGTACGCTGGATCCTTCGCCCACCTGTCGACAGTTGTCCTGCGAGGTTGTTCAGATGTCCGCGTCCGCGAACGTCCACCCGTCTGTTGTGCCGCAGTCGGTCTTCCCCCGGCTCGAGCCCCGGCTCCCGTCGGTCTCCAAGCCGATCCAGTACGTCGGCGGCGAGCTCAACTCGACCGTGAAGGACTGGGACTGCGGAGCCGCCACGTCCGAGGGCGAGACCGTGCGCTGGGCGCTGATGTACCCCGACGCCTACGAGGTCGGCCTGCCCAACCAGGGCGTGCAGATCCTCTACGAGGTGCTCAACGAGCGCGACTGGATCGTCGCCGAGCGCACCTACGCCGTGTGGCCCGACATGGAGCGCGTGCTGCGCGAGGGCGATGCCCACGGACCGATCCCGCAGTTCACCGTCGACAGCCACCGGCCGGTGCGCGCCTTCGACCTGTTCGGCGTCAGCTTCTCCACCGAGCTCGGCTACACCAACATGCTCAACGCCGTGGACCTCGCCGGCATCCCGCTGCACGCGGTCGACCGCGGTGACGACGACCCGATCGTGCTCGCCGGTGGGCACGCGGCCTTCAACCCCGAGCCGATCGCGGACTTCGTCGACGCGGCCGTGCTCGGTGACGGCGAGGAGGTCGTGCTCGCGATCTCCGAGGTGGTCCGCGAGTGGAAGGCCGAGGGCCGCCCGGGCGGCCGCGACGAGGTGCTGCGCCGGCTCGCGGTCAGCGGCGGCGTCTACGTGCCCCGCTTCTACGACGTGGCCTACGCCGAGGACGGCACCATCGAGGCCGTCGTGCCCAACCGGCCCGGCATCCCGTTCCGGGTCCGCAAGCACACGCTGATGGACCTCGACGCGTGGCCCTACCCGGCCAAGCCGCTGGTGCCGCTCGCCGAGACGGTGCACGAGCGGTTCTCGGTCGAGATCTTCCGGGGCTGCACCCGCGGCTGCCGGTTCTGCCAGGCGGGCATGATCACCCGGCCGGTGCGCGAGCGGTCGATCCGGACCATCGGCGCCATGGTCGAGAACGGCATCCGCAAGTCCGGCTTCGAGGAGGTCGGCCTGCTGTCGCTGTCCAGCGCCGACCACACCGAGATCGGCGAGGTCGCCACCGACCTGGCCGACCGCTACGAGGGCACCAACGTCTCGCTCTCCTTGCCGTCGACCCGCGTGGACGCGTTCAACATCACCCTCGCCAACGAGTTCTCCCGCAACGGCCGCCGCTCGGGGCTGACGTTCGCTCCCGAGGGCGGTTCGGAGCGGATGCGCCGGGTGATCAACAAGATGGTCACCGAGGAGGACCTGATCCGCACCGTGGCAGCGGCGTACTCCCACGGCTGGCGGCAGGTGAAGCTCTACTTCATGTGCGGCCTGCCCACCGAGACCGACGAGGACGTCCTCGCGATCGCCGACCTGGCGAAGCGGGTGATCGCCAAGGGGCGCGAGGTCTCCGGGCGCAACGACATCCGCTGCACGGTCTCGATCGGCGGCTTCGTGCCCAAGCCGCACACGCCGTTCCAGTGGGCCGCCCAGCTCGACCCCGAGACCACCGACGAGCGGCTGAAGAAGCTGCGCGACGTGGTCCGCGAGGACAAGCGGTTCGGCCGCGCGATCGGCTTCCGCTACCACGACGGCAAGCCCGGCGCGATCGAGGGACTGCTCTCGCGCGGCGACCGCCGGGTCGGCGCGGTCATCGAGCAGGTGTGGCGCGACGGCGGCCGCTTCGACGGCTGGAGCGAGCACTTCTCCTACGAGCGCTGGGTGGGCTCCGCCGAGAAGGCGCTGGCCGGCACCGGCGTCGACCTGGACTGGTACACGACCCGCGAGCGGGAGTACGACGAGGTCCTCCCGTGGGACCACCTCGACTCCGGTCTCGACAAGGACTGGCTGTGGGCCGACTGGGAGGACGCGCTCGCGGCCGCCGACGGCTCCGACGTCGAGGTCGAGGACTGCCGCTGGACGCCCTGCTACGACTGCGGCGTCTGCCCCACCATGGGCACCGACATCCAGATCGGCCCCACCGGCCAGCGCCTCCTGCCCCTCAGCGTCGTCTGAGGGGCGCGGGCGCCCACCGCGCGGTGGCCCCGACCCCGGGTCACCGCGAGCCCGCGAGCTGGTCCTCGACGTACATCGGACGGCCGACGTACGCCGCGAGGGCGAACAGCGGCAGGGCGAGCAGGAGCAGCATCAGCAGCGGCGCGTTCCACCCGTCGGTCGCGTCGTGGACCACGCCGACGAGGAACGGTCCGACGGCGGCGACCAGGTAGCCCATCGACTGGGTGAACGCCGAGAGCGCGGCGGTGCCCTCCGGGCTGTGGGCGCGCAGGCCGATCAGGGTGAGGATCAGCGGGAACGTCACGGTCCCGATGCCGACGACCAGCGCCCAGAGCGGCGCGAGCGAGTACGGCGCCAGCATCAGGCCGACGTACCCGACCGGGTACGCCGCGATGACGGCGAACAGCACCCGGCGCGGGTCGGCGCTGCGGGCGAGGACGTTGGGCAACCACAGCGACAGCGGGATGCTCGTCCCCGCGATCACGCCGGCGAGCAGGCCGGCGATGCCCGCCGAGTAGCCGCTGTCGCGCCACAGCTGGGCGAACCAGCCGAAGATCGCGTACGCCTGCAGCGACTGCAGCCCGAAGAACAGCGCCATCGCGACACCGAGCGGCGTGCGCGCGACCGCGCCGAAGGTGATCGTCCGCCGGGCGCGCTCGAGGTGGCGGTCGTGGGCGATCAGCGAGATCCACGGCACGGCGGCCAGCACGGCCAGCACCGCCCACGCCCCGAGGCCGGCGCGCCAGCTGTCGAACCCGTGCGAGATCGGCACCGTCAGCACCAGCGCCGCGGTGAGGCCGATCGAGAGCGCGGTCGTGTAGATGGCCGTGACCCGGCCGATGTGGTCGGGGAAGTGCAGCTTCACCAGCGAGGGGAGCAGCACGTTCGTCATCGCCATCCCGCCCAGCGCCACGAGCGAGAGCACCAGGAAGACCGCCTCGCTGTGCGTGACGGCGCGGCCCGCGAGGCCGGCGATCGCGGCGAGGATCGCCACCAGCGTGACCCGGTGGACGCCCACGGCTCGAGCCGCCGCCGGCGCGAGCGCTCCGAAGACCGCGAAGGCGATCACCGGCAACGAGGTGAGCAGTCCGGCCATCGGTCCGGACATCGAGAAGGAGTCGCGCACCTCCGCCAGGACCGGGCCGACGCTCACGGCGGTCGGGCGCAGGTTGAAGGACAGCAGGACCAGGCCGACGAGGACGAGTGCCGACGTACGTCGGGCGGAGGTGCTCACTCGCCCCATCCTCCCATCCGGGTGTCGGCGCGGGCGGGCAGGATGTCGGTCATGCGAGTGGTGAGCGACGCCGAGCGCCGGGCGCGACTGGGACGGCGGCACGCGTTGGCCCCTGGCCACCGCGCCACCGACCCGGACGCGGCGACCCGGGCGATGACCGTGCTGCACTCCACCGAGCCCGCCACGGTCTACCTCTCCTTGTGGGCGCGGGTCGACGGGCTCTCGGTGGCCGACATCGACCGTGCGCTCTACGCCGACCGCACGCTGGTCAAGCAGCTCGCGATGCGCCGCACCCTGTTCGTCTTCCCACGCGACCTGCTCCCGGCGGCGTGGGGCAGCGTCTCGGCCCGGGTCGCGAGCACGCTCGAGGGGCCACTCGCGAGGGTGGTCCAGCAGGCCGGACTCGCCTCCGACGGCGCCGCCTGGCTCGCGACCGCCCGCACTGCCGTCCTCGCCCGTCTCGCCGACGGCACGGAGCTGTCCGCGCAGGAGCTCCGCGAGCAGGTGCCCGAGCTCGCCGGCCGCCTCGACATCGGCAAGGGCAAGTACGCCGCCAACGTCTCCGTCGCGCCGAGGGTGCTGACCCAGCTGGGCGTCGAGGGGCTCATCGTGCGCGGTCGCAACGACGGCCACTGGCGCACCTCGAGGCCGCGATGGGCGGCGATGGCGACCTGGCTCGGCGCGGTCCCGGAGGCCATGAAGGAGCGAGAGGGCTACGCCGAGCTGGTCCGGCGCTGGCTCGGGACCTTCGGTCCGGGCACCGAGACCGACCTGGTCTGGTGGCTCGGCTCGACCAAGGGTGCCGTCCGCGCCGCCCTCGCCGACCTGGGGGCGGTCCAGGTCTCCCTCGAGGCCGGGGGAGAGGGGTGGGTGCTGCCCGACGACCCGCTGCTCGAGGAGCCCGAGCCGCCGCTCGCGCCGTGGGCGGCTCTCCTCCCGGTCCTCGACCCGACGGTCATGGGCTGGAAGGAGCGCGCCTTCTACCTCGGCCCGCACGCCTCGATGCTCTTCGACACCAACGGCAACGCCGGCACCACCGCGTGGTGGGAGGGCCGGGTCGTCGGCTGCTGGGTGCAAGACCCCGACGGCGTGGTGGTGGTCCGGCTGCTCGAGGAGGTCGGCGCCGACGGTGTCGCGGCGCTGGAGGCCGAGGCGTCCCGGCTGACGGCCTGGCTCGACGGCGACCGGGTCAGCACCGTCTACCCGTCGGCGGCGATGAAGACGGCTCTGTCGCCGTAGGACCCGGCTGAGCAGTGTCCTAGCCTGGGCCGGTGCGTGACCAGCCCGAGCAGCAAGCCCCGCCCGTCCAGCGTCTCCGGATCCGCTACGCCAAGCGCGGCCGACTGCGCTTCACCAGCCACCGCGACTTCAGCCGCGCGTTCGAGCGCGCCATCTTCCGGGCCCGGGTGCCGATGGCCTACTCCTCGGGCTTCAACCCCCATCCCCGCATCTCCTACGCGGGCGCGGCGCCCACCGGCGCGGCCAGCGAGGCCGAGTACGTCGAGATCGGGCTCGCCGAGGTCCAGGACCCCGAGGTCGTGCGCCGGGCGCTCGAGGAGTCGCTGCCCGACGGGCTCGACGTCGTCGACGTCGTCGACGTGGTCGAGGCTGCGGGCGGCTCGCTCGCCGACCTCCTCGAGGCGAGCCACTGGCTGCTCGACCTCGAGGTCGATCCCGAGCAGGCCCGCTCCGCGGTCGAGGCGTTCCTCGCGGCCGAGAGCGTGTCGGTGCAGCGGATGACCAAGAAGGGGCTGCGCGAGTTCGACTGCCGTGCCGCGGTGGTCGCACTGTCGGCCGAGCCGCGGGAGGGCGGCGCCCGGCTCGACCTCGTGCTGCGCCACGGCGTGCCCTCGGTCCGCCCCGACGACGTGCTCGCCGGGCTGGCCTCCGTCGGCGGCCTGACGACCGGCGGCGCGCCGCTGCTCACCCGCCTCTCCCAGGGGCCTCTCGACCCCGGGACCGGTGAGATCGGCGACCCGCTGCGCATGCGAGGGTGACGACCCTCGCGCCGAGGTGTGCGATACTCCCAGTGATCGGCCCGGACACCCTGTTCGGAACGATCCGACGACGTTCTCGCCGGCCCACCCAGGGTCGGCACGCTGGTTGGACGTTCGTCTCACCAGACCGCGACGCGGCCCGGTAGGTCGGTGACAGCGACCCACCGCGAGTCCTCAGGACACAGGCCATGCGACCGCGGCAGGCGAGACGACGTGCACCGGTGACGCACCGCGGAGGGTGTCGCCGCCACACGACAGGCTTTGCGTCGCCGGCTCTGAACACCCGGGCGGGCGACGTCGGACTCGCCCGAGCGCCCAGCGCGCGGGCCTAGGAGCACACAGATGCCCGACGACCTCCAGCCCGGAGCAGAACCCACCGACGTCCCGGCGGCGTCCGACGGGGCGCCGGAGGCGCCCACCGAGCGCCCGGCGAAGAAGGCGGCGGCCAAGAAGGCCCCCGCGCGCAAGACCGCGGCGAAGAAGACCGCGAAGAAGGCGGCCGCACCCGCCGACGCGCCGGCCGACACGCCTGCGGCTGCGGGCGACGTCTCGCTGCCGGCGCCGTCGGGAGACGCCGTGCTCGACCCGGCCGCCACCGACGCGCCGGCGAAGAAGGCCACCGCCAAGAAGGCGGCGAAGAAGGCCCCGGCCAAGAAGGCCACCGCCAAGAAGGCCACCAAGAAGGCCGCAGCGGTGCCCGTCGAGGCACTCGACAGCAGCGCCACGCCGCCCCACGGTGACGCGCTCGCCGAGCCCGGTGCCGAGCTCTCCGTCGAGCCGTCCGTCGAGTCGGCCGCGGCGCCGGCCGTGCTGTTCCAGGCACCCGAGCCCGCGAAGAAGGCGACCAAGAAGGCCGCCGCGAAGAAGACGGCCGCGAAGAAGACCACCGCGAAGAAGGCCGCCACCAAGAAGGCCGCCGTTGCGTCGTCCGCCCCGGACGGGGAGGACCTCGAGGCTGTCGAGGACGCCGAGGCCACCACGCCGGTCGAGGGCGTCGACGCCGAGGGGGCCGGCGACCAGGGCACAGACCAGACCGACGAGCAGACCGACGAGCAGGACGACACCGACTCCGAGGGCGAGACCGGGGAGGGCACCGCACGCCGCCGGCGCCGCCGCGGTGGTCGCCGGCGCCGCAAGGCATCCGACTCCGGAGAGGGCGCGGGCGACGCCGAGGGCTCGGGTGACGCCGCCGACGGCGCCGAGCGGGGTGAGTCCACCACGGAGGCCGGCGAGCAGGGTGAGGAGCAGGGCGGCGAGCAGTCCGGCGAGCAGTCCGGCGAGGGCAGCTCGCGTCGCCGCCGGCGCCGCCGCCGCTCGGGCGACGACACCGGTGCGGGCGACGACGCCGAGGGCACCACCACCACCCGGGTCCGCAGCCGCCGCTCGGCCGAGGACGAGATCACCGCGGTCTCCGGCTCGACGCGCCTCGAGGCCAAGAAGCAGCGTCGACGCGAGGGCCGGGAGGCCGGCCGCCGCCGGGCCCCGATCGTGAGCGAGGCCGAGTTCCTCGCCCGCCGCGAGTCGGTGGACCGCGTCATGGTCATCCGCCAGCGCGAGGACCTCACCCAGATCGGTGTCCTCGAGGACCGGGTGCTGGTCGAGCACTACGTCGCCCGCGAGTCGCAGACCTCCCTGATCGGCAACGTCTACCTCGGCCGGGTGCAGAACGTGCTCCCCTCGATGGAGGCGGCGTTCATCGACATCGGCAAGGGCCGCAACGCGGTGCTCTACGCCGGTGAGGTCAACTGGTCGGCGCTGGGCCACAAGGACGGCCAGCCCCGCAAGATCGAGTCCGTGCTCAGCTCGGGCCAGTCCGTGCTGGTGCAGGTCACCAAGGACCCCATCGGGCACAAGGGCGCCCGCCTGACCAGCCAGATCAGCCTGGCCGGCCGGTTCCTCGTCTACGTCCCCGACGGCACGACGAGCGGCATCTCCCGCAAGCTGCCCGACACCGAGCGCAACCGGCTCAAGGCACTGCTCAAGGAGATCGTGCCCGACACCGCGGGCGTGATCGTCCGTACGGCGGCCGAGGGCGCCAGCGAGGAGGAGCTGACCCGCGACGTCGAGCGGCTCAAGGCCCGCTGGGAGGACATCGAGGGCAAGGCCAAGGGCAGCGCCCCGCAGCTGCTCTACGGCGAGCCCGACCTCACGCTCAAGGTCGTTCGCGACCTGTTCACCGAGGACTTCTCCAAGCTGGTCATCCAGGGCGACGACGCCTGGGACACCGTCCAGGGCTACGTCCAGCACGTCGCACCCGACCTCCAGGACCGCCTCGAGCGCTACGACCCCGGGCCCGACGGTGCCGGTGGCAAGGCCGACGTGTTCGCGGAGTACCGCATCGACGAGCAGATCTCCAAGGGCCTGGACCGGAAGGTCTGGCTGCCCTCGGGTGGCTCGCTGATCATCGACCGCACCGAGGCGATGACGGTCGTCGACGTCAACACCGGCAAGTTCACCGGCTCGGGCGGCAACCTCGAGGAGACCGTCACCAAGAACAACCTCGAGGCCGCGGAGGAGATCGTCCGCCAGCTCCGGCTGCGCGACATCGGCGGCATCATCGTCGTCGACTTCATCGACATGGTGCTGGAGTCCAACCGCGACCTCGTGCTGCGTCGTCTGGTCGAGTGCCTCGGCCGCGACCGCACCCGCCACCAGGTGGCCGAGGTGACCTCGCTCGGTCTCGTGCAGATGACCCGCAAGCGGATCGGCACCGGCCTGCTCGAGGCCTTCAGCGAGAACTGCGAGCACTGCCAGGGCCGCGGCGTCATCGTCCGCGAGGCTCCCGTCGAGCCCAAGCGGGGCGACGAGGAGTCCCGGCGTGGCGGTGGCGGTGGCGGTGGCGGTGGTGGCCGCCGCAGTCGCGGTCGCGGACGCGGCTCCGACCAGGACAGCGGTGCACCGGCGAGCCCCAAGCCGCCGACGCCCAAGGACCTCGCCGCGATGGCGCGCCCCGAGGGCCCCGAGGCTCCTGAGGGCCCCGAGCGGGCCGAGGACGAGGGTCACGACAGCACCGAGGCACCGACGCCGCCGGTCGCTGCCGAGGAGACCCCGGAGCGGCCGAGCGTCGAGCCGGTCGAGGCCTCCCAGCCCGTCGAGCCGACGGCGGAGGGTACGACCAGCGCCCCTGCCGCCCCGAAGGTGGTCACCCGCACCCGCCGGCGCAGCGCGAGCCGTCCAGCCGGGACGCCGACCCCGGTCGGTGAGCCCGCCGGCGAGCAGGCCGCCGTCGCGCCGATCCTCGACGCCCCGGCAGCCGACCTCGAGCCGGCCGGCGCGTCGGTGGCCGAGCCGGTTGTCGAGCCGGTTGTCGAGCCCGTGGTCGAGCCGGTGGTCGAGGCCGTCCTCGAGCCCCAGGAGGCGCCGGCCGAGGAGACCGTCGCCCCGGAGACCGTTCCGGAGCCGCCGAAGGTCGTGACCCGCACCCGGCGCCGCGCTGCGAGCCGGCCCGCCGGTCCGCCGGTGGCCGAGGCCCAGGTGAGCCCGGTCGCCGACACCGCGCCTCCGGGCGCGATCGGCAGCGTCGGCGCGCCGCCCGTCACGGGGACGGTGGAGCCCGGGACGGCCGTGACCGAGCCCGGCGACGCCGCGGTCGAGCAGGAGACGATCGAGCACGTCCCGGTGAAGAAGAAGGGCTCGCGCAAGCGCTGAGGGCTCAGGCGCCCGCTCCTGGGCTGCGGTTTTGCCGATGGGGAGCGGGGTCCGTAGTATGGATCCTCGGTGCGTCCAGGCGTGCCTGTCCCTGTGTGGCGCCGCGGTGCGTGTGCCCCAGGTCCCGGACGCAACACACAGACACCAGAAACACGACGAAGGAGACCGCGGTGTAC
This sequence comes from Nocardioides sp., assembly GCF_024509035.1. GTDB lineage: Bacteria > Actinomycetota > Actinomycetes > Propionibacteriales > Nocardioidaceae > Nocardioides. The sequence continues at coordinate 2,883 of NZ_JANINT010000444.1, read as the reverse complement.
GCGATCGTGCGCGCAGGCGCCAAGCAGCAGAAGGTTGCCGTGGGCGACGTCATCGAGATCGACAAGGTCGCCACGGCGGTCGGTGATTCGGTGAAGCTCCCGGCGGTCCTCGTCGTCGACGGCGAGTCCGTCACCTCGGACGCGAAGGCGCTCGACAAGGCGTCGGTGACGGTCGAGGTCCTCGGCGCCACCAAGGGGCCGAAGATCGTCATCCAGAAGTACAAGAACAAGACCGGCTACAAGAAGCGCCAG
>NZ_JANINT010000444.1:0-2621 GCF_024509035.1 Nocardioides sp. | reverse complement strand
CGACATCTCCCTCTGAGCGACGAGCTCGAGCACCCCGAGAAGGACACGAAATGGCACACAAGAAGGGCGCGGCGTCCACCAAGAACGGCCGCGACTCCAACTCCCAGCGCCTCGGCGTCAAGCGCTACGGCGGCCAGGTCGTCAACGCCGGCGAGATCATCGTGCGCCAGCGGGGCACCCACTTCCACCCGGGCGCCGGCGTGGGTCGCGGTGGCGACGACACGCTGTTCGCGCTGGTCGGCGGTGCGGTGCAGTTCGGCACCCGTCGCGGCCGTCGCGTCGTGAACATCGTCCCGGGCGAGTGACCTGACGCTCGCACCCGCAGCATCTCGAAGGGCGTCCCGATCTCGGGACGCCCTTCGCATTTCTCCCTCGTCGGTCCGCTCGCGCAGCGCCCGACGGTCGTGATCCACCGAGAGTAGGCACCATGGCAGTCCCGACCTTCGTCGACCGCGTGACGCTGCACGTCAGCGCGGGACGGGGCGGCCACGGCGTCGCCTCCGTGCACCGCGAGAAGTTCAAGCCCCTCGGCGGGCCCGACGGCGGGAACGGCGGCCCCGGCGGCTCGGTGATCCTGCGCGTCGACCCGGGAGTGACCACGCTCCTGGACTACCACCACAGCCCCAAGCGCCGCGCCGAGAACGGTGGCCACGGCGCGGGTGCCCACCGCAACGGCGCCCACGGCGCCGACCTGGTCCTGCCGGTGCCCGACGGCACCGTCGTCAGTGACCGCGCGGGCAACGTCTTCGCCGACCTGGTCGGACCCGGCACCGAGCTGGTCGTCGCCCAAGGCGGTCGCGGTGGGCTCGGCAACGCCGCGCTGGCCTCGGCCAAGCGCAAGGCCCCGGGCTTCGCGCTGCTCGGCGAGCCCGGCGAGGAGCTCGAGATCGTCCTCGAGCTCAAGGTCGTCGCCGACATCGGCCTCGTCGGCTTCCCCAGCGCGGGCAAGTCCAGCCTGATCGCCGCGATGTCGCGGGCTCGGCCCAAGATCGCCGACTACCCGTTTACCACGCTGGTGCCCAACCTCGGCGTGGTCACGGCCGGCGACACGACGTTCACCGTCGCCGACGTCCCCGGGCTCATCGAGGGGGCGAGCGAGGGCCGCGGGCTGGGCCACGACTTCCTGCGCCACATCGAGCGCTGCGCGGCGATCGTGCACGTCATCGACACGGCGAGCATCGAGCCGGGACGCAACCCGGTCGACGACCTCGACGTGATCGAGAACGAGCTGACCCGCTACGGCGGACTCGAGGACCGGCCGCGCCTGGTGGCGCTCAACAAGGTCGACGTCCCCGACGGCCGCGACATCGCCGGGTTCGTCGTCGACGAGCTGCGCGAGCGCGGCCTGCAGGTCTTCTCGGTCTCGGCCGCGTCGGGAGAGGGGTTGCGCGAGCTGACGTTCGCGATGGCCGCGATCGTCGAGGCGGCCCGCGCCGCCAAGCCGATCCTCGAGGCGACCCGCATCGTGCTGCGTCCGCCGTCGGCCGACGGCAGCGACTCCTTCACCGTCACCGCGACCCCCGACGGTTGGCAGGTCCGCGGCGACAAGCCCGAGCGGTGGGTGCGCCAGACCGACTTCAGCAACGACGAGGCCGTCGGCTACCTCGCCGACCGGCTCAACCGCCTCGGCGTCGAGCAGCGGCTGGTCCAGCTGGGCGCGGAGGAGGGCGACACCGTCCTGATCGGCGACCCGACCAACGCGGTCGTCTTCGACTTCAAGCCGGGCATCGACTCGGCCGCCGAGATCCTCAGCCGGCGCGGTGAGGACCAGCGTTTCGAGGACTCGCGGCCCGCCGCGCGGCGTCGCCGGGCGATCGACGAGGCGATGTCCGACCGGGCCGAGGGCGAGACGCGCGCCGACGTGGCCCGCCGGCTCGACCGCCCCGAGACCTACGGTCCGCAGTCCTACGAGATCGGCGGGGCCGACGACCCCGACTGGGCCGAGGACGACCCGGCCCGATGAGCGTCCGGCGCGAGGTCACCGAGGCGACCCGGGTCGTCGTCAAGGTCGGCTCCTCCTCCCTCACCACGGCCGCAGGCGGCATCGACCCCGTGCGGGTGCGCGAGCTCGTGGACGTGCTGGCCAAGCTGCGCGCTCGTGGCGCCGAGGTCGTGCTGGTGTCCTCGGGCGCCATCGCGGCCGGCCTCGCGCCGCTCGGGCTGCGCCGTCGGCCACGGTCGTTGCCGGCCCAGCAGGCCGCCGCCTCGGTCGGTCAGGGCCTGCTCGTGCACCGCTACACCGAGGAGCTCGCCCAGCACGGCGTCATCACCGGTCAGGTGCTGCTCACCGTCGACGACGTGACCCGGCGCTCGCACTACCGCAACGCCTACCAGACCTTCGCCAAGCTGCTCGAGCTCGGCGTGCTGCCGATCGTCAACGAGAACGACACGGTCGCGACCAGCGAGATCCGCTTCGGCGACAACGACCGCCTGGCGGCCCTGGTGGCGCACCTCGTCCATGCCGACCTGCTCGTGCTGCTCTCGGACGTCGACGGCCTCTACGACGCCGACCCGTCCGCGCCGGGCAGCGCACTGGTCCCGGACGTGGTCTCGGTCGACGACCTCGTCGACGTACGCATCGGCAAGACCGGCGCCGCCGGACTCGGCACCGGCGGCATGCA
>NZ_JANINT010000443.1 GCF_024509035.1 Nocardioides sp. | reverse complement strand
GACAAGGTCGTGCGCTCGACCCACGGGGTCAACTGCACCGGCTCGTGCTCGTGGAAGGTCTACGTCAAGGACGGGATCATCACCTGGGAGACCCAGCAGACCGACTACCCGTCGGCCGGCCCGGACAGGCCGGAGTACGAGCCGCGCGGCTGCCCGCGCGGTGCGGCGTTCTCCTGGTACACCTACAGCCCCACCCGGGTCCGCTACCCCTACGTCCGCGGCGTGCTGCTCGACATGTTCCGCGAGGCCAAGCGGCAGTACGGCGACCCGGTGGTGGCGTGGTCCTCGATCGTCCAGGACCCCGAGAAGGCGAAGCGCTACAAGTCCGCCCGTGGCAAGGGCGGCCTGGTGCGGGCCACCTGGGACGAGGCCGCCGAGATCGTCGCGGCCGCGCACGTCTACACCGTCAAGCGCTGGGGCCCCGACCGGATCGCCGGCTTCTCGCCGATCCCGGCGATGTCCCCGGTCTCCTACACCTCCGGTTCGCGCTTCCTCGAGCTCATCGGTGCGCCGATGCTCTCGTTCTACGACTGGTACGCCGACCTCCCCAACGCCTCGCCGCAGATGTTCGGCGACCAGACCGACGTGCCGGAGTCCGGTGACTGGTGGGACGCCGGCTACCTGTTCATGTGGGGCAGCAACGTCCCGGTGACCCGCACCCCCGACGCCCACTGGATGACCGAGGCCCGTTACCGCGGTCAGAAGGTCGTCGCCGTGGCCCCCGACTACGCCGAGAACGTGAAGTTCGCCGACGAGTGGGTCAACCCCGCGCCCGGCACCGACGGTGCACTGGCGATGGGCCTGGGCCATGTCATCCTCAAGGAGCACTTCACCGGCGAGGTGCCGCAGTTCTTCGCCGACTACAACAAGCAGTACACCGACCTGCCCTACCTCGTGACGCTCGAGCCGAGCGGTCCTGATGGCGCGGAGGGCGAGGCCACCTACCGCCCCGGCAAGTACCTCGTCGCCGGCGACATCGGCCACTCCGAGGGCGGCAGCGAGAACCCGATGTGGAAGCCCGCGGTCATCGACGCCGCCACCGGCGAGGTCCGCATCCCCCAGGGCTCGATCGGCCACCGCTTCGGCGAGGAGGGCGTCGGCCAGTGGCACCTCGACCTCGGCGACATCGACCCCGCCCTGACGATGCTCAGCCACAGGGGGCCAACCGCCGAGGGCGGCGTCAGCGAGAGCGTCGTGGTCGAGCTGCCGCGCTTCGACGGCGCCGACGGCAAGGTCGCGCACGAGCGGCGCGGCGTGCCGGTGGCGCGGGTGGGTGACCGGCTCGTCACGACGGTGCTCGACCTGCTGCTCGCGCAGTACGGCGTGCACCGCGAGGGGCTGCCCGGCGTCTGGCCGGCGTCGTACGACGACCCGTCGGTGCCGGCCACGCCGGCCTGGCAGGAGCAGCACACCGGCGTCCCGGCCGCCCAGGTGACCCGGCTGGCGCGCGAGTGGGCCCAGAACGCGATCGACACCGAGGGCCGGGGCATGATCCTGCTCGGCGCCGGTGTCAACCACTGGTTCCACTCCGACCAGATCTACCGCGCGATCCTGCTGCTCACCACGATCACGGGCGCCCAGGGCCGCAACGGCGGCGGCTGGGCGCACTACGTGGGCCAGGAGAAGGTCCGCCAGATCATGGGCTTCCAGCACATGGCGTTCGCGCTCGACTGGCACCGGCCCCCGCGGCACATGAACCAGACGGCGTACTGGTACGTCAACACCTCGCAGTACCGCTACGACACGTTCTCCGCCGACGACCTCGACGCCGGCACGGGCGTCTTCGCCGGCCAGACGGTGATGGACCTCCTGGCCCAGTCGGCCCGGCTGGGCTGGAGCCCGAGCTACCCGACCTTCGACCGCAGCTCGCTGCAGCTCGCCGACGACGCGGAGTCCGCGGGCATGGAGGTGCCGGCGTACGTCGCGCAGGAGCTCAAGGACGGGCGCCTGAAGTTCGCCGTCGAGGACCCGGAGGCGGAGGAGAACCACCCGCGGGTGCTGTCGCTGTGGCGCTCCAACCTGCTCGGCAGCTCCGCGAAGGGCAACGAGTACTTCCTGCGCCACCTGCTCGGCACCGACAGCTCCGCCACCGCCCAGGAGGCCTCGCCCGAGCAGCGTCCTCACACCGTCCGCTGGGCCGACCAGGCACCCGAGGGCAAGCTCGACCTGCTGATGACCATCGACTTCCGGATGACCAGCAGCACGATCCTGAGCGACGTCGTGCTCCCGGCGGCGACCTGGTACGAGAAGCACGACCTGTCGACCACGGACATGCACCCGTTCGTGCACTCGTTCAACCCCGCGATCGCGCCGCCGTGGCAGACCCGGTCGGACTGGGACGCCTGGAAGACGATCGCCAAGCGGTTCTCCGAGATGGCCGTCGACCACCTCGGCACCCGCAAGGACGTGGTCGCCAAGCCCCTGTGGCACGACACGCCCGAGGCGATGGCCGCCGAGCACGGTGTGGTGAAGGACTGGCGCACCGGCGAGGTCGACCCCGTGCCGGGCAAGACGATGCCGGTCATCGCGGTCGCCGAGCGCGACTACACCGCGGTCTACGACAAGATGACGTCGATCGGGCCGCTGCTGGAGAACGTCGGCATGCTCACCAAGGGCGTCGCCTACGACGTCAAGCGCGAGGTCGAGATCCTGCGCAAGCGCAACGGTGTGGCCCGGGGCGGCGCCGGCGACGGGCAGCCCAAGGTCGAGACCGACGTGCACATGGCCGACGCCATGCTCCACCTGGCCGGCGTGTCCAACGGACACCTCGCCACCCAGGGCTTCAGGTTCCTCGAGAAGCGCACCGGCCAGCAGCTCGCGGACCTGTCCGCCGAGCACGAGGGCAAGCAGATCACCTTCAAGGACACCCAGGCCCAGCCGGTGCCGGTGATCACCTCGCCGGAGTGGTCGGGCTCGGAGTCCGGTGGCCGCCGCTACTCGCCGTTCACGATCAACATCGAGCGCAAGAAGCCGTTCCACACCCTGACCGGGCGTCAGCAGTTCTACGTCGACCACGACTGGTTCCTCGGGATGGGCGAGATGCTCCCGATCTACCGACCGCCGCTGAACATGACGCAGCTGTTCGGTGAGCCCGAGATCGGTACGACGGGGGAGCTGGGCGTGGCCGTGCGCTACCTGACCCCCCACAACAAGTGGTCGATCCACTCGGAGTACCAGGACAACCTGTTCATGCTCTCGCTCTCGCGCGGCGGTCAGTCGGTGTGGATGTCGGACCGCGACGCGGAGAAGATCGGCGTCCGCGACAACGACTGGATCGAGATGGTCAACCGCAACGGCGTCGTCGCGGCTCGCGCGATCGTCAGCCACCGGATGCCCGAGGGGACGGTGTTCATGCACCACGCCCAGGACCGGCTCATCGACGTCCCGCTGACCGAGCGCGACCGCAAGCGCGGCGGCATCCACAACAGCCTCACGCGCATCCTGATGAAGCCCAACCACCTCATCGGCGGCTACGCCCAGCTGGCCTACTTCTTCAACTACATCGGGCCGATCGGCAACAACCGTGACGAGGTCACGACCATCCGCAAGCGGACCGCAAAGGTGGAGTACTAGACATGCGCGTGATGGCTCAGATGGCCATGGTGATGAACCTGGACAAGTGCATCGGGTGCCACACCTGCTCGGTGACCTGCAAGCAGGCGTGGACCAACCGCACCGGCACCGAGTACGTCTGGTTCAACAACGTCGAGACCCGCCCCGGGCTCGGCTACCCCCGCACCTACGAGGACCAGGAGGAGTGGCAGGGCGGCTGGAAGCTCAACAAGCGCGGCCGGCTCACGCTCAAGGCCGGCGGCCGGTGGAAGAAGCTCGCCACGATCTTCTCCAACCCCAAGCTCCCCTCGATCGAGGACTACTACGAGCCCTGGACCTACGACTACGAGACGCTCACCAACTCGCCGGCCACCGACAACTTCCCGGTCGCTCGTCCCAAGTCGCTGATCAGCGGCAAGGACATGAACATCGAGTGGTCGGCCAACTGGGACGACGACCTCGGAGGCTCGCGCGAGCACGCGTCGCGCGACGTGATGCTCAAGGGCATCGAGGACAAGGTGAAGATGGAGTTCGAAGAGACCTTCATGTTCTACCTGCCGCGCATCTGCGAGCACTGCCTCAACCCCTCGTGCGCGGCGTCCTGCCCCAGCGGAGCGATCTACAAGCGCGAGGAGGACGGCATCGTCCTCGTCGACCAGGACCGCTGCCGGGGCTGGCGGATGTGCGTCTCCGGATGCCCCTACAAGAAGATCTACTTCAACCACCGCACCGGCAAGGCCGAGAAGTGCACGTTCTGCTACCCGCGGATCGAGGTCGGCATCCCCACGGTGTGCTCGGAGACCTGCGTGGGCCGGTTGCGCTACATCGGGCTGGTGCTCTACGACGCCGACAAGGTGCTCGAGGCGGCCTCCGTCGAGGACGACCACGCCCTCTACGACGCCCAGCGCGCCTGCTTCCTCGATCCCGAGGACCCCGAGGTGCAGCGCGCGGCCGACGAGGCCGGCATCCCCTACGACTGGGTCGAGGCCGCGAAGCGCTCGCCCGTGTGGGCCCTGATCAACCGGTACGAGGTGGCGCTCCCGCTGCACCCGGAGTACCGCACGATGCCGATGGTCTGGTACATCCCGCCGCTCTCGCCGGTCGTGGACGTCATCAAGGACACCGGCCACGACGCCGAGGACCACGGCAACCTCTTCGCCGCGATCGAGGCCCTGCGCATCCCGGTCGAGTACCTCGCCAACCTGTTCACGGCGGGCGACCCGGTCCCGGTCGACCGGGTGCTGCGCAAGCTGGCCGCGATGCGCGCCTACATGCGCGACATCAACCTCGGCCGCGATCCCGACGAGTCCATCCCGGCCAAGGTCGGCATGGACGGCGAGACGATGTACGACATGTTCCGCCTGCTGGCGATCGCGAAGTACGAGGACCGTTACGTGATCCCGTCCGCGCACGCCGAGCAGGCCCACGCGCTCGAGGAGCTGGCCACCGAGTGCTCGCTCGACTTCGAGGGTGGCCCCGGCATGTACGGCTCGGGTCCGTTCGGCGAGGGCTCCGGCCGTCCGGTGCCGGTCGCCGTCGAGAACTTCCAGATGTTGCGCGATCGGCAGACCTCGGACACGCTCGCGGCTCCGGAGGACAAGGCGACCCGGGTCAACCTGCTCAACTGGGACGGCAAGGGCGTGCCCACCGGCCTGTTCCCGCCGCGTCCCGACGCGCAGGCCCACGAGGAACCGGAACGGGGGGAGCACTGATGGCCCCGCTGCTGCGCAGCCGGCGGCCGGCGAGCCGTTCGGCAGCGACGCTGGACGACAACGCCGTCCGCGCCACCTGGCAGGTCGCCTCGCTGCTGATCGACTACCCCGACGAGTCACAACCGCTCGACGTCGTCGAGCAGGCGATCGCCGCGCTGCCCGAGGTGGTGCAGGAGCCGCTGGCCCGGTTCCTGGCCCACCGCAGCGGCACCCCGCTCGGGGAGCTCCAGGCCGACTACGTCGAGACGTTCGACACCCGGCGCCGCTGCACGCTGTTCCTCACCTACTTCCTGCACGGTGACACCCGCAAGCGGGGGATGGCCCTGCTGCGGTTCAAGCAGACCTACCTCGCCGCCGGCCTCGAGCTGGCCGAGACCGAGCTGCCCGACCACCTCGCCGTCGTGCTCGAGTTCGCCGCGACCGCCGATCTCCAGCAGGGGCGCCAGCTGCTGCTCGACCACCGCGCCGGGCTCGAGCTGCTCCGCCTCTCGCTGACCGACCTGGGGTCGCCGTACGCCGACATCGTCACCGCGGTGTGCGCCGGCCTGCCACCGGTCAGCGGCGACGACCTCGAGGTCGTCGCCAAGCTCGCCGCCGCCGGCCCGCCGGACGAGGAGGTCGGGCTGACGCCGTACGGCGCCCCGGGCTTCGACGCCGCGCTCGTCGACCCCGGCTACCGCCAGGCCGGGCGGCCGACGCCGGTCGACCTGGGCCTGCCTGCGATGCCGACTGCCGCCCCCTCCGGACGAGGAGCCTGACGTGGACACCTTCTTGTGGGTGATCGTGCCGTACCTGTGCCTGGCGACCTTCGTGGTCGGGCACTTCTGGCGCTACCGCTACGACAAGTTCGGCTGGACGACGCGGTCCTCCCAGCTCTACGAGGACAAGCTGCTGCGGCTGGGCTCGCCGCTGTTCCACTTCGGCATGCTCGGGGTGGTCGGCGGCCACATCATCGGGCTGCTGGTCCCCCAGTCGTGGACCGACGCGCTCGGCATCAGCCACGAGGCCTACCACGTCGTCGCCGTCACCGGCGGCATGATCGCCGGCGTGATGGCGGTGGTCGGGATGGTCATCTTGATCTACCGCCGTCGCACCGTCGGGCCGGTCTTCTCCGCGACCACCGTGATGGACAAGGTGATGTACGCCTTCCTGGCCGCCGTGATCGTGCTGGGCATGTGGAACACGATCGCCGGCTCGATCATGACGATCGGCGGTGAGTACAACTACCGCGAGGGCGTCTCGATCTGGTACCGCTCGTTCCTGGCGTTCTCGCCCGACGCCTCGTTGATGGCCGACGCGCCGATCGGGTTCCAGCTGCACGCGATGGTGGCCTTCGGTCTGTTCGCGCTGTGGCCGTTCACCCGTCTGGTGCACGTGTTCAGCGCGCCGGTCGGCTACCTGACGCGGCCCTACATCGTCTACCGCAGCCGCGACGACCAGCTGCTGGGCAGCCACAGCCCACGCCGGGGGTGGGAGCGCACCCGTGTGTGAGCACTGCGGTTGCCGAGGGGTGGAGCCGATCGCTCGACTCATGGACGAGCACCTGGCGCTGCTCGACCTGGGCGGTGAGATCAAGCGCCACCTCGCGACCGGCGACCGGCGGGGTGCCTGGGAGCTGCTGGCTCGCTTCGCCCACGAGCTCGACCACCACGTCGACCGCGAGGAGCGCGGGCTGTTCCGGGCGCTCAAGGACCAGGGCGACTTCGCCGACGCGGTGGTCGAGCTGGAGGGCGAGCACGCCGACTTCGACGAGCTGATCTCCGAGCTGGGTCTCGACGACGGCGACCTCGAGGAACGGGTCGAGGAGCTGATGGCCCACCTCAGCCTGCACATCGACAAGGAGAACCTCGGGATCTTCCCCGTGGCCGTGGTGACGCTGGGGGCCGAGGGCTGGGACACCGTGGCGGCCGCCGAGGACGCCCCGGCCACGCGCTGAGCGCCGCGGCGACGTCAGGGGAAGATCGTCCCGGCGATCAGGGGCCTTCGGCCCGCAGGGGCCGGGACGACCCCACGTATCGTTCGGATCGGCCGACCCGGCGCGGCCGCTCCTGACTTCCCGCCCGGCACGGTCCGGGCCACGGCAGTTCGGCATCGAGCACGACGGCAGAGGTGACAGGACGCAATGAGCAAGCAGGGACGGGCCAGGACGCAGGAGATGCGCAAGGCGCAGCAGGAGGCGGCCGCCCGCCAGGCGCGCAACCGCCGGATCGTCACGGTGGTCGGAGCCGTGGTCATCGTCGGGCTCCTGGTCGCCATCGTGTGGGCGGTCGTGGCCGCCACCCGCGGCGGGGACGACAAGGCTCCGCCGGCATCCGGCAAGGTCGTGGTGCCGGCGAACGGCAACGCGAGCGGCGCCGTACCCGTCGGGGAGCCGAACGCACCCGTCACCGTCGAGATCTACTACGACTACATGTGCCCCGCCTGCGGCGCGTTCGAGGCCGCCAACGGCGGTGAGCTCGACCGGCTGCTCGAGGACGGCACCGCGCGCATCGAGCTGCGTCCGATCTCCTTCCTCGACGAGCAGTCGTCCGGCACCGAGTACTCCACGCGGGCCGCGAACGCGTTCGCCACCGTCGCCGACGGTGCTCCCGACAGCGCTTGGGACTTCCACGCCGCGCTCTACGCCCACCAGCCGAAGGAGGGCAGCAAGGGGCTCAGCGACGACGAGATCGCCAGCATCGCGAAGGACGCCGGCGTGCCGGCCGACGTCGTCGACCGGTTCGGCGACCGCACCTTCGTGGGTTGGGTCGGCTCGGTGACCCAGAAGGCGTTCGACTCCGGCATCCAGGGGACCCCGACGGTCAAGATCGACGGCGAGGTGTTCACCGGGGACGTCTACAGCGTCGGGCCGCTCACCCAGGCCATCGAGTCGGCTGCTGGTGACCAGTGACGGACCGCGCCGTCGGCCCGGCCGACGACCCGGTCGACGACCCGGTCGCGGAGTCCTGGCTGCACCGGGTACGGGACAGCAACGCCGCCGTCTGGGTGACGATGCTGGTCTCCTCGGTGGCCAGCCTGGTCGCGTCGTTCGTGCTCTCGATCGACGCCCTGCGACTCGCTGAGGACCCGAACGCGGATCTCGGCTGCAACATCAACGCGGTCATCAGCTGCGGGACGGTCGCCAACTCCTGGCAGTCCTCGCTCCTCGGGTTCCCCAACGCCTTCCTCGGGCTGATCACCGAGCCGGTCGTCATCACGATCGCGGTGGCGAGCCTCGCGGGGGTGCGGTTCCCGCGCTGGTTCATGGTCGCCGCGCAGGTCGTCTACACGATCGGCTTCGTGTTCGCCTACTGGCTGTTCTACGAGGCGATGTTCGACATCGGCGCTCTGTGCCCGTGGTGCCTGCTGGTGACCTTCGCGACCACGCTGGTGTTCTTCGAGATGACCTACGTCAACATCCGCGACGACAACCTGCGCCTGCCCCGCCGGGTGCAGGCGGCGATGACGTCGTTCATCCGCTCCAACCTCGACCTGATGGTGCTGGTGGTCTGGCTGCTCGTGCTGCTGCTCGCGGTGGTGCTGAAGTACGGCGAGGCGCTGTTCGCCTGACCGTGACGGTGGGACCGACCAGCCCCGGGGACGGATCGAGCCCCTGACCGCGTCGCCGCGGTCAGGGGCTCGTCGGCCGTCTGGGGCCGCTTGGGGTGAGTGACGGGACTTGAACCCGCGGCCACCTGGACCACAACCAGGTGCTCTACCAGCTGAGCTACACCCACCATGTGTCCCGACGAGGTCGGGACCGACCAGAAGTGTAGGGGACCTACGCGCGATCTGCAGAATCGGGCTCGTCGCCCGCGACCTCGTCGCCGGTCAGGCCGGTCAGCGAGCCGCCGTGCTTGGCGGCGATGGCGCGAGCGGTGTCGCTGTCCGGGCCGGGGGAGGGCACGAACACCGACTCGCGGTAGTACCGCAGCTCCTCGATGCTCTCCTGGATGTCCGCGAGCGCGCGGTGGTTGCCACGCTTGGCCGGCGCCTGGAAGTAGGCCCGGGGGAACCACCGGCGCGAGAGCTCCTTGATCGAGGACACGTCCACGATCCGGTAGTGGAGGAACGTCTCCAGGGTGGGCATGTCGCGGGCGAGGAAGGCCCGATCGGTGGCCACGGTGTTGCCGGCCAGTGGGGGCCGGCTGCCGTCGGGGCAGAACTCCCGGACATAGGCCAGCACCTGGGCCTCGGCCTCGTCGAGCGAGATGCCGGAGTCGAGCTCGCGCGACAACCCGGACTTCTCGTGCATGTCGCGGACGAACTCGTTCATCTGGTCCAGGGCCTCGGCCGGCGGCTTGATGATCAGGTCGATGCCGTCACCCAGGACGTTGAGGTCGAAGTCGGTCACCAGGGCTGCCACCTCGATGAGAGCGTCGGCGCCGAGGTCCAGGCCCGTCATCTCGCAGTCGATCCAGACGAGTCGTTCGTTCACGCGGACACCTTAGTCCCGGGCCGGCCCCCTGGCTGAGGCGTGGCCGTTGCGGGCCGCTCGGTGCCGGGGCGAGCAGCCCTCTCAGTGACCGCTCAGCCTTCGGGCCTAGGGTCGGGCTCGTGAAGGAGTGGGTGGGCCTGCTCGCGCGCCTGGCGACCGGTGCCGTGTGGATCGTGGCCGGTGCGGTCAAGCTGCCCGACCCCGCGCAGAGCGTCGACGCCGTACGCGCCTATCAGCTGCTGCCGTCCTCGCTCGTGCAGCCGGTGGGTCAGCTGCTGCCGGTGATCGAGATCGTTGTCGGGGCCACGCTGGTGCTCGGCCTGCTGACCCGCGGGTCCGCGATCGTGTCGGCGTTGCTGTTCGCGGCGTTCATCATCGGTATCGCCTCGGTGTGGGCGCGCGGCATCAGCATCGACTGCGGCTGCTTCGGCGGCGGTGGCTACGACGCCGACGCGACCTCCAAGTACCCGTGGGAGATCGCCCGCGACGCCGCGCTCCTGGCCGCCTCGCTGTTCGTCGCGTGGCTGCCGTCCACCCGTCTGTCGCTGGACCGGATGATGTTCGGCCGTGCCCTCGAGCCCGAAGGACTCTGATGTCGAAGAAGAACCGTCCCGTCGGTCGCACCGAGCGGGCCGCTGCTGCGGTCCACGAGATGCAGCGGCAGGAGCGCCGACGGCGCAACCTGATGGTCGGCGGGGTCGTGGTCGCGCTGCTCGTGATCGTCCTGGGCGGGTACGCCCTCTCCCGGTCGCTGGACACCTCCGACGACGTGAAGGCCCCCGCGGCGGGTGGCGGCGACTACGGCCTGACCATCGGGCCGAGCGATGCTCCGCACGACGTGGTGGTCTACGAGGACTTCCTCTGCCCCTACTGCGGCGAGCTCGAGAAGGCGTCGCGCAGCGACCTCGCGAAGCTGGCCTCGGAGGGCAAGGTGCGCGTGGAGTACCGCCCGTTCAACCTGCTCTCCTCGATCAGCGACTACTCCGAGCGCTCTGCCGCGGTGTTCGCGGTCGTGCTCGACAAGTCCGGGCCTGAGGTCGCCAAGAAGCTGCACGACCTCCTCTACGAGAACCAGCCCAGCGAGTCGGGTCCGTTCCCATCCGACGACGACCTCATCGACCTCGCGGTCCGGGCCGGCGCCGACGAGGCGGTGGTGCGCACGGGCGTCGAGGCCGGGGACGGGCTCGACTGGGTGGCGCGCGCGACGACGGCCGCGCAGGACGCAGGTGTGCGCGGCACGCCGACGGTGCTGCTCGACGGCAAGGTGTTCCAGGACGGCCGGACGATGGACGACCTGGCCGCCAACCTGGTCGACCGCCTCGAGTAGGCGATCCGGCTGCGGCTCCGGTGCCGCGCCTGGGAGGATCGCCTCGTGCAGGTGGAGCGAGTGCAGCACTGGGTGATGTCCGCACTTCTGCTGACGGTGGCGACGATCTTCGCCGGCGGCATGAGCATCCTCGCGGGCGTCGCCGACGGCGCCGGCGCCAAGCCGGGCCTGCTCGTGATCGCCGCGGTCGTCGGTCTGGCGGCGCTGGTCGGCGTCCGACTCATCAACGGCCGCACGCTGGTCACCCCGTGGCTGCTGCTCGGACTACTCCCCGCGGCCGTCGGTTTCTGGTTCCACTACGTGCGCTGACAGACTCCGCGAGATGAGCACCAGCGACTCCCTTGCCAGCCCCTACGCCGGATTCATCGCGGGCCTGCCCAAGGCCGAGCTGCACGTCCACCACGTCGGGTCGGCCTCCCCGCGCATCGTCTCCGAGCTCGCGGAGCGACACCCCGGCACGGTGCCGAGCGACCCGGAGGCGCTGCGTCGCTTCTTCGAGTTCCGCGACTTCGCCCACTTCATCGAGGTCTACCTCGCCGTGGTCGACCTGGTCCGCACGCCCGAGGACATCCGCTACCTCACCTACGAGATCGGTCGCGAGATGGCGACCGGACAGGCCCTGCGGTACGCCGAGCTGACGTGCACGCCGTACACCTCGGTGCGGCCGCACGAGGACGGCAAGGGCATGCCCGTCGAGGCGTACACCGAGGCCCTCGAGGACGCCCGCGGAGCCGTCGAGCGCGACTTCGGTCTCGTGCTGCGCTGGATCTACGACATCCCGGGCGAGGCGGGCGTGCCGTCGGCCGACGCCACGCTCGCGTACGCCCTCGAGCACCGCACCGACGCGCTGGTGGGCTTCGGGCTCGGGGGCCCCGAGATCGGCGTACCGCGGCCGCAGTTCCAGCCGCACTTCGACGCGGCCCGGGCCGCAGGGCTGCACAGCGTGCCGCACGCGGGGGAGACGACCGGTCCCGAGACGATCTGGCACGCCCTGGACCTCCTCGGGGCCGAACGGATCGGCCACGGCACCTCGGCCGCCCAGGACCCGGCCCTGCTGGCGGCCCTCGCCGAGCGCGGCATCCCGCTCGAGGTCTGCCCCTCCTCCAACATCGCGACCCGGGCGGTGTCGACGCTCGAGGAGCACCCGATCCGGGCGTTCCGCGACGCCGGTGTCGTCGTCACCGTGAACTCCGACGACCCGCCGATGTTCGGCACCACGCTCAACCACGAGTACGAGGTGGCGGCGTCGCTGCTCGACCTCGACGAGGCCGGGCTGGCCGACCTCGCCCGAACGGCCGTCCGGGCGTCGTTCGCCGAGGACGGCGTGAAGGACAGGGTCCTCGCCGAGATCGACGAGTACGCCGCGAGCGCGTCCGCGGCGGGCCCCGAAATGGAATGAGCCCCGCGAGCTCATACCAAGCGGGGCCGAGACCTTTGTATCCCGGACCGCGACGCGTTCTGGGGATTGAGCCGCGTGTCGCACGTGTCGATCTCGCTGGATCTACAGTGACGCCATGTCCAGCACGCCCATCCGGGTCGCGATCGTCAACGACTACGAGATCGTGGTCGCTGGGGTCGCGGCCATGCTCGCTCCCCACCGCGACCGCGTCGTCGTCGTCGAGCTCGACTCCGGCCTGCCCGTCGTGAGCGACGTCGACGTGATCCTCTACGACACGTTCGGCCAGGTGCAGGGCGACGCCGTCGACCTCGAGGAGCTCGTGCGGGGCAACAGCGTGCCGGTGGCGATCTTCAGCTGGAACCTGCAACCCGACCTCGTCGAACGAGCCATCTCCCGCGGTGCCTCCGGCTACCTGTCCAAGGGGCTGGACGCCCAGGCGGTGGTCGACGCGATCGAGGCGATCCACCGCGGTGAGACGGTCACGCCCCCGGCGGACCTGACGGCCGCCGAGCCGCGCGTCGCCGGCGACTGGCCCGGTCACGAGCACGGCCTCACCGCCCGCGAGGCCGAGGTGCTGGCCCTGATCACGCAGGGGCTCAGCAACCAGGAGATCGCCGAGCAGACCTACCTGTCGATCAACTCGGTGAAGACCTACATCCGCACCGCCTATCGCAAGATCGACGTCACACGGCGCGCCCAGGCGGTCGCCTGGGGGATGAACCACGGTTTCTCGCCCGACCGGGTGCGCACCCTGGCCGACGGCCACCAGTGACGCTCGCATGGGCCGCACCCCGCCGGGTACCGCTCGGTCATGGGAGATCGTGAATACACCAAGCAGCCGCGGGAGGAGGACCGCCCCGTCGACACGGGCGCGGTGCCCGAGGAGGAGGGCGTGTCCGACGCCAGCGCCTCCGAGATGCTCGATCGCGAGCCCGAGGACCAGCTGAGCCGACCCGAGCAGCCGGACTTCGACCCCGCGGAGCGCGAGCAGTACCAGCATCCCGTCGAGGAGCCTGAGCTGCGGGAGGACCGCTAGCCCGTACGGCGGTGTCACCCATCAGCCGAAGGAAACATACGGCGGTGGCGCCCCCGGCAGGACTCGAACCTGCGACCGGCGGATTAGAAGGCCGCTGCTCTATCCAGCTGAGCTACGGAGGCGGAGGGCTGCAGCGGTCGTCGAGCTCGACCTCGGATGCACCGATGTGGAGCTCGATGGGCAGCTGCGGGACCCGGAGCGCCAGTATGCCGTACGCGCGTGCCACCGCGGAGCGCCGGTCGGGCCGGGGTGCGGTAGCTCCGTGGCCCCCGCAGAGCTACGTCGACTCCGCGCCGGGCGCGTCGTGCTCGCCTGCGGGGAACCCCGGGCGCTCGCTCGTCGCGCCACCCTCACCCTTCGAGGCGTTGAGCATCCTCGCGGCTTGGACGGCGGTTCGGTAGCGCCACCGGATGACGTCGTCGGTCCGGCGTTCTGGCGGGTGTGGGTGGTTCATCGGTGCTCCCGATGGTCGTCACGGTCGGCCGTCGGGGGTGGGGGCCGTCGAGGTCGGTGCGGTGCCGCGAGGCTAGGAGGGGACCCCGTGAGCGACCCAGGGACGAAAGACCCTGGCCGTGGCCCAGGTGGTGGGCCGGTCGAGGCTCACTGCCCGTCGTAGGCCTGGAGCAGTCCGACCTGGTTGAGGGCGCGGCCGTCGGAGGTGAGCGTCAGCGAGCCGACCGACGTGCTGGGCTGGTCGGCGTAGCGGATGTGTGCGCGCGTCCGGTGTCCGGTCGTCTGCCAGAGCTGTCCGCGCGGGCTGGGCTCGGCCTGCATCTCGTGGACGTCGAGCTCGACGCGGTCGTCGAAGAAGCGAGCGACGAGGTAGGTCGCATCCCCGTGGTAGAGCAGCCCGCCGGTGGAGACCTGGGTGACCCCGTCGGCCTGGCGCATCGTCGTCGCGTGCACCTCCCCGTTGAGGTAGAGGTCGACGCCGTAGCGTGCCATCGTGCGCCAGAGCGGCGAACGGCGACCGCCCTCGATGTGCCCGCCCGAGGAGGAGACCTCGCGCACCGGCATCAGCACGGGGTTGTGGCCCTGCACGATCACCCAGGGGATGCCGTCGGCGCGTGCCTGGCGCAGCGTGTCGCGCAGCCAGCGCAGCTGGCCGCCGCGCACCTCGAGGTGCACGTCGCCGTCGCGGCGGTGGAACTCGTCGAGGCTCACCAGCAGCACGTCGGGGGAGAGGTGCACGGCGTACGCCGTGTCCGCCCACGGCGTGCCGACGGGGCGATCGGAGTAGCGCGGCTTGCCCGAGGGCAGCCGGGTGAAGTAGCGGGCGAACTGCTCCTTGAAGAGCGCGATCTCGCGCCGCTTGAAGTCCGACCACGGCGAGCGGTGGTCCCAGAAGTTGTCGCCGATCTCGTGGTCACCCAGAGCGGCGTGCAACGTCAGGTCGCGGATCCGGAAGCGCTGGAGGTACGTCGAGTAGTAGAACCGGGCCGCCCGGCGAACGGCCTGGCGTTGCTGGGCGAGCGTGCGCACCGGTCCGAACACCCCGGTGTGGAGGTCGTCTCGTCCCCAGCGCCCCTCGACCAGGTCGCCGGGCACCAGGACCGAGCCGGGGTCCAGCGCCGCGATCTCGTCGAGGAACCGCCGGATGCTCTGCTGGAGCTGCGGGGTCCAGGAGTTCGGGTCGCCGCGGTGCCAGGTGGGCAGGTCGCGCAGGTCGCCGACGTCCTGGTTGAGGAAGTCGGGTGCCGCCACCAGCTCGTAGATCGGGTCCTGGTCAGGGGGGAACGCCTGGGCGTTGATGATGCGTGGCCGGTCACCGTGGCCCGCGAAGGCCGCCTTCGTGGTCCCGGTCGAGCAGGAGGACACGGCCAGCGCCAGGCTCAGGAGCGCGACCACCAGCCAGGCTGGCCGCAGCCGTCGATGAGGCGGGGTCGAGCGAGTGATGGGTCGGCCCTTTCGTTGTGCGACACGCCGTGTCGGCGCCGAGACGTCGGCGCACCGCGGCACCCGCCCGCGCCCGGGCGGCCCCGACAGCCGACTCCTGCCGGATCAAGCCTACGGAACACTCCTGAACGACGCTCGTGGTGGCCCCAGGCACCTGGCCCGAGCGTGATCAACGCCGCAGGGCGCCCATCCACTCCTCGACGTCGGCGGCCGCGCGGGGCAGCGCCGCGGAGAGGTTCCGCGAGCCGTCGCCCGTCACGAGGATGTCGTCCTCGATGCGGATGCCGATGCCGCGCAGCTCCTCGGGGACCAGCAGGTCGTCCTCCTGGAAGTACAGCCCCGGCTCGACGGTGAGCACCATGCCCTCGGCGAGCGTGCCCTCGGCGTACGCCTCGGGAGCGGCCTGTCCGCAGTCGTGGACGTCGAGCCCGAGCATGTGGCTCGTGCCGTGCAGCGTCCAGCGCGCATAGACGCGGCTCTCGGGGTCGAGCGCCTCCTGGGCCGACACCGGCAGCAGGCCCATCCCCTCGAGGCCGTGGGCGAGCACCTCCATCGCGGCGTTGTGAGTCGCGCGGAACGGCACACCGGGGCGCACGGCGGCGATGCCGGCCTCCTGGGCGGCCAGGACGAGCTCGTAGAGCTCGCGCTGGACGTCGGTGAACCGGCCGTCGACCGGCAGGGTGCGGGTCACGTCGGCGGTGTAGAGCGAGCGGTTCTCGACGCCCATGTCGAGCAGCACCAGCTCGCCGGGCGTGATCGGGCCGGTGTTGTCGATCCAGTGCAGCGTCGTCGCGTGCGACCCGCCGCCGACGATGGAGTCGTAGCCGATGTCGTTGCCCATCGCGCGGGCGCGGCGGAAGAACGTGCCCTCGATCCAGCGCTCGCCGTAGCGCAGCACCTCGTCCCACTCGCGCACGGAGTCCTCGAAGCCGAGCGTCGTGATGTCGCAGGCCTCCTGGAGCTGCTCGATCTCCCAGTCGTCCTTGACCAGCCGCAGCTCGGAGGCGACCCGCGCCAGCTCGGCGTCGCGCGCGTCGTCGGCGCTCACGAGACCGTCGACCGCTGCCGAGACGCCCCGCAGCACGCGGGTCTTGCCGGTCTGCCCGAGCACGCCCGTCAGCTCGTCGAGGTGGCGGACCTCGAGGCCCAGGGAGTCCGACATCTCCTTCAGCGACGGGCGGCGGCCGACCCACAGCTCGCCGTACTGGCGGTCGCGGAAGAACTCGTCGGTCTCGCGCGAGGACCGCGGTCGGGCGTAGAGGACGGACTCGCCGTCGGCCACCACGAGCACCGCGTCGCTGGTCTGGTTGCCGGTGAAGTAGGTGTGGGCGGTGTCAGCGCGGAACCGGTAGTCGGTGTCGTAGGCACGGACCTTGAACGTGCCGGCCGGCAGCACCAG
>NZ_JANINT010000442.1 GCF_024509035.1 Nocardioides sp. | reverse complement strand
TTGGCCTGCCGGGCGTCCGAGGCGGCACGGGCCGCGTCGTCCTCGGCGCGCTCCGCCTGCTCCGCGGCGACCTCGGCGAGCGTGGCCGCGGCGCGGAACCGGTCGTAGTTCGCATCGAGGGCGCGCTCGGCGTTCTGCAGGGTGGTGGTCTGGTCGATGACCTCGTCGATGCCGTCGGAGCCGGCGATCGCCGAGAGCGCGTTCAGCCCGGGTGAGATCTCGTAGGAGGAGACCAGTGCGTCGCCGTACGCCTGGCGCTGCCGCGTGACGTCCGCAGCGGCGAGGTCCGCGTGCTCGCGGGCCTCCCGGGCCGCGCCGCGGGCCTGCGCGGCCCGCCAGCGGGCGCCGTTGTAGGCCTCCGCCGCCTGGGCGGCGCGTACGCCGGCCTCCTGCAGCCGGTGGTCGGCCACGGCCAGCCGGGCGCGCACCGAGGCGACGTCGTCGAGCCCGTCGCGCACCGCCGCGCGCGCCTCACGGACGTCCTGGCGGGTGGGCGTCTCGTCGTCGGCGACCGCCGCTCCGGTGAGGACGCCACCGGTCAGGGCGATCGCGAGCAGCGCCGCCGCCGGGCCGTGCACGCGCATCGAGCGTCCTCTCGGGTCGTCGTCCGGCCCGTCCGACCGGGTGCCGCCCCTCGCGGCACCCGGAGCACGCTAGACAACTTCCGCCCCAAAAGGAACAAAACGTCCCAATATTCTCAGGAGACACGGCGTGGCGCCTTGACGAACTACAACGGTGTAGTTTCACGCACCTGACGTATCGGTCGCGTGGAAGCGCTCCCAATGACAGATACGTCAGGTGCGTGCGGACCCCGGGGAGGTCAGCGGTCGACGGGGACGGCCGAGGTGGTGGTCGTGGGGTGCGAGGCCAGGCCGTGTTTGTCGAACTTCTGCCCGCTGGCGATGCCGCCGAGGTAGAAGGAGACCAGCGCGATCATCACGCCGGCGACGTCGTCGGCGATGTAGTGCCAGCCGAAGTAGAGCGTGGCGACGACGGTGACGCCGAAGTTGACCCAGAAGGCGATCTGCAGCCAGCGCAGGCGGACGGTGTACTGCACCATCAGCGCCACGAGCATGGTGATCGCGACGTGCAGGCTCGCGAAGCCGGCCACCGACTGGACGGCGTCCTGCACGACGCCCCAGTAGACCTTGTTGCGGCCGTAGGCGAGCGACTCCATCAGCTGGCTGGTCGGGGTGTTCGGCAGCCCCTCGTAGATCCACGTGTACTCCAGCCCCGGACCGAGCGTCGGCAGGGCGTAGTAGGACGCCGTGCCGAGCGACCAGGCGACGCACTGGGAGGTCACGAACCAGTAGCCGTAGGACAGGTTGCGCGACCAGACCAGCCAGGCGGTCACGGCCAGGGGCACCAGCGGCAGGAACCAGAGGTAGACGTAGGACAGCGGCCAGGCCATGAAGCCCTCGCCCAGGACGGCGTGCAGCACGTGCGCCGGGTCGTGCCCGAACAGCAGCGCCCGGTCGAGGTAGTGCAGCTCGCGGTCGTACTTCACGTCGCGCACGAACGGCAGGAAGGACTTGAGGTTGCGGTAGCTGACGTAGACCACGTAGAAGCAGATGACGCCCAGCGCGACGAGCGTGAGCCGCTCGCGGTTCCAGTGCGTGCGCCACCGCTCGCGCACGACGCCCGGCATCAGCTTGGGGTTCATCTTCGAGAACCAGATCGTGCGCGGCAGCATGTCGAGCAGCAGGGCACCGAGCAGCAGCAGCGGCAGGCGCAGCCACGACGGTCCGAGGAAGCTGCCCTCCGGGTCGATCAGCCGCTTGTCGTAGACGATCGCGACGAGGATCGCCAGCACGCCCATGACGACGGCGTTGCCCACGAGCAGGGCGTAGGCACGGCGATACACGGAGGTCAGTGTAGAGACCCGGGCCCGTCAGCGCCCGCCAGGTGTCGCCAGCCGGCCGGGGTCGACGCCCAGCCGCACCGACTCCCCCGGCGCCGGGTGCGACCCGAGCCGCGCCACCGCGTCGACCTCGCCCACCCCGTCGACGTCGACGACCAGCCGGATCAGCTCCGGGGTCGCCCGTGCCGACACGACGGTCCCACGCAGCGGACCCTCCTCGTCGACGACCAGCGCCGAGCGGCGTACGGCGACCGCCGGTGCCGCGGGCAGCCCGGCCGCCCCGAGCAACGAGGCAGCCGCGGACCCCTCGAGCACCCGCGCGTAGCCGAGGAACAGCGCGGTCTCCGGGTCGGCCGGTGCCCGCCAGACCTCGCCGATGTCGCCCTGCTGCACGATCCGGCCGGCGCGCATCACCGCGAGCCGGTCGGCCACGGCGTAGGCCTCCTCCTGGTCGTGGGTGACCATCAGCGCGGTGGTGCCGGCGGCACGGAGGATCTCGCGCAGGTCGGTCGCGAGGCGCTCGCGCAGCCCGGCGTCGAGCGCCGAGAGGGGCTCGTCGAGCAGCAGCAGCCGCGGCGACACCGCGAGCGAGCGCGCGAGCGCCACGCGCTGCCGCTCGCCGCCCGAGAGGGTCGCCGGCAGGCGGTCGGCGTACCCCTCGAGGCCGACGAGGGCGAGCAGCTCGGCGACCCGCTCCGCGGCCCGGGGAGCACGTCGCAGCCGCAGCGCGTAGCCCACGTTGCGGGCGACCGTGAGGTGGCCGAAGAGCTGGCCGTCCTGGAACATCAGCGCAAACCCGCGCTTGTGCGTCGGCACGCCGGCCAGGTCCTCGCCGTCCCAGCAGATCCGCCCGCCCGCGGGCGGCTCGAGCCCGGCGACCGCCCGCAGCAGCGTGGACTTGCCCGACCCGCTGGGACCGAGGACCGCCAGCACGTGGCCGTCCTCGAGCTCGAGCGAGGCGTCGACGACGGCCGGGGTGCCGTCATAGGTGACCGTGAGGTGGTCGAGGGTCAGCATCAGAAGGCTCCCATCGAGCCCACGCGCAGCCGGTCGACGGCGAGCATCACGGCGGCCGTGGTCGCGGCGAGGACGACGGACGCGGCGAGGGCCATGCCGTAGTTCATCGCACCCGGGTGGCCGATGAGGCGGAAGATCACGATCGGCAGCGTCGGGTGCTCCTCGCGGGCGAGGAACGACGTGGCCCCGAACTCGCCGAGCGACACCGCGAACGCGAATCCGGCCGCCGCCGTCAGCGGCCGCCAGGTCGCGGGGACGTCGACGGTCGCGAACGTCCGCAGCGGCCCCGCGCCGAGCGAGGCGGCGGCCTGCCGCTGGCGGTCGTCGATGCCGCCGACCACGGGGACCAGCGTCCGGACGACCAGCGGCAGCGCCACCAGTGCCTGGGCGATCGGCACCAGCAGCGGTGAGTCGCGCAGGTCGAGCGGCGGCTGGTCGAGCGTGATCAGGAACCCGAATCCGAGCGTCACCGCGGAGACGCCCAGGGGCAGCATGAACAGGCCGTCGAGCAGCCCACGCACCCGGCGTTCGGCGCGCGTGCGCGAGCGGCGAGTGACCACGATCGTGACCAGCAGCCCGAGGGTGAGCGACATCCAGGTGGCGTCGACGGCCGTGCGCAGCGACGTCAGCAGTGCCTCGCCGACCGGCACCAGCAGCGCCTGCTGGTCACCCTCGCCGCCCAGCGCCCGGTAGTTGCCCAGGCTCCACGCGTCGTGGACGCGCAGCGATCCGGTGACCAGCGCGGCCAACGGCGCCCCGACCAGGAGCAGCACGAGGCCGGTGGCGAGCACGCCCGGCCAGTCGCCGGCCGACGGCCGCGGGGGCAGCGCGGTGGAGCGGACGAGCGTCGGGTCGGGTACGGCGCGCAGCCGGCTCATGACCACGAGCAGCGCCGTGATCGCGACGAGCTGGAGGATGCACAGCGCCGCAGCGGCCTGCAGGTCGAGCAGGTTCGTGGTGAGCAGGTAGATCTCGGTCTCGACCGAGGAGTACCGCAGCCCGCCGAGCGTGAGCACGACGCCGAACGCGGTCGCGCAGAAGAGGAACACGACGCTCGCCGCGCTGACGATCGCCGGGCGGAGCGCCGGCAGCGTCACCGTGCGGAGCACCTGGGCGGGGCTCGCCCCGAGCGCCGCCGCGGCCTCGGCCGGCCGCGGGTCGAGCGACTCCCAGGCCGCGCCGACGGCCCGGATCACCACGGCCACGTTGAAGAACACCAGGCCGGCGACGATCGCGGCCGCCGAGCCGTCCAGGCCGAGGAACCCCAGCGGGCCGGCCTCGCCGATCAGCTCGCGGAACGCGACGCCGACCACCACGGTCGGCAGCACGAACGGCACCAGCAGCAGCGACCGGAGCATCCCGCGGCCCCAGAACCGCCGGCGGTGCAGCAGGTGCGCGGCCGGCAGTCCGAGCAGCACCGCGAGCAGCGTCGCCACCGTCGAGGACCACACCGTGAACCACAGCACCCGGTGCACCCGCGGCCGGCCGAGGACCTCGAGCACCCCGCCGGGATCGAAGCGACCGTCGGTCACGAAGCCCTCGGACAGCATGCCGCTGACGGGGAGCACGAAGAACACGCCCAGCACCGCCAGGGGCACGACCGCCAGCCCCGCCAGCGTGAGCGCGCGGCCCGTCGGACCGGTCATCGCTCGCTCATCGCCGGCTCATCGGGAGGTGATGTCGCTCCACTCGCGCAGCCACTCGTCGCGGTGCTCGGTGATGTCGGCCGGGTCGACGCTCGCCGGTTCGGTGGGCTGCTTCGCGAACGTCGCCCACTCCTTCGGCAGCTCCACGCCAGCGTCGACGGGGAAGACGTACATGCTCTCCGGGAGCGCCGCCTGGACCTCCGGCGACAGCAGGAAGTCGACCAGCTCCTCGGCACCCTGGGGGTTGGCGGCCCCGTCGAGCACGCCGGCGTACTCCACCTGGCGGAAGCAGGTGTCGAGCAGCGCGCTGGTCGTGCTCCTGCCGTCCGCCACCGTGAACGCCGGGGAGGAGTCGTAGGACAGCACGATCGGCCGGTCGCCCTGGCCGCCGCCCTGGGTGAAGTCGACCTCGTAGGCGTCCGACCACCCGGCGGTCAGCAACGCGCCGTTGTCCATCAGCCTCGTCCAGTAGTCCTGCCACCCGTCCTCGCCGTACGTCGCGATCGTGGTCAGCAGGAAGGCCATCCCGGGCGAGCTCGTCGCGGCGCCGGGCAGCACGAACAGGTCCTGGTACGCCGGGTCGGTGAGGTCGTCGAGGGTCCGCGGCGGGGCGAGGTCGTGGTCGGCGAACCAGGTGTCGTCGACGTTCACGCACACGTTGCCGTTGTCGACGGGCGTCAGCGCGTGGCCGTCGTCGCCGGGCAGGCGGTACTCCTCCGCACCGTCGGGGAGCGGGGCGTCGTACGGCGCGAACACGCCCTCGTCGAGCGCCCGGGAGGCGAACGTGTTGTCGACGCCGAACGCCACGTCGCCGAGCGGGTCACCCTTGGTCAGGACCAGCTTGTTGGTGAGGATGCCGGCGTCTCCGCTCGCCCGGACCACCAGGTCGACGCCGGACTGCTGCTCGAACTGCTTGATCAGCGGCTTGGGCAGCACGAACGAGTCGTGCGTGACGAGCACGACCCGACCGGGGGCGCTGCTCGAGTCGTTGCTGCTGCCGGGCTCGTCGCCCGACGAGCTCTCGCCGATGGCCGAGCAGCCGGTGGCGGCCAGGGCAAGCCCGACCGATGCTGCGATGAGTGGCGCCAGGGCACGGGGCAAGGCATGGATGGGTCTCATCTCCGACTCCCTTCGCCGGTGCTAACCGGATCAGGTTCATAGGGTCTGCGGCGGATCCGCACTCTCAGCACGTCGGGACGTGCTCCCCTGTCTTGGCTGAAACCTTAGCGCTCGGGCAGGCGCCACCCTCAACGCGTCAGCGTGACGACCTCGTCGAGACGGGCGAGCTTGGCGGGGTTGCGCACGACGTACAGCCCCGAGACCCGGCCGTCCTCGACGACCATCGAGGCGACGGTGTCGAGCTCGCCGTCGACGACGATGCGCAGCGCGGGGGCGCCGTTCACGACCACCACGTCGGCGACCGCCTCGATGCCCTCGGAGACCGCACCCAGGAAGCGCAACACCTTGTCGCGGCCCAGGATCGGCCGGAGGGCGGCCTTCTTGAAGCCTCCGCCGTCGGTCACCAGGACCACGTCGGGCGCGAGCACGTCCATCAGGCTCTGGATGTCGCCGGTGGCGACCGCCGAGAGGAACCTCTCCATCACCCGCTCCCGCTCGGACCGGGTGGCCTCGGCCCGGGGCCGACGCTCGGCGACGTGACTGCGCGCCCGGTGGGCGATCTGGCGTACGGCGGCCGGCGTCTTGTCCACGGCCGCGGCGATCTCGTCGTAGCCGAAGTCGAAGACCTCGCGCAGCACGAACACCGCCCGCTCGGTCGGACCGAGGGTCTCCAGCAGCGTGAGCATCGCCAGCGACACGCTGTCGGCGAGCTCGACGTCCTCGGCGACGTCCGGGGTGGTCAGCAGCGGCTCGGGCAGCCACGGTCCGACGTACGACTCACGGCGCCGGGAGTTGGCGCGCATCCGGTTGAGCGCGAGGCGGGTGGTGATCCGCACCAGGTAGGCGCGCTCGTCGCGCACCTCGGCCCGGTCGACGTCGACCCAGCGCAGCCAGGTCTCCTGGAGCACGTCCTCGGCGTCGGCGGCCGAGCCGAGCATCTCGTAGGCCACCGTGAACAGCAGGTTGCGGTGCCGGACGAAGTCGTCGGTGGAGTCGGGTGCGCTCATGACCGCATCACGTCAGCAGACGGTACGGCGAGCGGCAGCTCGCACACATCCGAATATCCCTGGCTCTGCAGGCCGGCTGCGGAGTTGAACCGCGAGCGCATGTTCTCCAGCGCGATCATCTGGGTGAGCTCCACGACCGCCGGGGTGCCGAGCTGGTCGATCAGCCGGGCCACGAGCTCGTCGGTGACGGTGAGCGGGGTGGTGCTCATCGCCTCGGCGTACTCGAGGACGTCGCGCTCGAGCGGCGTGAAGACGTCCGACTCGCGCCACCGGGGCACCTCGCGGACCTTGGCGAGGTCGAGCCCCTCGTTGTGGGCGAGGAAGTAGCCGAAGTCGAGGCACCAGCTGCAGCCGATGACGCCGGCGCTCGCGAGCTGGGCGTAGGACTTCAGCGTGGGGTCGAGCGCGCGCCACGTCGCGACCCGCTGCTCGAACTTCAGCACGGCCTTCAGCACCGGGCGGTGGTGCCACAGGACGTAGGCGTTGTCGGGGATCTGGCCGTAGGTGCGACGGGCGTAGGCGGACATGGCCCTGCCGTACAGGCCGGTCACGCCGGCCTTCGGGATCCGGAACGTGCTGGGCATGGGTGCTCCTCCTCGATGGTGAGTGCGTCGACCACCAGACACCGGGCGCGCCCGATCTGTGACAGGGCGGCTGTGGGAGGCTGCGAAGCATGAGTCCGAGCCGTCGCCACGAGGCGCTCGCCTGGGTCGTCCCGCGGCTGCGCCGCTCCCGCGAGCTGGACACGGTCGAGGCCGAGAGGGCCCGTCTCGCGAGGTGGCACGCGGGCCTGGGCCGCCAGCTGCCGACCCGGCTGGTGCCCCGGTTCGCCCGGCGGTTCTCGGTGGTCACCGAGGTGCTGACGGGCTCCGCCGGCGAGTTCGCGTCGTACGTCATCACGCCGCGCGGCACCGACCCGCACCGCACGGTGGTCTACCTCCACGGCGGCGGGTACGTCGCGCCGATCGACCCGTTCCACGTCCGCTACGCCTGCCGGCTGGCGACCGACCTCGGCGCTCGGATCGTGCTGCCCGACTACCCGCTCACCCCCGAGCACACCTGGCGTCACTCCCACGACGCCATCTGCGACCTGACGGCGCGCTGGGCCGGGGACTCCGAGGAGCTGGTCCTCGCCGGCGACTCCGCGGGCGGCGGCTACGCGCTGGCGATCGCCCTCACGCTGCGCGACCGGGGCGGGACCCAGGCCTCCCGCCTGCTGCTCCACTCACCCTGGGTCGACCTGACGACCAGCGCGCCGGAGACCGAGCGGTTCACGGTCCGCGACCCGTGGCTGTTCCTCGGCAAGCTGCGGGCGTACGCCGGCTGGTGGGCCGGCTCGCCCGACGACCTCGCCCGGCCCGAGGTGAGCCCGGCGCTGGCCGACCTGACCGGGTTGCCGCCGGCGCTGATGTTCTGCGGCACCCGCGACACGCTCGCGCCCGGCTGCCGGCTGCTCGCGCGCCGGGCCGAGGAGGCCGGCTGGGACCTGACCTACGTCGAGCGCCACGACCTGATCCACGTCTACCCGCTGCTGCCGCTCATCCCCGAGGCGCGCGCGGCCTACCGCCGGACCCTGGAGTTCCTCTCGTGATCTGCACCGCCGTCCCGTTCGACCAGCTCGACGCCGCCACGGTCTACGCCGTGTGCCGGCTGCGCCAGGACGTCTTCGTCGTCGAGCAGGAGTGCCCCTACCCCGATCTCGACGGCCGCGACGTCGAGCCTGGAACCCGGCACGTGCTGCTGAGCGAGGACGATCTGCTGGTCGGCTACGCCCGGGTGCTCGACGACGGCGACGTGTGGCGGATCGGCCGGGTGCTGCTGGTGCCCGAGGCGCGTGGCCGCGGACTGGCCGACGTCATCATGCAGACCGCGCTGTCGGTGGCCGCGGGTCGTGACGTGGTGCTGGACGCCCAGTCGCCGTTGACCGGGTGGTACGCGACGTTCGGCTTCGAGGTGTCGGGACCGGAGTTCCTCGAGGACGACATCCCCCACACCCCGATGCGGCTCAGACGCTGACGGGTCGTCCGCCTCTCGCGCCTGTATGCGCCACCCTCAGGCGGACGACCCGATCGGCGCCGCGGAGAACAGCACGCCCCCGGGCGTCTCCTCGCGGGTCGCCCGACCCCGCGCGACCAGCAGCTCGAGGTGCGCCTTGGTCTCCATGGCGGCCATGCCCTGGCTGAACGGGTCGAGCTCGTCGTACGACTTCTCGTGGCGTGTCCAGGCGAGCTGGTGCGCGACGGTGAAGCCAGTGGCCGGGGCGTCGGCGATCGCCGCCAGGCTCTGCTCGAGGCGGTCGTCGTGGAAGGAGAGCAGCTCGTCGACCCGGGCGTGCGACGACGGCGCGACCGGGCCGTGCGCAGGAAGGATCTGGAGGTCCGGCAGCGCACGCACCTTGGTCAGCGACGCCATGAAGTCGCCGAGCGGGTCGGGCGTCGGCGGCACGGTGAACCCGATCGAGGGGGTGATCGTCGGCAGCACGTGGTCGCCGGCGAACAGCAGCCCCGCGCCGCGATCGGCGAACACGTAGTGGCCCGGCGTGTGGCCCGGGGTGTGCACCGCGTCGAGGGTCCGGGTGCCCACGGCGATCCGCTGGTCGCCCTCGAGCCAGGTGTCGGGGAGCAGCCAGATCGCGGGGTCCGGCCGCTCGCCGCCTCCCGCCGCCCACAGCTCGGCGAGCTCGTGCGCGCCGGCGGTCCGCAGCACCTCCAGGAACGGGCTCTCGTCGAGCGTCGGGTCGTTGAGCAGGTCGAGCGCCGGCTTGTCACCGAGGCCGAGCGCCACGTCCGCGCCGTACTCGTGGCCGAGGACGGTCGCCATCGTGAAGTGGTCGCGGTGCACGTGGGTGACCAGGAACCGGCGGATGTCGCCGAACCCGTAGCCGATGTCGCGCAGGCAGCGCTCGAGCAGGTCGCGCGCGACCTCGATCGCCCAGCCGCCGTCGATGAGCGTGAGCCCGTCGGCGGTCTCGAGGACGTAGACGTTGATGGCCTTGAGGCCGTCCATCGGCAGCGGGAGCGGGATCCGGTGGATGCCGTCGGTCACCCGCCAGGCGCCTTCCTTGCTCCAGTGCTCGCCGGAGTCCGGCGAGACGGCGTACGCCGTGGGGGTCGTCGACGAGCTCACATCGCGGACCTTACGGGGCCACGTCCGGGAACCCGAGGTCGAGGGTGGGCTGCTGGATGCCGCCGTCGATCTCGAGCAGCTTGCCGGTCACGTACTGCCCGGCCCGCGAGGCGAGGTAGACGACGCCGGCCGCGATGTCCTCGGGCTCGCCGACGCGGCCCAGCGGCGTCTTGGTCTCGAGCTGGCTCATCAGCTCGGGCTGCCCGGCGACGTACTCCAGGGCGCTGGTCATGATCGACCCGACGTAGATGCCGTTGACGCGGATGCGCGGGGCGAGGTCCTGGGCGGCCATCTTCGTCCAGTGCGCGAGGGCGGCCTTGGCGGTGCCGTAGGCGATGAAGCCGCGGTCGGCGGTGCGGCCCATCATCGAGCTGATCGTCACGACGCTCTGCTGGCCGTCGGGCGACGTCAGCATCAGCGGCACCGCGGCGCGGGTGAGCGCGTGCGCGGTGGTCACGTTGAAGCTGAACGCCTCGTTGAGGAACTCGTTGCTCGTGTCGAGGAACGCGGTCGGGAACGTGCCGCCGACGTTGTTGACCACCGTGTCGAGCCGGCCGAACTCGTCGTACGCCGCCTGCGCGAGTCCGGCGACCGCGTCGAGGTCGCTGAGGTCGGCGGCGACCACGAGGGCACGCCGTCCGGTCGCCCGGATCTGCTCGGCGACCCGGTCGAGCTGCCGCTCGGTGCGCGCCGAGATGAGGACGTCGGCGCCGGCCTCAGCGAGCGCGACGGCCGTGGCGGCTCCGAGGCCACGGCCGGCGCCGGTGACGATCGCGGCCTGGCCGGTGACGCCGAACCTGTCGAGGATCGTCATGACGTGCTCACCAGGCCCTTGCCGGTCACCAGCGGCAGGTCGAGGGCGGTGACGAGGCCGCCGGGCGAGGCGACGACGGCGGGGACGGCGTTCACGATCCGCTGCGCGGTGACGATCATCCCCGAGACGTTGTGGTCGCCGTGCTCGCCGTGGTGGGTGAAGTCGAGCTGCATGAACGGCTCGCCGGAGACGACGACGCGGTAGCACCCGTCGCCCTGGAGCGGCGTCGGCCACTCGGGCACCTGGTCGGGCGCCGTACGCGTGATGTGGTCGAGGACCACGCGCGGGACGCCGTCGACCTTGCCGATGACCTGGAAGCGGACCGCGCCCATCGTGCCCGCCGCGACGTCGCCCGAGACGCTGGCGGTGTCGACCTCGGCGGGGCGGCGGTCGACCTCCTCGGTGAGCGGCTCGTCGAGGACGACGCCGAGGCCGGCGGCGATCTGGCGCACGACGCTGCCCCAGGCCATGGAGAGGATGCCCGGCGCCCAGAGGAACCCGGGCTCGTCCATCGGCTTGCCGAAGCCGAACAGGTCGTTCATCACGACGGGCTGGTAGTAGGTGGAGTAGTCGCAGATCTCCATCACCCGCACCTCGTCGATGCGCTGGCTCAGGCTGGTCAGCACCAGCGGCAGCACGTCGTTGGCGAAGCCGGGGTCGATGCCGTTGACGTGCAGGCTCGCGCCGGTGCGCTCGCCGGCCTTGGCGATCCGCTCCATCGTCTCCGGCGGCAGGATGTGCTCGGGCCACTGCAGCAGCACCGGCCCGCTCGAGGTCACGTTGATGCCGGCCTCGAGGAAGTCGACGAGGTCCTCGATCGCCTCGAACACCCGGTCGTCGGTCATCGCCGTGTGCACGATCGCGTCGGGCTTCATCGCCAGCAGCGCCTGCTTGTCGGTGGTGGCCCGGACCCCGAGCTCGCGGCCCAGCTCGGCCAGCTCGCCGGCGTCCTTGCCGTCCTTGTCGGGGTTGGACACCCACACGCCGACCAGCTCGAGGTCCGGGTGGGCGTCGATGCCCGCGATCGCGTGCCGCCCGACGGTCCCCGTGGACCAGACGACGACCTTCAGAGGTTCTGACATGCGGGCAATCTAGAACACGTTCTAGTCCCGTGGGAAGGGTGTCGGAATCCCCGGTCCACCGGGGGAACATGCGCTTGTCAGGAGTTGCCACGGCCGACAAGCGGGAGAAACCCCGGTGGAACGGGGATCCTCCACCACCGTCAGACCGGCTCTGGCGTCACGATCGGGCAGCGGGTGCCGGAGTAGATCGTGGGCATGCAGCGGTTGCAGTGGATGCAGACACCGGCGGTGGCGCGGCCGGACCGGAGCCTGTCGACCAGGTCGGGCTCGCGGAGCAGCGCGCGACCCATGGCGACGAAGTCGAAGCCGTCGGCCATCGCCTGCTCCATGGTCTCGAGCCGGTTGATGCCGCCGAGCAGCATCAGCGGCATCGACACCGCCGAGCGGAACCGCAGCGCCTTCTCGCGGAAGTAGGCCTCCTCGAAGGGGTAGACCTTCATGAAGCTGCGGCCGACCGGCGTCTTCATCCCGAGGCGTACGACGAGCGGCATCGTGGCCGCGAACTCCTTGACCGGCGCGTCGCCGCGGAACAGGTACATCGGGTTCATCAGCGACGAGCCGCCGCTGAGCTGCAGGGCGTCCAACGTCCCGTCGGACTCCAGCATCTGGGCGTACGCCACGCCCTCCTCGGTGGTGACCCCGCCACGGAAGCCGTCGCCCACGCTGACCTTCGCGGTGATCGCGGCGTCCGAGCCGATCTCGTCGCGCACGGCGCGGGCGACCTGCCGGCCCAGCCGCGCCCGGTTCTCCAGCGACCCGCCCCACCCGTCCTTGCGGCGGTTGAGCCCCGGCGCGAGGAAGGAGGAGATCAGGTAGCTGTGGGCCATGTGCAGCTCGAGGACGTCGAAGCCGGCGCGCACCAGCGTCCGTGCGGCGGCGACGTAGTCGCGGGTGATGCGCGTGAGGTCGGCCTCGGTCGCGGCCTTGATCATCTGCATCGAGAGCGGGCTCGGCATCCGGCTGGAGCTGAGCGCCTTGACGCCGTTGGAGCGCCCGTTGGCGACCGGCCCGGCGTGCCCGACCTGGCCGGCGATCGCCGCGCCCGACTCGTGGATCGCGTCGGCGAGCCGGGTCAGGCCACCGAGGGTGCGCTCGCCGACGACGACCTGCTCGCGATGGGTGCGCCCTTCGGGGGCGACCGCGAGGTACGCGACCGTCGTCAGGCCGACGCCGCCGCGGGTCACCGCGAGGTGGTAGTCGATCAGCTCGTCGGTCACCTGGCCGTGCGGGGCGCGCCCCTCGAACGTCGCGGCCTTGACCGTGCGGTTGCGCAGCTGCACGGGCCCGAGCATGGCGGGGGCGAAGACGTCCGCAGTCATGCCCGCAAATCTAGAACAGGTTTCAGTTCCTGGCGAGACCGGACCGGCTGTGGCGGCGCAGCCACAGCAGGCCGGCCACCGGCAGGATCGCCGGCACGAAGCCGTAGCCGATGCCGTAGTCCGACCACACCGAGGCGTCGGGGAACCAGTCGCGGACCACCAGGCTCAGCGTCCCGACCGTCACCACACCGCCCAGCTCGACCCAGAGCATCACGCTCGCGAAGCGGGTGTCGCCGGCGGCGGCGGTGCGGATGGCGTACCACCCCAAGGCGTAGGTCACGGCGGCGCCCAGCGAGAGCCAGTAGGCGACCGGCGCCTCGTCGTACTGCGTGGTGAGCTGCACCAGCGAGCGGGCGCCCGCCGCGAGGGTGAACAGGGCGTAGAGGGCGAGCAGCACCTGGTGGGGGCCGCTGCGGCGCGCCGCGCTCATGCGGTCATCTGCAGACGTACGGCGACCACCCCGACCGCCACGGCCGCGACCGCGACGACGGCCGACGACCACGGCGCTCGATCCCCCTGGACCGAGCGCATCGCGATCGGCAGGACGCACACCGAGGCGAAGAGGTAGCCGACATAGGTCGAGGTCGAGTCGGGCCGGTCCTCCCCCAGCAGCGGGCCGAGACCCGCGAGCGCCCGGACGACGAGCAGCACCTCGAGCATCCAGGCCATCTGGTCGAGCCACCCGGGCCGCTCGGCCCCCCGGACGGCGACCACCACGGCGAGGACGAGCACGAGGGCGGCGTACCCGACCACGATCCAGGTGATCTGGGTGCTGACGCTCGGCATGGCAGCATCATCGACCATGCCGTCCGAGGAGCCGCCCGAGGGCCTGGTCGCCGCGCTGCGCGCCGCCGGGTGCGTCTTCGCCGAGGACGAGGCGCGCCAGCTGGTCGGCGCAGCCGAGGACGAGGCCGCACTGACCCGGATGCTGGCCGAGCGGGTGGCGGGGACGCCGCTCGAGCAGGTCGTGGGGTACGCCGAGTTCGCCGGCCTGCGGATCGCCGTGGCACCGGGCGTCTTCGTGCCGCGTCTGCGCTCGACGCTGCTGGTGCGCGAGGCCGCGGCCGGCGTGGGGGCAGGCGACGTGGCCGTCGACCTGTGCTGCGGCACCGGCGCGATCGGCGCAGCCCTGCTGGAGGCCGTGCCCGGCGTGGAGGTGTACGCCGCCGACCTCGACCCGGCCGCGGTCGACTGCGCGCGGCGCAACCTGCCGGCCGACCGGGTCTTCGCGGGCGACCTCTACGCGGCCCTGCCGGACCGGCTGCGCGGCCGGGTGGCGGCGCTGGTCGCGAACGCGCCGTACGTCCCCACCGACGCGATCGCGACGATGCCACCCGAGGCCCGCGACCACGAGCACCGCGTCGCCCTCGACGGCGGCGATGACGGGCTGGACGTCCAGCGCGGCGTGGTCGCCGGAGCGCCCGACTGGCTGGCACCGGGCGGGCGGGTGCTCGTCGAGACCAGCCGCCGCCAGGCGCCGCACACCGCGCGGCTGATGGCGGCGGCCGGGCTGCTGCCCCGCGTCGTCACCGACGACGACGTCGACGGCACCGCGGTCGTGGGCGTGCGGCAGGTGTGAGTCGAGGGCCGACTCAGGCCCACGTGCGCACGGTCTCGGCGAGCGGGACCGTGGGGCGGCCGAGGAGTCCGGCGAGGTGCCCGGTGGTGAGGCCGAGCAGCCCCGCCGCGATGTCCTGGTCGAGCGCGACGACGAAGCCGGCGGTCCCCTGGTCGAGCCCGGCCGAGAGGAGCGCCTCGCGGTGCTCCTCCGGGGTGAGCGAGCGGTAGGTCACCTCGCGGCCGAGCACGTCCGCGAACGCCGCCGCGAGCTCGCCGTACGTCCAGGCGGCGTCGCCGAACAGCTCGTAGACCGCGCCCTCGTGGCCGTCGGTGGTGAGCACGACGGCGGCCGCCTCGGCGAAGTCCGAGCGCGGTGCACTGGCCACCCGGCCCTCGCCGGCGCTGCCGAGGACCAGGCCGCTCTCGCGGGCCTGCTCGAAGGTCGGCCGGTAGTTCTCGGTGTACCAGCCGTTGCGCAGGAACGTGAACGGCAGCCCGCTCGCGCGGATCAGGGCCTCCGTGGCCGCGTGCTCGGGCGCGACCGTGAGCGCGGTGTCGTCGGCGGCGGGTGCGCTCGTGTAGGCGATGCGGCCGACGCCGGAGCGCACGGCGAGGTCGACGATCGCGCGGTGCTGCGGGACCCGGCGCCCGACCTCGCTGCCCGAGACCAGCAGCAGCACGTCGCCCGCGCCGAGCCAGTCCACCGACTCGGGGACGTCGTCGTAGTCGAGGCGCTCGACGCGCACCCCGCGGTCGGCGAGGTCCTGCAGCCGGTCGACCCCGCGGCCGGTGGCCACGATCCCCTCCGCCCCGCGCTCGAGGAGGGACTCCACGACCAGGCGGCCCAGGTGTCCGGTGGCTCCGGTGACGACGATCGACATGCGCTTCCTCCAGGGTGGTGCGAACGGGGGTGACGTCGACGGAACCTCGCGGCGGCCGGACACCTTCCCGGTCGGCAGTACCGACTTTCAAGTGGGGTACCCACCTGGAGGTAAGGTAAGGCCGTGGCCACCGTCCGCGAGCTCCAGCTCGACACCTCCTGCCCCGTCACCCGATTGCTCGTCGAGCACGTCACGAGCAAGTGGGGCGTGCTGGTGCTGCTGGCGCTCGACGACCGCACGCTGCGCTGGAGCGAGCTCAAGCGCGAGATCGACGGGGTCAGCGAGAAGATGCTGATCCAGACGCTGCAGACGCTCGAGGCCGACGGCCTCGTGCACCGCGAGGCCCTGCCGGTCGTGCCCCCGCACGTGGAGTACTCCCTGACCGCCGACGGCCGCGACGCCGCGGCCCTGCTCGCGCCGCTGGTCGGCTGGGCCCAGCAGCACGTCCGCGACCGGAGCGCCGCCGCGGTCAGCTGAGGACGAGCCGGGTCACCAGGGCGTTGTGGTCGCTGTTGAAGCCGCCGACGACCCACTGACCCGCGAACCGCATCCGCCCGGCCCGGTAGGCGTCGCGGTCGACGTACACGTAGTCGATGCGCCGGCCGTTGGGCGGGAAGGTCGGGGCGACGTCGGCGCCGAGCGCCTGGTACGACGACACCGCGGTGTCGGACAGGGCGCGCCGCGGTCCGCCAGGGGGCCGGTGCGCCGCGTCGGCGCGGGCATCGAAGTTGTAGTCACCGGTGCCGACGACCCAGCGCCCCGGCGCCGTGCGCCAGGTGTTGGCGATCCGGGCGAGCTGGTTGCGCGCGCGGAAGGCGTTGATCGTGTCCGTCCAGCGGCCGGGGCGGTCGAGGTCCTCGATCGCCTGGGGCAGGTGGGCGTTGATCACCGTCAGCAGCCGGCCGGTCTCGCGGTGGCGCAGGGTGACGACCCCGACCAGGCGGTTGCCGAACGGGAAGCGGCCCTCGCGCCAGCTCACGCCGAGCGCCACCTGGCGCTGCTTGGCCGAGACCAGGGAGAACTCCGAGCGGCGCCAGGACACCGCGATCTCCGAGGTGCGCTTGCCGAAGGGGAAGATCTTCGTCTCCCAGTCCGACAGCGACTTGAGCACGCCGGCGAACTGGTCGGCCTCCTGCCAGCCGACGATGTCGACGCCGGCCCGGCTGGTCAGCCGGCGGGCGTCCTGGGAGGCCTGCGCAGGCGCGAGCCTGCGGTACATGTTCATGCTCGCCACGCCGACGTGGATCCGCTTGAGCCGGATCGGCCGGAGCCCGGCGGACGCGCTCTCCCCGCCACGGGCGGAGGGGCTCGTCAGGACCCGTTGAGGCGCGGCGGGCGGCGCCGTCCGGGGCGTGGTCGCGTGCGGCCGGGTCGCGTACGGCGCGGAGACCTGGGCGGCGACGACCGCCTGTGCCGGGGGATCGGGCTCCTGGTCGACCAGCGGCGCGACCAGGAACCCGACGAGCGTCGCGAGCACGAGCAGCGGCGGCGGACCCATCCACCTGCGGGCGCGCGGGGACGCGTCA
>NZ_JANINT010000441.1 GCF_024509035.1 Nocardioides sp. | reverse complement strand
GGAGCCTCGGGAGACGGGGACGGCGACACTCCCGACCAACGGGAGATCCGAGGACATCGCGGACGGCCCCACCTAGCGTCGCGCCATGTCCACCCACACCGCTCCCAGACCGCTGGCGGCCGACTTCCGTCGCACGCTCGCCGAGTTCGCCAGTGGCGTGACCGTGGTCGCGGCCGTCGACGGTGGCGACCCCGTCGGGTTCGCCTGCCAGTCGTTCACCTCGGTCTCCCTCGACCCGCCGCTCGTGCTGTTCTGCGTGACCTCCGACAGCCGCACCTGGCCGCGGATCCGCAGCGCGGGCCGGTTCTCGATCAACGTCCTCGCCGAGGACCAGCACGACCTGTGCACCCGCTTCGGCACGCGCACGGGCAGCCGGTTCGACGGGCTCGAGTGGGAGCTGAGCCGTTGGGGGACGCCGTCCCTGCCCGGCGCGCTGGCTCGGCTGCACTGCGAGCTGCACACCGTGCACGACGGTGGTGACCACCGCATCGTCGTGGGCGAGGTCGTCGACCTGGAGCGGAGCGAGACCTCCGAGCCGCCCATGGTGTTCTTCCGCGGACGCTTCGGTCTCGGTGAGGACGAGCCGGTCCCCGACCAGCTGTGGAGCGACGGCTGGCTCTGATCCCCCAGCACGCAGACATGACGAAGGCGGCCCCGGAGCGGGGCCGCCTTCGTCATGTCTGCGTCGGACCGGCGGGGGTCCTGCTGCTCACCAGCGCGAGCCGAAGAGCTCCCGCGTGATGCGCTGCGCGGTGTCGCGCACCAGCGGTGCGAGCCGCTCCAGCGGCATCTCGGAGGTTCCCACCAACGAGATCGCCCCGACCGGCCCCTCCGGCCCCCGGATCGCGGCTCCGATGCACGCGACGCCGGTGACGCACTCGTCGCTCTCGCGGGCGACGCCGCCCGAGGACCGGATCCGGGACAGCTCCTGGTGGAGCTCGAGCATGGTGCGCGGACCCGGGCCGGAGGAGGCGGGCAGGCCGTCGACGTACAGCGCGTCGACCTTCTCCGGCGGCAGCCAGGCGAGCATCGCCTTGCCGAGCGACGTGCTGTGCGCGGGGGCTCGCCCTCCGACCCGCGAGGCGACCGCCATCACCCGGCGCCCTCCCACCTTGTCGAGGTACTCGACCTCAGCGCCGCTGAGGACCGCGAGGTGCACGACCAGCTCGGTGCGCAGCGCCAGCTCGTGCAGCCAGGTCGCGGCCGCGGCACGCAGGTCGGAGTGGGCGTTCTCCCGAGCACCCCACTCGTGGATGCGGCGACCGAGGCGGTAGCCCACCCGGTCGTGCTCGACCCAGTGCAGCCGGATGAGCTGCTCGAGGATCCGGTGGGCTGTCGACCGCGGCAGGCCACTGCGCTCGGCGATCTCCTCCAACAGCAGTCGGGACTTCGAGCCGCCGAACGTGTCCATGATCAGCGTCATCCGCTCGACCATCGACGGCGGACGGGTGACGACCGGAGAAGTCGACTCCAGCACAACGGTCATACGAGGCACCTCCAGGGGAACGAGTTGCCCCGATCCTAGGAAGGTGACCGCGATCACGGAAGCGTTTTACGTGCATTTTCTCAAGTATTTTTCCCCGCCCTGGGTCTCACCCGTCGGCCGGCGCCACGAGTACGCACCGGGTCCCTCCGTAGATCGTGGCCATGCACCGGTTGCAGTGGATGCACAGCGACCGGCCCTCGGAGCCCGCCACCATCCGGGCCACCAGGTCCGGCTCCCGCAGCAGAGCCCGACCCATCGCCACGAACTCGAAGCCGTGCTCAACTGCGGTCCGAACCCCCTGAGCACTGGTGACGCCGCCGAGCAGGATCATCGGCAACCGCACGGCCGCACGCACCTGACGGGCGTTCTCCAACAGGTACAGGTCCTCGTAGGGGTACTCGCGCAGGAACCGCTTGCCGACGAGCCGCACCGCGGTGCCGACCGGCTCTCCGACGGCCTTGGCGAACTCCGCGATCGGCGCCTCCCCCCGGAACAAGTACATGGGGTTGAGCAACGAACTTCCCTCCGTCATCTCGAGGGCGTCGACGCTGCCGTCCTGCTCGATCCACGTCGCCACCTGCAGCGACTCGTCGAGCCAGAGTCCGCCCGGGACCCCGTCGGTCATGTTCATCTTGGCGATGATCGCGATCCGATCCCCCACCGCGTCGCGGACCGCCCGGAGGCAGTCGCGGGCGACCCGGGCGCGGTTCTCCAGGGACCCGCCGTACTCGTCGGTCCGCTTGTTCAGCTTCGGCGAGAGGAACGAGCTGGCCAGGTAGTTGTGCCCGATGTGCACCTCGACAGCGTCGAAACCGGTCTCGACCGCCATCGTCGCCGCCGCTCCGTGCTGGGCGACGATGCGGGCGAGATCCTGTCTGCTCGCCTGCTTCGTCCGGGTGAAGGCCTGCGGGTTGAAGTACGGCGTCGGCGAGAGCGCCTTCATCTTCGTGGCGCGGGGATCGCCCACCGGACCGGAGTGGCCGATCTGCGCGGAGATGGCCGCGCCCTCGGCGTGGACCGCCTCGGTGAGCCGGATGAGGCCCGAGCGTGCCTCGTCGCGCCAGACGATCTGGTGGCCGTCGGTGCGGCCCTCCGGAGCGACCGCGCAGTAGGCCACGGTGGTCATCCCCACGCCTCCACGCGCGTGGCGCACGTGGAAGTCGACGAGCCGGTCGGTCACCTCTCCCCGCCTGGCGGCGTTCTCGTAGGTGGCGGCCTTGATGACGCGGTTGCGCAGGGTGATCGGTCCGAGCCGCACCGGGCCGAAGAGATCGGAGCCGAGCTCGGCGCTGGGTTCGGCGCTCATCGGCTCCCGCCCTTCTCCTCGGCCGCGTGCTCCATGGCCAGATAGCTGAAGACCATGGCTGGACCGATGGTGGCGCCGGCGCCGGCGTACTCGTTGCCCATCACCGCCGCGGAGACGTTGCCGGTCGCGTAGAGGCCCTCGATGACCGAGCCGTCCGGACGAAGCGCGCGCGCCCAGGCATCGGTGAGGATCCCTCCCTTGGTCCCGAGATCGCCGGCCTCCAGACGGATCGCGTAGAACGGGCCGGTCTCCATCGTGTCGAGGTTGGGGTTCGGCAGGGAGTGGTCGCCGTAGTAGTTGTCATAGGGGCTCTCGCCGCGATGGAAGTCCTCGTCCCGGCCGTTGCGGGCGTACTCGTTGAAGGTTGCGACGGTCGTGACGAGGTTGTCGGGGTCGATGCCGACCAGCGCGGCGAGGTCGCGCAGGGTGTCGGCCTTGTGGACCAGCCCCGACTTGTAGAACGAGCGCGGGAAGTCCTTGCCCGGGAGCGTGCCGGCGAACTGGTACCGATCTCGAGCCGACTGGTCGAAGATCTCGAAGATCGGCACGTGGCCGCCCTCCAGCTGGTCGTGGACGAAGTTCACGTACGGCGAGGCCTCGTTGGTGAAGCGCCGGCCGTCCCGGTTCACGATGACCATGCCCGGGATGCACCGCTCCGAGACCAGCGGGAACACGCCGCCGCGCGGAAGCGCGATCGACGGCATCCACCACGCGTCGTCCATCAGGTCGAAGTCGGCACCGAGCGCCTCGCCGAGGCGATGCCCGTCGCCGGTGTTGGACGGCGCTCCGGCGCTGTAGTCGGGCTGACCCAGCTCCGGCAGGTGCTGCTTGCGGAGGATCTCGTCGTGCTCGAACCCGCCCGTTGCCAGGAGGACCCCGTGGCGGGCGCGGATCCGGCACGGCTGGCCGTCGCGCTCCACGACGGCGCCGATCACCCTGCCGTCCTCGACCAGCAGCTCCGTCACCGGCGAGCTCGTCCAGAGCTCCAGTCCCAGGTCGCGCATCGTGAGGCGGAACCGGGCGACCAACGCTGCCCCGAGCGTCTTCATCCTGCGCCGCAGGAAGAAGTTGGAGACGACGCGCCATCCGGCGAGGAAGATCATCCGCCGAGCACGCCACTCCCGCTTCATCATCATCAGGTTGCGGGCCTCGTAGCCGGTGAACCACAACCCGAGAGGCGTGGGCACGGTGAGCCCGAGCAGCTGCTCCTCCTCGTCACCGAGCTTGCGACCGTCGATCGGGCGCGGCTCGATCGTGCGGCCCTTCGCGCGGCCCCCGGGAAGCTCGGGGTGGTAGTCGGAGTAGCCCGGGCAGTGCGAGAAGTCCATCCACCGGCTGACCCGCTCCAGCATCTCCATCACCTCGGGCCCGCGGTCGACGAACGCGTCGATCCGGTCGGCGGGCACGCGGCCGCCGACGACGGCCGAGAGGTAGGCGCGGACGTCCTCCACGTCGTCGGCGAGGCCCTTGCGGCGCAGGGTCGGGTTGTTCGGGATCCAGATCCCGCCGCCCGACATCGCGGTCGAACCGCCGAACCCGTGAGCCTTCTCGACGACCAGCGTCGTCAGGCCCCGGTCGTGGGCTGCGATGGCGCCGACCATGCCGCCCGCACCGCTGCCGGCGATCAGGACGTCGACCTCGCGCTCCCACTCACCGGTATCAGTTGCGGCTCCCA
Source organism: Nocardioides sp. (assembly GCF_024509035.1). Classification (GTDB taxonomy): domain Bacteria; phylum Actinomycetota; class Actinomycetes; order Propionibacteriales; family Nocardioidaceae; genus Nocardioides. The sequence continues at coordinate 12,559 of NZ_JANINT010000441.1, read as the reverse complement.
TGTGCACCTCTCCAAGGATTTGTACGGAATCGATTAGGTTGAGAGACGTCAGGTGTCGCCCCGCGACCCCACCGGAAGGAGTGGCGCTTGAGCACGTCACAGGCCCCAGCCCTGGAGGTGGCGACTCTCCGTCTGGTCAACGCAATCGCGCTGACCGCCGGCACGCGCAGTCACTCCCGCCGACTGAGAGCTGTCACAGGGATCGACCTGCCCCCTTCGGACCTCCGCTTCCTCGAGCTGCTCAGCGGGCGGGAGCCGGCGGCGACGACCGTGATCGCGCGTGAGCTCGGGATCGACATCACCCAGGCCTCGCGGCAGGCCGCCCAGCTGCACAAGGCCGGACACCTGGCTCGGACCACCGATCCCGACGACCGACGACGCACGCTGCTCTCGTTGACCGACGAGACCACGGCTCTGATGGACGCCTGGCTGATGGCCTGGAGCCGCGACTACCTGGCGGTGATCTCGACCTGGACCCCCGAGCAGATCGAGGTGCTCGGCAGCTGGTTCGCGCTGGTGCTGCACCGGTTCTCCGAGGCGCTTCCCGACAGCCCACGTCCGGCGGTGGCCGACCGGTGGCTGGAGCTCGCCGGCGAGGAGTACGACCCGGCGACCCGCTTCTTCCTGCACACGATGATCGGCATCGTGACCTGGGTGGCGCTCTCGGGCGGGTTCAAGACCCTCCTCGAGCTCCGGTCCGCCGGGGTGAGCGAGGCGGGGTTCCTGGCGCTGCACGTGATCGCCACGAGCGGTCCGCTGTCGATCGCCGAGGTCGCGGGCCGTCTGGCCGTCGACCCGTCCCAGGCGAGCAAGCGGATCACCGAGCTCGTCAACGACGGGTTTCTGGACCGGGCCGTCGACGAGTTCGACCGCCGCAGCACTCGAGTGCGCGTGTCCCGCAAGGGCAAGCAGCTCGTCGACGGCGTCTTCGAGTTCCAGATGGCCGGCTTCGGCGTGCTGACGACGGACCTGGGGCGCGCCGAGCGCGACCAGTGGACGCCGTACGTCGAGGCGTACGTCGACGGGATGCTCAACCGGCGCGTGGGATCGGACGGCCTGATCCGGCCTCAGGAGGTCGAGCTCAGCAAGCGCTGATCGAGCCCTGGCGTGCGTCCTTGGCCAGCTGGCGCAGGACGACGTCACCGTCGGCGAACACGTCCGCAGGCACCGGGTGCCCGGCGCCCAGCAGCGTGCGCAGAGCCATGAAGTCGGCCGGGGAGCCGACGACCTCCGCCGCGACCAACCGTCCCGCCCGGTGGAAGCCGACCACGAGACGTCCCGGGCCGGCCGGCCGGACCGTCGCGCGGTCCCCCGGCCGGCGCAGCCCCACGATCTGCAGCTTGGCGGTGCCCTGGTCGGACCAGAACCACGGCACCGACACGTGCGGCGACGGCTCGCCCAGCACCGTTCGGACGGCTGAGGCCGCCTGCGTCACCGCGTGGTCCACGCTCTCGAGCCGGACGCGGCACGGCGCGCTGGCGTCGAGGTCCGCCCAGGGTGTCGGGTCGACCGCGACCGCGCAGTCGCCGATCGCGATCGTCGTGCCGTCGGAGGCGAGCAGGTGCTCGTCGACGACGATGCCGTCGTCGACCTGCAGTCCCAGTCGCTCGGCGAGCTCGCAACGCGGATCGGCACCGACGCCCACGAGCACCAGGTCGGCCGGGATCTCCCGGTCCGCCGTACGCACCGCCACCACCCGACCCGCGCCGGCACTGACGATCTCGGTGACGCTGACATCGGTGTGCACCGCGATGCCCGTCGCGCGGTGGTGGTCGGTCAGGTAGCGCGACGTCGCCTCGCTCACCGCGCGGCCCAGGATGCGCGGGCCGGCCTCGAGGACCGTGACCCGCGCGCCGAGCACGGTGGCCGTGGCGGCGACCTCGAGGCCGACGAACCCGCCGCCGACGACCACCACGTCCCGAGCAGTCGCGAGGCGCCGTCGCAGGTCGGCGGCGTCCGCGAGGGTGCGCAGGACGACCACGCCGTCCGCCTGGGCTCCCGGCACGTCCAGGCGGCGTGGAGCAGCCCCCGTGGCCAGCACCAGGCGGTCGAAGACCAGCTCACGACCGCTGGCCGTGAGCGCCCGTCCGCCGGCACCTGCGCCTCGGTCCACCTCGACGACCGTCTCACCGAGCAGCAGGTCGATGCCGTTGGCCTGCCAGTAGCCCGGCGCACGGAGGGCGAGGCTGTCCTCGTCGGCGGCACCGGTGAGGAACCCCTTGGACAGCGGTGGGCGCTGGTACGGCGGAGCCGGCTCGTCGCCCACCAGCGTGATGGATCCTTGGTGGCCGGCCTCGCGCAGCGAGCAGGCGAGCTGGGCGGCCGCCTGTCCCGCGCCGACGATCAGGACGTCGTCGGAGCGGCTCACAGCTGCTCCGGGGGGACCGTCACGTGCACCTCGCCCTCGCCGATCAGGAGCTGGCAGGACAGCCGCGAGCTGTGCTCGCGATCGCTCGCGGTGCAGTCGAGCATCTCGTCCTCGTCCTCTCCGACCTCACCGAACTCGTCGGCGTGCCGCTCGTCGAGGTAGACGTGGCAGGTCGCGCACGAGAGCGAGCCACCGCACTGTCCGACGACTCCTGCGACACCGTTGCGGACCGCCGTGGCCATGACGGAGTCGCCGACGCTGCCCTCGACAGCGACGACGGTCCCGTCCGGCTGGGTGTAGAAGACCTTCGGCATGACGTCAGGTCCGTCTCACCAGGTCGCGTCGAGGCGCGTGATGGGCTGGCTGAGGTGGTCGTAGTTGATGACGGGCGCGCTCGTCAGGCGGATCTGCGGGAGCCGCTTGAACAGCTCGGCCAGGGCCACCTGCATCTCCATCCGGGCCAGCGGAGCCCCCAGGCAGTGGTGCAGGCCGTAGCTCAGCGTCAGCTGGGGGTTGTTCTGGCGGGTGATGTCGAAGCGTTCGGCGTCCGGCAGCGCGATGCCGTCGTGCGCGGTCGCGGCGGGGTCGATCATGATCGCGTCGCCCTTGGCGACCAGCTGCCCGTCGATCTCGATGTCCTCGGTGGCGACGAAGGGCACCAGTGCCCCGGCGCCGGCCACCGGGATCCCGAGCGAGAACCGACCGTGCCGCAGCGTCTCCTCGGTCGCGGTGGGCGCGAGCCCGTCGGGGTCGGTCAGGAACAGCTCCAGCTGCTCGGGGTGCTGCAACAGGCTCGCGATGCCGGTGGTGATGAAGTTGGCGGTGTTGTCGAAGCCGGCGACGACCAGGAGCATCGCGATCGGCAGGATCTCCTCGTCGGTGAGGGTGTCGTCCTTGTCGCGAGCGTTGGCCAGGCTCGAGATCAGGTCGTCGAGGGGCTCCTCACGGCGCAGCTGGATCAGGTTGACGACGTACATGTAGAGCTCGGCCATGTTCGTGACCATCTCGTCCTCGGACATGCCGGCCACGGCGAGCGTCGAGGACGCCCACTTCTCGAACTTCTCGTGGTCCTCGGCCGGGATGCCCAGAAGGTTGCAGAGCATCTGGATCGGCAGCGGGAGCGCATAGTCGTGGACCAGGTTGGCGGTGTTGCCCTTGGCCACCATGTCGTCGATCAGCTGGTTGGCGTAGGCGACGGCGGAGTCGCGCATCGCCTTGACCTGCTTGGGCGAGATGGCCTTCTGCACCAGGCGCCGCAGCTTGGTGTGGTGGGGCGGGTCCTCGAACTGCAGGGTCTGGCGCAGGAACTCGGGGAACTCCACGAAGTAGGGCACCACCCGCTCGCCGGTGCGGAACGGCTCACGCACGAAGCGCGGGTCGCCGAGCATGGCGCGCGCGGCCTCGGTGCGGTGGATCACCCAGGCGTCTCCGCCGAACGGCATCGTCGTCCTGGTCATCGGGCGATCCGCGGCGATGGCGCGATAGCGCTCAGCGGCCTCGTCCGCGGTGACGGGCGGGAACGGGTAGTCCGTCGCGATCTCGGTCATCTGCTGCTCCTCACGCACCGGGCATGGCCGCGACGGCCACGACCTGCGGCTGCGCCGCCTCGTTGATGGTCATGATCTGGTCGAAGGAGCTCGCGATCGTCTCGACCGTGAGCTCGGTGTCGTAGATGCCCTGGGTGTTGACGACCGCCATCCGGTTCACCATGCCGCCGGCGACGTTGAACGCCTCACCGGTGACCTGCGAGGACGGGTGCGCCAGGTAGACCCCCAGCGGCGCGACCAGCTCGGGCGTCAGCGCGGTGCGCATGTACTCCATGATCTCGGCGCTCAGCGAGTCCGCAGCAGCCTCGGCCATGCGGGTGCCGGCACCCGGCGAGACCGCGTTGACGTTGATGCCATGCTCCATGCCCTCGAGCGCGAGGTTGCGAGTGAGGCCGTACACAGCGCCCTTGGAGCTGCCGTAGTGGACCATCATCGGGTTGCCGAGCATCGCGGGCGAGATCGTGTTCACGATGCGCCCCGAGCCGGACTCCTTCAGGTGTGGCCACGCCGCGCGGGCGAGCCACAACGAGCCGAGGTAGTGCACCTCGAGGTGGCGCTGGTACTCCTCGGCGGGCACCTCGAGCCAGTCCGCGACCCGGACGATGCCGGCGTTGTTGATGACGGCGTCGACGCCGCCGAAGGCCGAGACCGCGGCGTCCACGATCGTCTGGGCACCCTCCGGCGTCGACACGTCGGCCCGGACGCCGACGGCGCGTCCGCCGGCGGCCTCGATCTCGGCCACGACGTCGGCGGCCGGGTCGTCCCCGTCCACGCCCATGCCGTCGGTGCTGGCACCGAGATCGGCGACGACGACTCCCGCGCCGCGTGAGGCGAGGAGCAGGGCGTAGGCACGCCCGATCCCCCGACCCGCACCGGTCACGATGACGGTGCGACCCTCGAAGTTGAGCTCTTCCATGGTGGTGTCTCCTCAGTCGTGATGCGGGGGTCAGGGGCGAGTGGTGCCGGCGCCGTACGGGGCGGAGGCGGTCCAGATGGAGCCCAGGCCCTCGTCGCGCGACTTCGCCCAGTCGAAGACCTCCATGCCGCAGGCGATGAACAGCGTGGAGCGGTCCGAGCCGCCCAGGGCGACGGCCGTGCCCATCGCACGGTCCATCGGGAGCTGGACGGCGTGGGTGGCCTGGCCGCCCTCGACGAAGCGGCCCACCCAGCCGCTGCCCGGCAGCCCGGCCCAGATCCCGCCCTCGGAGTCGATCGCGATGCCGTCGGGCATCCACGGGAGCTCGGCCCACACGCGCCGACCCGACAGCGTCCCGTCCGCGGCCCGCTCGAGGGCGGAGATGCGGCATCCGTCGTTCTCGGCCGTGAGCAGGGTCGCGCCGTCGGCGGACAGTCCGATGCCGTTGGCTCCACGGAACGTGCCGACGCCGGCGTCGTGGACGGTGCCGTCGGGCTCGACCACGATCAGCCCGGCCTCACGGGGGTCCTCACCGGCGAACAGGTCGTAGCCGAGCTGCGTGATGTAGGCGCGGCCCTCGGCGTCGACCACCATGTCGTTGCACGAGGAGATCGCGACGTCGCGCAGGTCGGCGTACTGCTCGAGCGTCGTGCCGTCCCAGACCAGGAGCAGGCGCTCGTGCATCGACACCACGATCGCGCGGCCGTCCGGGAGCCAGCCCAGCCCGCCCAGGACCACCTCCGACGTGCCCGTCGCGGTGCTGCCCGCCTCGGGTGCGAGCGGGCTGCGCTCCGATGCGTCGATGTAGGTGCTGGGGGTGCCGGACTCGTCCAGGGTGAGGATCCGGTGGTTGTACATGTCGCTGAAGTAGAAGACGCCCTCGTGCCACCGGGGGATCTCCGACCAGGAGTAGCCGATCGAGAGCTGGGTCGCCTCGACCGGGGTCGCGGAGGCGGCCGCCTCCGCGGAAGCCTTCATCAACACCTCGAAGTCCATGGTTCTCCTCTTTTGCATGTCATTGGTCGAGTGATGAGAGCCGGGTCATTTCCCGATGCTGGCCGGGTCTCGCGGAGTGTGAGCGGCGTCACCCTTGCCTATAACGTGCCATTCGTCAACCAACCTCTCAGCGACTCGGAGCGGCGGCCTCGGAGTCGGCTCGCAGGACCCGGCGCAGCACCTTGCCGAGGTCGTTGCGCGGCACCTCCGTGAGGAACCGGATCCGCGCGGGGACCCGGCTCGAGCGGAGCAGCGAGGCCACCCAGGCCTGCAGCTCCTCGGGAGTGGGGTCGCTGCCGGGAGCGGTGACGATTGCGGCGACCACGATCTCGCCCCACATCTCGTCGGGCTGGCCGTAGACGACCGCGTCGGTGACGGCCGGGTGCTGGAGCAGGGCGTTCTCGATCTCGCCCGGCGAGAGGTTCTCCCCACCTCGGACGATGACGTCGTCGAGCCGACCCTCGACGAAGACGTAGCCGTCGTCGTCGATCCGGCCCGCGTCCTTGGTTCGGAACCAGCCGTCGTCGTCGAGCTGGGACGTGGCGGCGTACTCCCCCGAGACCTGGTCTCCGCGCACCCAGAGCTCGCCGGGCTCGCCTGGGGGGACCGGCTCGCCGAGCGCGTCGCGGCACACGATCTCCACGCTCGGAAGCGGCCGGCCGACGGACTCGAGGCGGGCCCGCACGGCCGGGTCGTCGGAGGACACGGCGGCACGGTGCTCCTCGGGCCCGAGGACGGCGATGGAGGAGGTGGTCTCGGTCAGGCCGTAGGCGTTGACGAACCCGACGTGGGGCAGCAGGCCGAGCGCGCGCTCGATGACCGGTCGCGGCATCCGGCCACCGCCGTACGACAGGTGGCGGAGGGTGGGCAGGGTCTCCCCCGTCTGCTCCAGGACCTCCACGATCCGGGCGAGCATGGTCGGCACGACCATCGCGTGGGTGATCTCCTGCGCGGCGGCGGTCGCGACCCAGTCCTCGGCGGTGAAGTTCGGCAGCTGCACGATCCGCCGGCCCGAGTACATCCCCGTGAGCAGGCCCGCGACCCCCGCGATGTGGTACGGCGGCACGCTGACGAGGGCGGCCTCGTCGGGCCCGGCGCCCAGCATCTCGGTGCCGTTGAGGACGTAGGAGGTGAGGTGGCGGTGCCGCAGGACGGCCACCTTGGGCTTGCCCGTCGTGCCGCTGGTGTGCAGCAGGACGGCCGGCGCCTCGGGGTCCTGCTCCGGCTCGGCGCCTGACGGTGCCGCGGCTCGGACGGCGGCGACGAAGCCGGCCGGGGTCGCCATGCTCAGCTCGGGGCCCTCGCGGAGCTGGTCGGAGCTCGTGGGCTCGGCGATGAGCGTGGTCGGCAGCTGGTCGGTCACCAGCTCGGCGTACGGTCCTGCCGCCAGGCGGTAGCTCACGGGCGCGAACGCCCTGCCCGCCACGGCGGCGCCGAACAGCGCGATCGGGAAGGCCTCCGTCGCCGTGCCGGAGAACAGCAGCGGTCGGCCGGGGTGGTCGCTCAGCACCCCAGCTGCGCGGTCCGCGAGGTCGCGCAGCCGGCCGAGGGTCACGCCCTCGTGCCGGTCGCCCAGGATGACGCGGTCCGGGTCGACGCTGGAGACCATGTCCAGCAGCGTCACGATGTTCATCGTCGGTGCCTGACGCTCAGTCCGACGAGGGCAGCGCCTTGGCCGCCTTCACGACCAGCGCTTCGCCGTCCATGGCCAGCGGACCGGCTCCGCTCGCCGAGCACAGCAGCTCGACGGTGCCGGCGGCGTCGCAGTAGCGCTTGCCGATGAGCACCTCGCCCTCGGTGGAGCCGCCCTCACCGGCACCGTCCGCGGTCATCGGTACCCCACCGCAGGTCAGCGTCACCTCCTCGGCGGGAGCCTGGATGACGATGATCTCGGTGGTGGTGCCGGACGCCTTGAGCTTGATGCCGGGCTTGAGCAGCATGGGTCTCTCCTCGGTGGGACGGATCGGGTGGGTGGGGCTCAGCCGTAGATGGACGGCGTCGTCGAGGCCGCGTCGGCCCAGAGCAGCGGCACCTCGCGCGGCTCGCCGGCGTCGCGTCGTGGCAGCCGGACGGTGATCTCGGCGGTGGCGGTCTCGATGTCGGCGTGGTTGACCACGGCGACGCGGAGGTCGACCAGGCCCTGATCGCCGACCTCACGGGTGCCGGTCACCCGGCCCCGAACGGTGTTGGTGTCCCCGACGAGGTTGGGCCGGCGGAGCTTCGCACTCATCGAGACCAGGTCGCCCCAGTCGCCGGCCCAGTCGGTGGCGATCTGGCTGAGCCACGTGATGCGCTGGGGGCCGTAGTCGAACTGCGCGGACTGCGCACGGTTCTTGCGTGCGTACTCGGGGTCGGCGCGCCCGCCCGCACCCATGTCGATGGTGCCCTCGTCGACCTCGGCCGAACGACCCAGCGTCAGGGTGCCGTGGCTGAACAGGTAGAGCTCGGTGGTGGTGTAGGTCCCCTTCGGGAGCTCGGGCAGCTCCTCGCCGATCGCGACGTCCTCGAAGTGGCGCACCTCGCCGCCTCGGCGGGTGCGCGCCCAGACCAGCGGGTCGGGGGCCACCTGGGGCCGGTCCGGGTCGGGCGGCGCGGCCTCGACCCCGGTCCCGGGGTTGGCGAAGCGGAGCATGTGGTTGGTCAGGCTGGCGAACTTCTCGCCGCGGTGGTTGTAGTAGTCGGTGCGGCCCGAGCACACCAGGGCCTCGCCGAGCTGGGGCATCGAGCGCCGCTTGACGCCGACGGGGGTCTCGATCGAGCGGACCCGGTCGCCGAGCCAGACCGGGCGGAACCACTCGATGTCGGCTCCGATGTAGAGGATGCTGAGGTCCTTCATCGCCACGTCGTCGCGCGAGAGGTGGCCCCAGATGGAGGCGTTCGCTCCGAAGTCGATGGAGAACAGGAACGACGGCGACCCGGTGAGCGAGTGGAACCGGGCGCCCGCGGCGTACGCGCGGTCGCGGTGGAGCGGGTTGTAGTCCCCCGACCCCTCGCTGTGGCGGCGCAGCCACTCCTCGGTGACCTCGCGCCAGGCACGAGGAGGCATCGGCTCGTCGATCCCCCGGCGGTACTCCTCCTCGAACTGGTCGAGGGTCGTGATCCGGCTCATCGCTGCTCTCCTCCTGTCGTCGCGGCGGGTGCGGGTGTCGAGTGCATCGGCCCGACGGCGGGGGCGGTTCCCGGCTCCCGCTCAGCGGGTACGGCGACCACGCCGGCCTCCCGGAGCGCGTCGATCTGAGCCGGGCTCCGGCCCAGCTCCGCGAGCACCGCAGCGGTGCTCGCCCCGAGCGGCTCGACCATCGGGGGCAGCCGCGCAGGCGTGCGGCTGAGTCGTGGGGCGGGTGCGGGATGGGCGACGCCGTCGATCTCGACGAAGCCTCCGCGGGCGCTCGGGTGCGGGTGACCGGGCACCTCGCCGAGCTCCAGCACCGCCTGGACGCACGCGTTCGTGCCCGCGAAGGCCTCGGCCCAGGCGTCGCGGCTGCGGGTGGCGATCACGGCGGCGATCCGTTCGGTGGCGGCGGGCCACGCCGACCGGTCCGACTGGGCGCCGAGCTCGGCAGGGTCGAGGCCGAGCACGTCGAGGAAGGCACGGTAGAAGGCGGGCTCGATCGCCCCCACGGACAGCCAGCGCCCGTCCGCGGTGCCGTAGACCCGGTAGTAGGGCGCGCCGCCGTCAAGGAGGTTGGTCCCCCGCTCGTTCCAGCGGCCACGCGCAGCCATCGCGTGGAAGGGCGCCAGCATCAGCCCGACGCCGTCGACCATCGCGGCGTCGACGACCTGGCCCCGACCGGAGCTCGTCCGCTCGTGCAGGGCGGCGAGGACACCCAGCGCGAGCAGCATCCCGCCGCCGCCGTAGTCGGCGACCAGGTTGAGCGGCGGGACCGGCGGTCGCCCCGGCTCGCCGATCGCGGCGAGCGCGCCGGTCAGAGCGAGGTAGTTGAGGTCGTGACCGGCCTCCTGGGCCAGCGGCCCGTCCTGGCCCCACCCGGTCATGCGTCCGTAGACGAGTCGCGGGTTGGCCCCGAGGCACACGTCGGGGCCCACCCCGAGTCGCTCGGTCACCCCCGGGCGGAAGCCCTCGACCAGCACGTCGACCTCGCGGACCAGGTCGAGCACGACCTCGCGCCCCTCGGGCTGCTTGAGATCCAGCGCCACCGACCGGCGACCACGGGAGTGGGCGTCAGGCTCGTAGCGGTGCGTCCCGGGCCGCTCCACGCCGATGACCTCGGCGCCGAGGTCGGCCAGCATCATGCAGGCGAACGGCGCCGGCCCCTGGGCGACCAGCTCGAGGACCCGGATGCCCGCGAGCGGACCGGTCACTGGCCGGCCGGCCGGGTGCCCACGACCTGCTGGTCGACCAGGGCCTGGTACTCGTCCTCCGAGAGCCCGAGGTCCCCGCGCAGGATCTCCTCGTTGTGCTCCCCGAGCAGCGGCGGGCGGCGCAGGATCCACGACGGCGTACCGACGCGCTGGTAGGGCAGCCCCGGCAGCGGCACCTCCCCGCCGTAGGGGTGGTCCACGACCGTGTAGGTCTCGCGGCCCGCGAGCTGCGGGTGCTCATGCACCCAGCGCCAGTCGGTACGCCGTCCGGCCGGGACGCCCGCTGCGAGGAGTCTCTCGACCGCCTCGTCGGGCTGCTGGTCGGCGAACCACGCCGCCAGCTCGCTCTCGAGCCGGTCCGCGGCGGCCTGCCGGCCCGCCCGGTCGGCGAGCGCGGGGTCATCGAGCCACTCGGTGAAGCCGGTCGCTGCCACCAGCCCGCGCCACTGGTCCTCGTCGAGGACCGAGAGTCCGACCCACTCGTCGGTGCCCTGCACGGCGAACACCCCCTGGACGTCGGCCACGGCCGACCGGTTGCCGGTGCGCTCGAGCAGCTCGCCGCGCCCGGTCCACGCGAGGACCTGCTCGGAGGCCATCACCATGGCGCCCTCGGCGAGCGTCGCCTCGACCAACATCCCGCGGCCGGTCCGTCGGGCCTCGACGAGGGCCGCCGAGAGCGCGAAGAACGAGTTGGCAGCTCCCATCGGGTCCGCCGGTCCGGACGGGTTGGTCGGGTCTCCCCCGGGGTAGCCCGTGCGCCAGCACAGGCCGGAGAACTGCTCGACCGTCTGGGCGTAGCCCACCATCTCCCGGCGCGGGCCGGTCAGCCCGAACGCCGGCATCCGCAGCATGACCAGCCCGGGGTTGATCGCGTGCACGGCGTCCCAGTCCAGGCCGATCGACTCCAGCACGCGAGGCGCGTAGTTCTCGATCAGCACGTCCGCGTCGCGGATCAGCCGCACCAGGAGCTCGCGGCCCGCGGGGACGGTCAGGTCGAGGGTGACGTCGCGCTTGTTGAAGTTCACGCCGAGATAGATGTTGCCCAGGTCCCACCAGTGGTCGCGCTCGGTGGGGACGAAGCCCATCGTGCGCGACCCGTCGATGCGGCTGGCGCTCTCGACCTTGACCACGTCGGCGCCGCCGGCGCCCAGGGCGGCGCCGACGTACGCGCCCACCCACCAGGTGCCGAGGTCGACGACACGCAGACCGGCGAACGGCAGCGTGTCGCTGACGACCGGCGCGCGGCGCTCGGCCTGGTCGGGCTCCGCCGGCTCGGTGCTCCGCTGGGGGCGCACGCCGTCGAAGAGGAACGGCGGCCGGGGCATCCTGAACCCGCCCGAGGGGTGGGTCTCGTAGAAGTCGCGCGCAACGACCTGCTCGTCCTCAAGGATTGTCTTCCCGCTGTGCACGGGGGCGGCAGGGATCCGGAAGGTGCCGGCGGCCTCGACGCACTCGGCGACCGTGTGGCGTCGGGTCCAGTCGCGGACCGCCTCGACCCACTCGGCGTAGCGCGCGTAGCGGCCGAGGAACGAGCTCATCTGCTCGTCGGCGAGCCACTCGGGGCGCTCGATCAGCACCAGGAAGTCCTGGTGGTTGGCGGCCGAGGCGAGGTTGAAGCCGACCCAGCCATCGGAAGCCGGCTCGACGCCGGGCGTGAGTCGCATGCGCGGCATCGGCGCCCGTGGCGTCTGCGCGATGGTCGCCGACACGTCCTGGAACATGTTGTTGGCGTACGTCGTCACGTCGAGCAGCGCGATGTCGACGCAGCGCCCGGAGCGCTCGCCCTGGAGCGCGGTGACCACGGCGCCGGCGGCCATCGAGCCGGCGACCCACAGCGCCTCCGACGAGCCGGTCATCACCGGGTAGGAGTCCATCGAGCCCCGCGAGCTCATCGCTCCACCCTCGAGCTGCAGGGTGAACTCGCTCCACGGCCGGCCTGTGCCGGCCCACGGCCCGGTGAGCCCGAAGGGCGTGATCGCGACGACCGCGGTGGCCTCCAGCCCGTCGAGCAGTCCGGCCTCGGGCGCGTCGGGAAGCTCGAGCACGACCAGGTCGGCCTCGGCCCCGGCAGCGACCAGGTCGCTCAGCGTGCCCGGACGCTGCGCCTTGCCGAGGTGGAGGTATCCGTCGAGCTCGGCACCGCGTCCCAGGGTCTCGGCCCCACCGACGCGGGTGACGGCGGCGCCGGCGTCGGCGAGCAGCCGTCCGGCGTACGCGCCGGCGATCGAGGTGGACCACTCCAGGGCGCGCAGACCGTGCAGGGGCAGCGAGGTCACCATTGTCATGCCACCGCCATCGTGTCGCCGAGGTCGAGCAGGGTCTGACCCGGCCCGCCCAGGGCGAGCCCGCCCTGGCGGGCGGCCAGGAAGTAGCGGTGCAGCGGGTAGTCGAGGTCGACGGACATGCCGC
>NZ_JANINT010000440.1 GCF_024509035.1 Nocardioides sp. | reverse complement strand
CGCGTACGGCGTCCTCGACGAAGCGGTCGACGAGCGCCTGCGCCTGCTCGGACTCCTGCCGGCGCCGGCGCTCCTGGACCGCGCTCAGCTCACGGGCCCGCGCGGCGCGGTCGTCGTTCGGAGCGGGCGGTGGCATCGCACCCATCGTCCCACGGCCACGACGATCAGGACCGCTCGCGGTCTCCGATCGCGGCGATGTCGAGGTCCGCACTCCGGAGCCGGTAGACCTGCAGCCGGAGGTCGTAGTACTTGTCGGTCTCGCCCACCCACTCCATGCCGATCCGGCGAGCGGTCGCGATGCCGCGGGTGTTGCGTGGCCGCACGACCGAGAAGATCTCCTCCGCACCGCTCTCGAACGCGTAGTGGGCGACGGCGTGCGCGGCCTCCGTCGCGAAGCCGTGACCCCAGTGCGCCGGCGCCAGCTGCCACCCGACCTCGAGGTCCTCGTCCCCGGGCGGCAGCGCGCGCAGCGTGGCGCTGCCGACGAGCGTGCCGTCCTCGAGGAGCTCGACGGCCCAGCGGCGCTGAGGCGGCTCGAGGTCCTCGGAGCTCCACCGCACGAGCAGCTCCTCCATCCGCGCAAGGTCGCCGACCCGGTCCACGGCGGGGCTGAGCCAGCGCGTGACCTCCTCGGCGCCGTAGACCTCCAGCGCCGCCGGGGCGTCAGCGACGCGCCACGGCCGCAGCACCAGTCGCGCCGTCTCGACACGGTCTCCCGACACGACCACCCGGTGCTCCATGCCGTTCAGAGCGCTCGCGGCGCGCCGCGCATTCCCGGGACGCGGCTGATCAGGCCCCCACGTCGAGCGTGTGGTCGGCGTGCTGCGCCTTGGCGGCGAGGTAGCGGGCGTTGTCCTCGCAGCGGTGCACGGCGGTCGGCACCCGCGCGGCGATCGTGATGCCGGCGCAGACCAGCTGCTCGGCCTTGTCGGGGTTGTTGGACAGCAGGGCGATCCGACCGACGCCCAGCGCGGCCAGCATCTGCGCGGCGACGGAGTAGTCGCGCTCGTCCTCGGCGTACCCGAGCGCGAGGTTGGCCTCGAACGTGTCGAGCCCGGCGTCCTGCAGCGCGTAGGCGTCGAGCTTGGGGTAGAGCCCGATGCCGCGGCCCTCCTGCCGCAGGTAGAGCACGTAGCCGCCCCGGGCCTCGACGCGGCGGAAGGACTCGTGCAGCTGCGGGCCGCAGTCGCAGCGTCGGCTGCCGAACACGTCACCGGTGAGGCACTCGCTGTGCACCCGCACGAGCGGTACGTCGCCGGGCGAGCCGAGCCGCAGCGCCAGGTGCTCGCGCCGGTCGCTCAGCCCGTCGAACGTGAACACCCGGGCGAGCGACGACCAGCCGTCGGCCAGGCGCAGCGGCACCATCAGCTCGGTGCGGACGCGGGCCGTCACGGGGCTGCCTCCTCGAACCGCGGCGACAGCGCATAGCGCAGGAGCACCACCTCGCCGATGCGGCGCACGTCGACCAGGCGGGCCGGCCGGTCGGGCTGGAACGGGAACGGCCCGTCGTCGACGAAGCGTCGAGCCCGGGAGTCGCCGACGAAGAACGGCGCCACCACCAGGTGCAGCTCGTCGGCGAGGTCCTCGGTGAGGAACTGCGTGTGCATGGTGCCGCCACCCTCGACCATCAGCCGGCGTACCCCGCGCTCGTGCAGGTCCTCGCTCATCCGTCGCATGGTGACCGTCGTTCCGCCGTCGACGACCGTCGCCACCGAGCCCAGCCGCGAGCGCAGCTCCGGGGCGGTGCCGGTCGGGCTGTAGACGAGCTTCGGCGAGTCGCCCGTGGTGAAGAACCGCCCACCCGGATCCAGTCGGCCCCGGCACGTGACGGTCACCTTGACCGGCGACGGTGCGAGGCCGCGCGCGACCCGGTCCTCGCGGCGCTCCTGCTTGCGCACCAGCAGTCGTGGGTTGTCGTTGCGCACGGTCGCCGCCCCGACCAGGATCGCGTCGCACTCCGCGCGGACCGCATCCACCCGGTCGAGGTCGGCCGCGTTGGAGAGGATCAGGCGCTCGTCGGTCGCGCTGTCGAGGTAGCCGTCGAGCGACATGCCGCAGCTCAGCAGGGTGTACGGGCGCTCAGGCACGGACGAGCACCTCCTGTCGGCGACCGGGCCACAGTCCCCCGGCCAGCAGCACGGCTCCGGGCAGCGTGGCCACGAGCGCCAGCAAGCCGTAGACGACCGCGACGGTCGCCCCTTGGGCGGCGCCGAGTCCCGCACCCGCGAACGCCCAGGCGGCGACGCCCTCCCGCGGTCCCCAGCCGGCGACGTTGAGCGGGATCGCCGCGGCGAGCAGGACGACGAGCGCCAGCGGCAACAGCTGCGTCAGCGACGCGCCGGTGCCGGCCGCACGGGCCGCGACCAGGAACACCACGACGTGGCCCGCGGCGGCCAGCGCAGACGCCGTGACGACCTGGGGCCAGCGGACCAGCGCTGCCGCCAGCAGCGCGCCGACGACCGCCGCGGTCCCGGGCCACGGCGACACCAGCAGCAGCACCCCACCGGTCGCGACGACCTGCACCAGCTGGCCGAGCACCCGCTCGAGAGCGACCGGCCGCACCCCGTGGCCCACCGCCCGATGGACGTCGCCGACGACGCCACCCGGCAGGGTGGCGTTGAGGAACTGCGAGCGGTAGTAGGCACCCACCGCAGGCTGCAGCGGCACCTCGACGCCCAGCCGGGCCGCCACCACGCGCCAGCGCCAGGCACAGCACAGGGTCGTACCGGCCGTGACCACGAGCGCCAGCGCGAGCGCCGCCGGCGAGGTCAGCCGTACGGCGTCGACGAACGGCCCACCACCGACCCGCGCCACGACGATGCCGAGGACGACCAAGCCGCCGGCCACGCGCCACCACCTCATCGCAGGACCTCCAACGCCTCGATCACCTGGCGGACGGTCCGGTCCCAGCCCGTCAGCGCGGTCCGCCGCTCTGCGGCCGCGGCTCGCAGCTCTGCCCGGCGGCCGTCGTCGGTGAGCCAGCGGCGCAGCTCGCGCGCGAGCGCAGGCGGGTCCTCCGGCGGGACCAGCACTCCCCCGCCGCCGAGCGCCTCGCGCACGCCGCCGACGTCGCTCGCCACGACCGGCAGCCCGCGCGCCAGGGCCTCGGTCACCACCATCCCGAACGTCTCCGCCCGGGACGCCAGCACGAGCAGGTCGGCCTCGGCGTACGTCGCCGCCAGCTCCGTCGGGGTCAGGGGCCCGGTGAGGTGGACCCGGCCGTCGAGCGTGGCCGCGAACGCCGGTTCGATGTCGAGCGAGCCGACACCGCGGCACACCCAGGACAGGTCGTCGAGCAGGGCGAGCGCATCGGCCAGCACGTCGTATCCCTTGAGCGACGTCACGGCTCCCACGCACAACAGCGACCGGCCCTCGGGTGAGCCGGGGGCCACCGGCGCCGGGTCCACGCCCGGCTCGGCGACGAGCACGCGGGCCGGGTCGAGCCCGTAGCACTCGAGCAGCCAGTCGCGGGTCCACCGGCTGGTCGCGACCACCCCGGCCGCGGAGCGCAGGACGTCGCGCTCCCACGGCGCGGCCGCACCCAGTGGCAGGTGGACCAGCACGACCAGTCGCAGCCGATCGCACTCCGCGACGAGCGCCGGCGTGGTCAGCAGCCCGTCGACGAGCGTCAGCGCGCGGTCGGGGACCGTGGCCGTCGACGTGTGCTCGATCGCGGCGAGCCCGTCGGACAGCCGGCGGTCGTAGACGTTGCCACCGCTGGGCCGCGCCGGGTCGTCGATGCCGGGTGGCACCACGAGGTGGACGGGCGGGCGGGTCACAGCACCGACCGCTCGTAGCTCGCCGAGGCGATGTGCGACTCGTGCAGGGTGACGCGGAGGCCGGTGACCGGC
Organism: Nocardioides sp.; assembly: GCF_024509035.1. Taxonomy (GTDB): domain Bacteria; phylum Actinomycetota; class Actinomycetes; order Propionibacteriales; family Nocardioidaceae; genus Nocardioides. The sequence continues at coordinate 13,316 of NZ_JANINT010000440.1, read as the reverse complement.
CCGAGCTCGGCGGCGCCGTCGGCCAGCCGGTCCGCGACGACCCGGGCGAGCACCTCGGTGGAGGTGTTCACACCGGCGAAGTCCGGCTCGTCGTCGAGGTTGCGGTAGGTCAACCCGCCCAGCACCTGGCGCAGCAGCTCGGTCGCCCGGCCGATGTCGAGCAGGATCCCGTCGGGGCCGAGCTCGGGTCCGTGGAACGCCGCGTCGACGACGTACGTCGCGCCGTGCAGCCGCTGGGCCGGCCCGAAGACCTCGCCGGTGAAGCTGTGGGCGATCATCATGTGGTCGCGGACGGTCACGGTGTACACGGCAGCTCCCCCGGCGTGAGGTCTTCGGAGGGGTAGCGGATCGTGTGGCACAGCGCGGGCAGCCCGCCCGAGGCCAGCTCGTCCATCACGTGCGGCAGCTCGGCGAAGTCGGACTCCCCCGTGAGCAGCTCGTCGAAGGCCGGGTCGCGGAGCAGCTCGAGCGCGAGGGCGAGCCGATCGGCGTGGGAGCGAGACCCGCGGCGCGGGGTCGCGACGGTGCCTACCTGGCTGGCGCGGATGCTCAGGCGACCGGAGTGGAACGCGCCGCCGAGCGCGACCTGGACCGACTGGTCGCCGTACCAGCTCAGGTCGAGCACGGTGCCCTCCGGGGCCAGCAGGTCGAGTGAGAGCTGCAGACCCTCGGACGTCGCGCTGCAGTGGACGACCGCGTCGCGCCCTGTCGGCGCCTCGCCTGGGGTCGCGAACCCGACGCCCAGGGCGCCCGCCACTGCGGCCCGCGAGGCGTCGACGTCGACGAGCGTCACGTCGGTGGCCGGGATCCGCGCCAGCAGCCGCGCCACGCAGCACCCGACCATGCCGGCGCCGACGACCGCGACCCGGTCGCCGATCAGGGGTCCGAGGTCCCACAGGGCGTTGAGGGCGGTCTCGACGGTGCCGGCGAGCACCGCCCGCCGAGGCGGCACGCCGTCCGGCACCGGGGTGACCGCGGTCGCGGGGACGACGTACGCCGTCTGGTGGGGGTGCAGGCAGAACACGGTGCGCCCCACGAGGTCGGCGGCCCCCTCCTCGACCCGGCCGACGGCGAGGTAGCCGTACTTCACCGGGCCCGGGAAGTCGCCGGCCTGGTGCGGCGCCCGCATCACCTCACGCTGGTCGACCGGCACCTGCCCGCGGAAGACCAGTGACTCGGTGCCGCGGCTGACCCCGGAGTGCAGCATCCGCACCAGCACCTCGCCCGCGGCGACGGGCGGCAGCTGCTCGGGACGCAGGACGCCGCGACCGGGCTCCTCGACCCAGAACGCGCAGGCCTCGCGGGTCGGGGTGAACCCCGCCGGAGCCGTGTCCGTAGGACTGGTCACACCTCACACACGGAGGCATGGTGCTCCTGGTTCACCGGCCCGCCGACCTCGTCACGGCCATCCGCGCGGCGCTCGCCCTCGTGGTCGCCGCTGTCGGGCCGAGCGGCCCCGGTCTCGTACTGGTGGCGGTCGCGCTCGCGCTCGACCTGGTCGACGGGCAGGTGGCACGCCGGACCGGGACTGTGTCGGCGTTCGGGGCCCGCTTCGACATGGAGGTCGACGCGTTCCTCATCGCCGTGCTGAGCGTGTACGTCGCCCCCGTGGTCGGCTGGTGGGTCCTGGCGATCGGCGCGGCCCGCTACCTGCTCTGGCTGGCCGAGCGCGTCTGGCCGTGGCTGCACCGCTCCGTGCCGCCGCGTCGGTGGCGCAAGGTCGTGGCGGCGATCCAGGGCGTCACCCTCGCGGTCGCGGCGTCCGAGCTGCTGCCGGCGACGCTGGTCGAGGCGGCCCTCGTGGCCGCGCTGGTGCTGCTGGCGGAGTCGTTCGGCCGCGACGTCTGGTGGCTGGCGCGGACGCGCCAGGCGGAGGCGCCGTACCCGCGCGGTGGCTGGCGGTGGATGGTTGCGCTCGCGGCGGTGTGGACCGCGCTGGTGCTCCCGGAGACTCCCGCGGACGTGCTGCTCCCGCCGCCGGAGCTGCTGCTGGTCCTCGCTCTCGCCGTGGTCCCGTGGCGCCGCGCGCGCCAGGTGCTGTCGGCGGCGCTCGGGCTCGTGCTCGGCGTCGTCGTGGTGGTCCGCGTGCTCGACCTCGGCTTCGAGCGGATCCTGGACCGGCCCTTCGACCCGGTGACCGACTGGGTCTACCTCGGGCCCGGCGTGGGGGTGCTCGGCGACTCGATCGGGGTGGGCGCGGCCCGCGCGACGGCCGTCGTCGCCGGGCTCCTGGTGCTCGCGCTCCTCACTCTGCTCGCGGTGGCCACGGTCCGGGTGTCCGGGACCGCCGCGGCCCACCGGCGGCCGGCCGTCGCGGCGGCGCTGGCGATCACCCTGCCCGCGATCGCGCTGACGCCGATCACCCGGGCCGGACCGGACGGCGCCGTCGCGCTCGCGGTCGACGAGGTCCGGCAGGTGCGAGCAGACCTCGCCGACCGGCGCACGTTCGGCCGCCAGATCGCCGCCGACCGCTATGCCGACACGCCCCCGGACACCGTGCTGCGCGGCCTGCGTGGCAAGGACGTGCTCGTCGTGTTCGTCGAGTCCTACGGCCGGGTCGCGGTCGAGGGCTCGGACTTCGCGCCGGCGATCGACGACGGCGTCGACCCCGTGCTCGACGCGGGCAGTCGGCGGCTGCGCGCGGCCGGCTGGCAGACCCGGAGCGCGTTCCTCACCTCCCCGACGTTCGGCGCCGCGAGCTGGCTCGCCCACTCCACGCTCCAGTCGGGGCTCTGGGTGGACAGCCAGCGACGCTACGACCAGCTGCTCGACGCCGACCGGCTGACGCTCGCCTCGGCGTTCGAGGGCGCGGGCTGGCGCACGGTGTTCGACGTCCCGGCCAACACCCGCGACTGGCCGGAGGGTGCCGGCTTCTACGGCTTCGACCAGCTCTACGACTCGCGCAGCGTCGGCTACCGCGGCCCGGAGTTCGGCTACGCGCCGATGCCCGACCAGTACACCCTCGAGCGGTTCCGCCGGCTCGAGCTCGAGCCCGCCGACCGGCGACCGGTGATGGCCGAGATCGACCTGGTCTCCAGCCACCACCCCTGGGCGCCGTCACCCGACCTCGTGCCGTGGGACCGGGTCGGCGACGGGTCGGTGTTCGCCGACACCCCGACCCAGCCCGGCTCCTCCGACGTCCGCGAGCTCTACGGGCAGTCGATCGAGTACACGATGTCGACGCTGGTCTCGTTCTTGGAGACCTACCCCGACCCCGACCTGGTGCTCGTGGTGCTCGGTGATCACCAGCCACACTCCTACGTGACCGGCCCCGACCCCGGCCACGACGTACCGATCTCGGTGATCGCCCAGGACCCGCGTGTCGTGCGCCGGGTCGCGAGCTGGGGCTGGCAGCCCGGCCTGCGCCCTCGACCGGACGCGACGGTGTGGCCGATGGACGCCTTCCGCGACCGGTTCCTGGAGACGTTCAGCCGGTCGTGAGCCGCAGCACGCGGGGGCCGCCGGCGATCCGCACCTCGACCGAGGCGATGTCGGCCGCCTCGAGCTCGGTCGCGCCGGTCACCGTGATCGGGCGGTCCGCGACGCCGCGCCAGCTCGCGACCCGCGTGGCGAGGCCGTCGCTCGTGCGGACGACCATCTCGTACGTCGGGGGCCCGCCGCCGACGTAGCCCTCCGGCATCGGGTAGCTGCAGGTCAGGTCGAGGCGGGTGCCCCAGGCCATCGAGGTCAGCGTCAGCCACCCGGTGGTGCCGCTGGTGCCGATCGGGGTCATCCGCTGGGAGGGCGCGGCCGAGATCGAGGGGGTCGCACTCGGCGCGCCGTCGTCGTCGTTCGCGGTGAGGACCGCGACCGAGACGCCGACCACCGTGACCACCGCGGCGGCCGCGGCGAGGCCGGCCGCCCAGGAGCGCCGACGCCGGCCGCGGCGGACCTCCCGCACGAGCGAGGGCAGGAGCGTGTCGGGCACCGGCACCGGTGCCGGCGTCGACTCGAGCACATCGGCCGAGACCTGCGAGAGCAGTCCCGGCAGCCCGGCGAGCTGCTGTACGGCCCGGGCGCATGCCGGGCACTCGCGCAGGTGCCGCTCGAACTCCAGGCGCTCCTCGGGAGCCAACGCGCCGAGGACGTAGGCACCGTCGAGGTGGGAGTGCTCGCAGGAGGACGTGCTCATGCGGGGTCCCCGCGGAATCGTGAGCTGGAGGAGCGCAGCGGGGGAAGCGAGCGATTTCGTGGGGTGTTCATGCCACCACCCCGCTCTCCTCGAGGGCGAGCCGCAGGGCTCGCAGCGCGTAGTGGGTGCGCGACTTGACCGTGCCCTCCGGGATGCCGAGCCGGCGCGAGGCCTCCGCGACCGACCGGCCGCGGTAGTAGCACTCGAGCAGCACGGCCCGGTGCTCGGCCGACAGCCGGGTGAGCGCGTCGGCGACCACCCACGACAGCAGCAGCTGGTCCGTGCGGTCGGGCTCGCCGGCCCCCTCGGGTACGTCGGCGACCGCGATCTCGCTCTGGGACCGCTTGGTGCGCCACTCGTCGATCACGATGTTCTTGGCCACGCGGAACAGCCAGGCGCGGACGGAGCCGTGGGACTCGTCCAGGGCCGGGAAGTTGCGCCAGGCGCGCAGCAACGTCTCCTGCACGACGTCCTCGGCCCGGGCCCGGTCCTGCCCGGTCAGGCGCAGGCTGTAGCCCCACAGCGCCGCTGCGTGCTCGTCGTGCAGCTGCTGCATCAGGGCCTCGGGACTCCCCTGGCTCTCGGTGGCCATCTCACCTCCCACCCCTGTCACGGGTGAACGTGCCGTGGGGTTCAGTGTGATGCCGAATCAGATGAGCGTCTGCTCCTGGGCCTCGGTGAGCGCCCGGGTGAGCAGCGCGACCAGCGCCTCGAGCTGGATGTCGACCGAGGAGCCGACCTCCTCGTCGGATCCGTCGAGGGCGACCGCGGCCAGCCCGGCCTTGCTGTCGATGAGCTCGGCGACCCGGGTGTCGATCGTCTGGGAGGCGATGATCCGCCACGCCGTGACCGGCTCCTCCTGGCCGATCCGGTGCACCCGGTCGATCGCCTGGGTCTGCTCCGCGTCGGTCCAGGACAGCTCGGCGAGGACGACGTTGGAGGCGGCCTGCAGGTTGACGCCGACGCCGGCGGCGGTCAGCGAGCAGACGATGACCGCGACCTCGGGGTCGTTGACGAAGGCGTCGATGTTGCGCTGGCGCACGGTGGTCGTCTGGTCGCCGCGGATCGAGGAGTAGCGCATGCCGCGCGCGGCGAAGGTCTGCTCCGCGACGTCCATGACCTCGATGTGCTTGGCGAAGAACACGACCTTGCCGACGCTGCGGGCCAGCTGGGCGGCGTAGTCGGCCGCGAGGCCGGCCTTGGCCCGGCCGATGCGGCGCATCATGCTGAACACGTTCTCGCCGGTCGAGGTGTCCATGTCCTCGCGCTCCCACGTGGCGACCCGGCGGACCAGCTCGTGGTCGATGCCCTCGACCACGCGGCCCTCCTTGCGGGTGGCCAGCGCCATCTCGTAGCGCTCGACCAGCCGGCGGGCCAGCTCGCGCTCGGCCTCGCGGATCGACCGGCCGGCCTCGTCGTCGAGCTCGACGGGCAGGTCGGCGATGCGCCGGGCCGGGATGTCGGCGGCGACGTCGATCTTGCGCCGGCGCACGATGCCCATGTCGACCACGGCTCGGCGAGCGTTGCCGTAGAAGCTCGGGTCGGCCGGGGTGAGGCCGGTGTCCTCGAGCGCGTCCATGAGCGCTCCGAGCGGCTTCTTCTCGTCGATCCAGCCGAGGAACTCCCAGATGGCCTGGAAGTCCTCGATGTCGTTGATCAGCGGGGTGCCGGTGAGCGCCATCAGCAGCGGCCGGGCGTAGCGGCCGCGGATCTTGTCCGAGAGCTGCAGCACGTGCTGGGAGCGCTGGGAGGACTTGTTCTTGATGAAGTGCGCCTCGTCGACGACCATCCCGCGGAACCCGTGCTGGCCGAGCCACCCGACATGGCGGTCGAGCACCTCGTAGTTGATGACGAAGATGTCGGCGAAGCCGTCGACGTCCTCGCCGTCGCCGTGGATGACCGTCACCGAGCGACTCGGTGTCCACAGCCCGACCTCGCGGGCCCAGTTGGTCTTCACGACGTTCGGTACGACGACCAGCAGCGGGTAGGCGTCCGCGGCCTGGGCGGCGAGCAGCGCCTGGGCGGTCTTGCCGAGGCCCGGCTCGTCGGCGAGCAGGAAGGTGCGGTGGCCGGCGCCGGCGGCTGCGACGAGCTGTGCCTGGTGGTGCATCAGCGCGCGGCCGTCGGGGAGCTTGACCGCCGAGATCGGCTCGGGCAACGGCATGCACGACACGCCGTTGGAGGCGTACTCGAAGGAGCGGAACAGCGGACCGAGCAGCTCCCAGCCGGCCAGCCGGCGGGCCCGCCCGCTGCCGGGCTGGACGTGGGAGAAGTCAGGGACCTGGAACGGGTTGGAGAGCTGGCGTTGGATCACCGACTGGGGCACCACGCGCCGGCTCGGCGCGGACACGACGGCCAGGGTCTCGGGAGCCTCGGGCTCCTCCTCCTCGGCCTCCAGGCCCGCGGCCTCGATCATCCGGCGGCGCAGCTCCCGGGCGGCGTCGGACACCTCGGCGTGCTCGGCGAGGAGGGCCAGCAGCGAGGTCTCGCGAGCCGCGCTCTTGGCGAGGATCGTCGCGATGCCGTCGAGCCGCTTGAGCTGCTCGGCGCGCTGCGCCTCGGTGCTCTCGGCGTCGGTCTTGACCCGGCCCCGCTCCTCGCGGACCAGGAGCGCGACCACCTGGAACTTCGTGCGGGTCGAGGGCGACACCGCGCCGCGCTGGACGGCGGTCTCGACCTCGCGCACCGCGCGGGCGAGCACCGGGATGATGCCCTCGTTGTCGAGCGCGCGTCCGCCGCGTCGCTGGTTGCGTGCGGGTGCACGACGACCTGCCGACTGGCGCTGGCCCTGTCGAGCCAAGGACCCCTCCTCCGGAGTGTGCCCGGTGTGCGAAACAGCGGTGCGGTACGGCGGGGGTGCGTCCGGGCGACGCGCTTCACGACGTACTGGTCTCGACGTACTGGATCCACGGATCGACGAGATCGATGAGTGCCGGGCGAGACGGCCGGGACTCGGCGCGGAGGATCGGCCCACGACGTGCGGCCTCTTCCAGTGACATCGTACACAGCATCGGTCGGACGGTCGGCATTCCCGCCGAGTCGGACGACGACGCGGTTCCGTACGCTCGGTCCGTGACCTCCGCCCCTCCCCCGGGACGTGCCGTCCAGCGCACGTCACTGGTCCCGCCGCAGCACGGCGCCTGGGCGTTCCTCGGCCTTCCCCTCGCCCTCGGATTCGTCGTCGCCGACCCCTCATGGGCGTGGCTGCCCCTCGCCTGGGCGTGGATCGCGGCCTACCCGGCGTCGTACTTCGTGCTCAGCTACGTCCGGGCCCGCCGCCCGGAGCGGTTCCGCCGGCCGCTCGCGATCTGGGCCGCGGCCTTCGCGCCGGCCGGCCTCGTCGCGGCCGCGATGCGCCCGTGGCTGCTGTGGGTCGCCGCGCTCTACCTGGTCTCGTTCGCGATCAATCTCGCCTACGCCCGGCGCAACCGCGAGCGGGACCTGATCAACGACGCGGTGTTCGTGGCCCAGTGCAGCGCCATGGTCGTCGTGACCGCACTGGTGGGCGACGACCCGGACACCGCCGCACCGGCCACGCTGCTCGACGCCGTCTCGACCCGGGCGTGGCTGCTGGCCGCGGTCTGCGCGCTCGTGCTCCTGGGGTCGACGCTGCACGTGAAGTCGCTGCTGCGCGAGCGGCGCGACCCGCGTTACGCGACGGCCGCGCGGGTGTACGCCGTCGCGTGCGCGATCGCCTCACCGGCGCTGGCGGTGGCGTGGGGCCTGCCCGCCGGCTGGTTGCTCGTGGCGCCGTTCGTGGTGCTCGCGGTCCGGGCGCTGCGCAAGGACTGGTCCGGGATGCGGCCCGGCGCGATCGGCATGGTCGAGCTGGCGTGCTTCGTGGTGGCGCTCGCCGCCGCGGCACTGGCCGTGGCGGCCGGCTGACGTCGATCACACGCCGCGTCAGCGGCCGCCACGGTCCTCCCGGGCGCACTCCGGGCCTGAGGTGCGCTCAGGGCAGCTGCACGTGCCCGTTGCGCATCTTCCAGAGGAAGTACTTCTCGAAGCCGAGCTTCATCAGGTGCGCCTGGGGTCCGGGGATCAGCACGCCGTGCTTGCGCGGCGGGAGCATCTTGTCGGCCAGGATCACGACGCCGTTGTTGCCGGCGTCCATGACGCAGACCGCCTTGATGTCGCCGAACTCCTTGGTGTGCGTCGGCGTCTCGCCCTTGATCTGGGCGACGATGTTGTCCGCCGCCGTGTGGGCCATCACCTCGGTGGGGAACCCGGTCTTGGGGATGCCCACCGGCGTCGGGGTCTGCCACGGGACGTCGACCGCGGCGGCGACGCCGACGGCGTAGACGTCGTCGTACTTCTCGCTCTGGTAGGTCGGACGCACCCGGACGTAGCCCTTGTCGTCGGCGAGGCCGTCGCTCGTGGTGAGGAACTCCTGGCCCAGGAACGGCGGGACGACCATGCTGAAGCCGAACGGCAACCGCTCGCCGTCGGCGAGCACGAGCGCTCCGTCGTCGACGTGGTCGAGGCCCACGCTCAGCCGTGCCTCGATGCCCTCCTTCTTCAAGAACATCCGCAGCAGCTGCTCGCCGTGCGGCAGGCCGCCGATGCCGAAGTGGCCGAGGAACGGCTCGGAGGTCACGTAGGTGAGCTTCACCTCCTTGCGCAGGCCGGCCTTCTTCAGCTGGTAGGAGGTGTTGAAGAGGAACTCGTACGCCGCGCCGAAGCATCCGGCGCTCTGGGTCGCGGCGATGACGATCTCGCGGGGGCCTGTGGCGCCGCGCGCGTCGTCGAGGTAGCGCCGCCACGCGTCGCCCGTCCGCTCCGCCTCGGCGAGCGTGGTGATGGTGTTGGCATTCTCGGCGAACCCGGGCACCACGTCGGTCTTGTTGCGGTAGCCGGTCGCGATGACGAGGTAGTCGTAGCCGAGCTCGCGCCCGTCGTCGATGGTGACCTTCTTGGCCACCGGGTCGACGCCGGTCGCCGCGGCATGCACGAACTCGATGTCGTGCGACTCCAGCGTGGGCGCGACCGGGAAGGTGATGTCGGCGCGGTCGCGCTTGCCGAACGGGAGCCAGATCAGGCTGGGGTTGAAGAGGAAGTGGTCGCTGGCCGACACGACGGTCACGTCCACCTCTCCTGGGAGCTCGCGCTGCACGGCGAGGGCCGCGGTCAGACCCGCGAAGTTGGCGCCGAGCACTAGGACCTTGGTGCGCATCTCGATCCTCCTTGGTGGATTCCGCTTTCCTCAGATATACCCCCGGGGGTATAGTGGGCAGCAGGGTCCAGAGACCCGGACCTCAGGCCTTTCGGCCCGGGACCTGCGACCCCAGCAGCTCCCGCACCCCACCTCTCACGCAAGGAAACGCACCCCGATGAACCTCGACCGCGCCGTCCTCACCGTCGCCGGCTCCGTCACGCTGATCAGCGTGCTGCTCGTCGCCCTGGTCTCGTCGTGGTGGCTGCTGCTCACCGCGTTCGTCGGGCTCAACCTGCTGCAGTCCAGCCTCACCGGCTTCTGCCCCGCGGCCCTCATCCTGCGCCGCCTCGGTGTCGCCGAGGGCTGCGCCTTCCGCTGATCCTCGCTCCGGCGAGCGGCCCCGATGGCGCCGAGCCGGCGCAGACCGGGCCAGACTGCGCCGGCTCGCCACTATTCACACGGTGTATACACCTGGTGTATACCTAAGCCATGTCTCTCGGGTCGGTCCTCCTCGGCGTCCTCGCCGACGGCCCTGCTCACGGCTATGACCTCAAGCGCGCCCACGACGCGCGCTTCCCGGCCGCGCGCCCCCTCGCCTACGGCCAGGTCTACGCCACCTTGGGCCGGCTCCAGCGCGACGGCCTCGTCGAGGAGCTGGAGACCCGCCAGGACGCCGGCCCCGAGCGCACCGTCTACGCGCTGACCGACGCCGGCCGCGAGGCGCTGCGGCACTGGCTCGGCGAGACCGAGCAACCCGGGCCCTACGCCGCCGACGAGCTGGTCCGCAAGACCATCACCGCCCTGCACACGGGTGCCGACAGCGGCGACTTCCTCCGCCGCCAGCGCGCCGTTCACCTCGACGCGATGCGCGCCCTGACCCGAGAGCGCTCCGACGCGGCCGAGCCCGGCACCCGCATCGCCCTCGACCACACGCTGGCCCACCTGGACGCCGACCTGCGCTGGATGGAAGAGACGCGCGAGCGGATCGCGCGGGACGGGACGACCCGATGACCGACACTCCTCAGTCGATCCTCACCGCCCACGGCGTGCACAAGTCCTTCGGACGCACCGTCGCGCTGCGGGGAGCCGCGCTCGAGGTGCAGCCGGGTGAGTGCGTGGCGATCACCGGGCCCTCGGGCAGCGGCAAGTCCACGCTCCTGCACTGCCTGGCCGGCGTGCTGATGCCCGACAGCGGCGTCGTCACGTTCCGCGGCACCCGCCTCGACGCACTGGGGGTGGACGAGCGGACCCGGCTGCGCCGGTCGAGCTTCGGGCTCGTGCTGCAGTTCGGCCAGCTCGTGCCCGAGCTCAGCGCCCTCGAGAACGTCGCGCTCCCCCTGATGCTCGAGGGGCGGCGCCGTCCCGACGCGGCGGCCGCCGCCACCCAGTGGCTCGAGCGGCTCGAGGTCGCGCAACTGGCGCACACCCGCCCGACCGCGATGTCCGGCGGCGAGGCCCAGCGGGTGGCGATCGCCCGAGCGCTGGTCACCTCCCCCGACATCGTGTTCGCCGACGAGCCGACCGGCGCGCTCGACACCGTCACCGGCGAGCTGGCGCTCGACGTCCTGGTCAAGGCCACCCGCGAGACCGAGGCCGCCCTGGTGCTCGTCACCCACGACAACCGGGTGGCCGCCGCGGCCGAGCGCGAGGTCGTGCTGCGCGATGGCGCGATCGAGGCCGCCGGCGACGGTGGACCCGGTGAGCCGACATGAGGCCGCTGCCGCTGACGATCGTGCTCGCCGCCGGCCGCGGTCGCGCCGCCCTGGTCGTGGCCACCACTGCGGTGACCTCCGCGCTGCTGCTGGTCGCGGCCTCGATGGCCCGGCTCGGCCGCGACGACGCGTGGTCGTCGTACGAGCAGGAGCACCTCTTCGCCCCCATCGGCGACGCCGGCACCCGCCCCGGGGCGATCCTCGCGGTCGTGCTGCTGACGGTGCCGGTGCTGCTCCTGCTCGACCAGGCGGTCCGGCTCGGCTCGACCGGTCGGCACCGCCGCTACACGGCCCTGTCGGTCGCCGGCGCGACCCGCCGCGACCTGCGGCGCTGGGCGGCGATCGAGGTCGGGGCGCCCGCCGTGGCCGGGGCGCTGCTCGGGGTGCCCCTCTGGCTGCTGCTGCGCGAGCTCCTCGGCTTCCGGCTCGCGATGCACGCGGGCGCCCTGGTCCCGACGTCGGTCGGCCCCGGCCCGTGGACGTGGGCGATCCTCGCCGCGGTGGCGGCGTACGGCGTCCTCGTCGGCCGACGGTCCGGGTCGCGAGCGACGGCCCTCACGGGCCGGGGCGGGGAGGCCGGGGCCCCTCGACCGTGGCCGGCGCTCGCCGTTCTGGCCGGGGCCCTCGTCGCGATCAGCGGACGCGGCGGGTCCTCGAGCGCGGACAGCCTGGCGACGCCGATCGCTGCGGTCCTGCTGGTCACCCTCGGCACGGTGGGCCTCGCCCCGTGGGCGGCGCACGCGGCCGGAGTGCGGGCGGCCCGGCGCGCCCGCCGGGCCGCGACGTTGATCGCCGGGCGTCGGCTCCAGGCCGATCCGCGGCCGGCCGGACGAGCGGCCGCCGCTGTCGGAGCGGTCGGGCTCACCGTCGGCGTGCTCGGCGTCTTCGTCGGAGACGTGCTCGCGACGACGGATCCCTACGACCGCGACGACTACCTCGTGCCCGCGGCGATCGTCGCGGTCTGCGCGCTGCTGGCGGTGGTGATGATCGCGCTGTCGATCGCCGTGCACTCGGTCGAGACGACCGCACAGCACCGCCGCGAGATGGCCGCGCTCGTCGCGACCGGCGTCTCGAGCTCGGTCCTCACCGGGGCCCAGCGCACCGAGTGCCTGCTCACCAGCCTGCCGCTCGCCCTGGCCGGCTCCGCCGCCGGCTCGCTCGGCTACGGCTGGCTGGTCGGGCTCTCCCCGGCGGCCTACGCCGGCGGGGCCGCGGCGCTGCTGCTGACGGCGTCGGTCGTCGCCGGCAGCGTGCTCGTGACCACCGCACTGGTCCGGCCGTGGCTGGTCGCCGCGGTCGACCCGGGCAACCTGCGCACCGCGTGAGGCTGCAGGTCCGTGCACTCCACGAGCCGGTCGAACGCCTCGGTGAACCCGTCGACGATCTGCTGGTGGTCGGGCACCAGGCCGGCGTCCGCGGCGAGCCCGACGAACACCTGTCCGTCGTAGCTGTAGATCGTCAGGCTCATCACCTGGTCGGCGGTGAGCGGGGCCCAGCCCATCATCGCCTGGACCTTCTGCCCGGCCACGTAGAGCGGGACCCGAGGCCCCGGGACGTTGGTGAGCACGCCGATCGCGCGGTTGGCGATCAGGTCGACGGTGGCCCGGTAGAGCAGCGTGCTCATCTTGCCGATCGCGGCCTGGATGCCGTAGTCGACGACGGCCTCGTGGCCGTTCTTGATCCTGCTCATCCGGCGACGGACGACCTCGAGCGACCGCACGGGGTCCTCGAGGTGCGTCGGCAGCTCGAGCTGGACCAGGGCGAAGCCGTTGCCGAGCTCGAGCGGGAGCGCCGGGTCGAACGGCTTGAGGTTGACCGGGACGTCCCAGGTGACGCTGTGACAGACCGCGCCGTGGTCGCGGAGGTAGGCGCGCAGCGCCTGGGCGACGCAGCTGACCAGGACGTCGTTGGCCGTGGCGCCGTGCGCGTGCGCGACCGCCTTGACCTCCGCCAGCGGCAGCGGCGTGGACCATCCGATCGCCTTGCGCTCCCCGACCGTCCCGCTCCAGCTCGTGGTGTCGTTGCGCGTCCCGAGCACGAGCTTGCGGGCCGTGTCGACGTCCCCGGGGAGGGCCGTGACCAGCGGCGTGGCCCCCAGCCGACCGAGCAGTGAGCCCGAGAGGGTGAGCGCGCTGTGGGCGGCTCCGACCGGGTTGGTGACGGCGCTGCGGGCCACCTGCAGCGACGTCGCGGCCGCCGTGATCGCCCTCTCGGTGAGCGTCGGCTCCACGCGGTCGACCTCAGCGGCGACCGGGATCGCGCTCACCGGGTCCGCCGCGGGCGTCCCGTCGGGGCTGGTGTCGAAGATGCGCAGCAC
>NZ_JANINT010000439.1 GCF_024509035.1 Nocardioides sp. | reverse complement strand
ATCCTCGTCGGTGACCTGACCGCGATGCCGGCGATGGCCCGGATCGCGGAGACCCTCCACCTGCCGACGTACGTGTTCGCCGAGGTGCCCGACGAGCTGGCCGACTACCTGCCGTCCGGACCGCAGGTCACCTGGACGACGCCGCCGAGCGAGGGCCAGAGCGACCTGGCCGCCGTCGTCGAGGGCATCGACTGGCCCGACGGCGACGGCTACTTCTGGATGGCGGGGGAGTCGGGGCAGATGCGCGCGATCCGCAAGCACCTGATGCGCGAGCGCCGGCTGCCGAGCACGGCGTACGACGTCATGGGCTACTGGCGCGCGAACGCGCAGCGCCACCCTCGGGCCGTGGACCCGGGGCCGATCTACCGGGCCGGCAAGGCGGCGGGCAAGACCGACGAGCAGATCTGGGCCGAGTACGACGAAGCGGGAGAGCGCTGATGAGCGAGCACAAGAGCGGCTTCGTGTCGTTCGTCGGGCGACCCAACGCCGGCAAGTCGACGCTGACCAACGCCCTGGTCGGCGCCAAGGTCGTGATCACCTCCGACAAGCCGCAGACGACGCGCACCGTGGTGCGCGGCATCGTGCACCGCGAGGACGCCCAGCTGGTGCTCGTGGACACGCCCGGTCTCCACCGGCCGCGCACGCTGCTGGGGGAGCGGCTCAACGACCTGGTGAAGACGACGCTGGCCGAGGTCGACGTCGTGGCGGTGTGCCTGCCAGCAAACGAGAAGGTCGGCCCGGGCGACCGGTTCATCGTCAACGAGATGGCCAAGGTCAAGCGGACCACCAAGGTCGCCGTCGCCACCAAGACCGACCTCGCCAGCCCGGAGCGGATCGCCGAGCACCTGCTCGACATCCAGCGCCTCGGCGCCGAGACGGGCACCGAGTGGGCCGAGATCGTCCCGGTCTCGGCCAAGTCCGGCGACCAGGTGAAGCTGCTCGAGGAACTGCTGGTCGGGCTGCTGCCCGAGGGGCCGCAGCTCTACCCGGACGGTGACCTCAGCGACGCGCCGGAGGAGATCCTCGCCGCCGAGCTGATCCGCGAGGCCGCGCTCGACGGGCTGCGCGACGAGCTGCCGCACTCGGTCGCCGTCGTCGTCGAGGAGATGGGCCTGCGCGAGAACCGTCCCGAGGACAAGCCGCTGCTCGACATCCACGCCAACGTCTACGTCGAGCGCGACTCGCAGAAGGGCATCATCATCGGCCCCAAGGGCGCCCGGCTCCGCGACATCGGCACCCGCGCCCGCAAGCAGATCGAGGCGCTGCTCGGCACCCCGGTCTACCTCGACCTCCACGTCAAGATCGCCAAGGACTGGCAGCGCGACCCGCGCCAGCTCAGGAAGCTGGGGTTCTGATGACCCGTCCCGCGCCGCTGCAGGCCTGGCACGCGATCGCCGAGGCCCGCGACGCCGCCGGCCTGGCCGAGCTCCTCGCCGAGGACGTCACGTTCCGCTCCCCGGCCGTGCACACGCCCCAGGAGGGCAAGGCCCTCACGACGGCGTACCTCACGGCCGCGATCGCGGTGCTCGGCCCGAGCCTGACCTACGTGCGCGAGTGGTACGACGACTCCTCGGCCGTGCTGGAGTTCCGCGCCGAGCTCGACGACGTCACCGTCCACGGCATCGACATGCTCACCTGGGGCGAGGACGGCCGGCTCACCGACTTCACGGTGATGGTGCGCCCGTTCAAGGGCCTGCAGAAGGTGATCGAGGAGATGGCGGCCGAGCTGACCCGGATGCAGGGTGAGTCCGATCAGTCCGGGGCCCAGCAGCGCCCGTAGTGCTGCCCGGCCGCCCACTGCTCCGCGGTCGGCCACTCGTAGCCCCACTGGTAGTCCAGCGAGCTCTCGGCCACCTGGGCGCCGGCGTCCTGGCAGGGGCCCTCTCCGGCGGCTCGGACCTGCTTCGCGCCGGGATAGGTGTCCTGGTCGAACGGGACGACTGCGATCGCCCGCCAGGAGTGCTCGGCGGAGCAGATCACCCGGTCGAAGCCGGCGGTGCCGGGCTCGGCGGTGCCGCACATCGCGTAGCGGTCGCGCTCCTCGGGCCGGTCGAGGACACCCGCGAGCCGGCCCTTCAGCGGTGCGAGCCTGCCCTCGGACGCCAGAGCGACGACGTCGCAGCGGTACCACGACGCGCCCGCGTCGGATGCCGCGACGTCGGGGGTGAACCACACCGCGCGCAGCATGCTGAGCCGTCGGTCCTCCAGCGCCCCGCCGAGGTACGTCGCGAGCCGGTCGGGGCACGCGGCCGCGGGCTGGGCCTGCACCCGCTCGGAGTCGACGGCGAGCAGGTGGCCGTCGACGACGGTGTCGAGCTGTCCAACGGCGAAGGTCACCGAGGTGTGCAAGCCGTCGCAGTCGACCGGTCGGTGGTCGCTCGTGGGGGCCACCGCCTCGTCGTAGGCCAACCGGTAGCACGCGCGGACAGCCGGCTCGGGCGCCGGGGTCGCGGTCGGAGGAGGTGCCTGGCTGGTGGTGGGAGCCGAGGTCGGCGTCGGCTGGGCGGACGGCGCGTCGCCCCCGCTGCAGGCGGTCAGCGCCGCCGTCAGCGCCGCCGTCAGCGAGGCCGCCAGCACGGTCGCGGCGAGCGGCCGCCTCACTGCTCGGTCTTGGCCCAACACACCGACCGCCGGTTGCCGGCGTCCCACTCCGCCTCGTGGAACCAGGTGTAGCCGAAGTCGTAGTCGACGGGGTAGTTCAGCCAGGCGCCGACCGACTTGGAGCAGAAGTCGCGCGTGGTCACCTCGACCACGCGGTCGCCCGGGTAGTCGTCGCCCTTCTCGCCGAGGGCGATCGTCGTCACCGCGCGCCACAGGTGCGGCTCGGTGCAGGGGACCTTCACCGACCCGGCCACGGTCGGCCCGTCGGCGCAGACCATCCACGTGTCCTGCGGACGGCCCAGGAGCAGGCCCTTCGCCGTGGGCGGCAGGTCGACGTACTCCTTGCTCTGCTCGCCGCCGCCCACGATGTCGCAGCGGTACCAGCGGGCGCCGCCGTCCCAGGCGTCCTCCGTCGGGCGGAACCACGCCCAGCTGACGACCGTGCGCATCACGAGGCTCTCGTCGGCCCCGAGGAAGTCCATGAAGGCCTGCGAGCAGGTCTCGTAGGCCCACGCGCCGAGGCCCTCGTCGTCGTAGTCGGCGTCCTCGAAGCGGTCGGGCAGCTGCCCGACGGCGAACGTCTCGGCGGTGTGCGGCTCGGCGCACTCGACGGGCTCGGTGGTGTTGCTGGGCTCGGCCACGTCCTCGGGCGCGAGCACTCGGCACTCGCCCAGCTTCGGCGGGGTCTCGGTCGCGGCAGGAGAGGCCTTCTCGCCGCAGGCGGAGAGCAGCCCGGCGAGGAGCAGGCCGAGCGCGAGACCGGTCGCAGCGGTCGCGACGAGCGAGCGGCGGCGTGCGGCCAGCGGCACTGCTCCTCCTCGCGCGACGGTCTCGAGGCGAGCCCGTCGTACGCCGGGCCCGCGTCCGCGTGATCGTACCGCCGCCACCCACGTGTGCTCCGACGCCCACGGGGGCACCGTGCCTCCATGCCTCGTGACCACATCCTCGCCGTCGTCCAAGCCGGCGGCACGGGCGGGCGCATGGACGTGCTGACGCGCGAGCGCGCGAAGCCCGGCCTGCCGTTCGCGGGCATCTTCCAGCTCGTGGACTTCCCGCTCTCCAACCTGGCGCACAGCGGCATCACGGACGTCTGGCTCTCGGTGCAGTTCCTCGGCAGCAGCCTCGGTGAGATGGTGCAGAACGGGCGGCCCTGGGACCTCGACCGCAACCGTGGCGGCCTGCGGCTGCTCATGCCGCAGGAGGGTGCCGGCAGTGCCGACGAGGACGG
Organism: Nocardioides sp.; assembly: GCF_024509035.1. Classification (GTDB taxonomy): domain Bacteria; phylum Actinomycetota; class Actinomycetes; order Propionibacteriales; family Nocardioidaceae; genus Nocardioides. The sequence goes on along the minus strand of NZ_JANINT010000439.1, from coordinate 13,462 downwards.
CTTCGCCCGGGGCAACGCCGACGAGCTCTACCGGATCCGTGACCAGATCACCCAGGACGGGCCCGACGCGCTCGTCGTGATGAGCGCCGACCACGTCTACCGGTTCGACGTGATGGACGCCGTCCGGACCCATCGGCGCGCCGGAGCGGAGTGCACGGTCGTCACGACGACCGTGCCCGTCGAGGAGGCGACGGACCACGCGACGGTCGAGACCGACGACGCGGGGCGGGTGACCCGCTTCGAGTACAAGCCCGACCGGCCGCGGACCGGGACGGTGGCGGCCGAGATCTTCGTCTACGACCCGGCGGCCCTGGTCTCGCTCCTCGAGGAGCTCCACCGTGAGCTGGGTGCCGACGCGGAGGACGGGGACACCGGGCTCGGTGACTACGGGGACCACCTGCTGCCTCGCCTCGTCGACCGCGGCACGGTCGTCGCGCACGCGATGCCGGGCTACTGGAAGGACCTCGGGCAGCCGCACAAGTACCTCGCCGCCCACCGTGACGTGCTCACGGACGACCAGGGCGTCCTGGGCGACCCGGACTGGCCGATCATCGGCCACCTGCAGCAGCGACCGCCGGCCCGGGTGCTCGACGGCGGCCGCGTCGCCGACAGCCTGGTCAGCCCGGGGTCGGTGGTCCGCGGCACCGTCCTGCGCAGCGTGCTCGGTCCGGGCGTGGTCGTCGAGGAGGGGGCGCTGGTCCGCGACAGCGTGGTCTTCCAGGACACCCGGATCGCGGAGGGCGCGCGGGTGGACTGGTCGGTCGTCGACCGGGACTGCGTGATCGGGCCGGCCGCCGAGGTGGGCTCGCCGGACACCGACGCCGACGACCCGGACGCGATCACGCTGGTCGGCCGCGGCTCGACCATCGGCCGAGGCGTGCTGCTCCCCGGTGGGGCCCGGCTCGAGCCGGGCACCACCGCCTGAGAGCGGCTCAGCCGGCCTCGCGCAGCTCGGCACGCAGGTCGCCGAGGATGCGGCTCAACAGCCGCGAGACCTGCATCTGCGTGACGCCGAGGTCGTGGCCGATCTCCTCCTGGGTGAGGTCCTCGAAGAACCGCAGGTACAGGATCCGGCGGTGCCGCTCGGGGAGCCGGCGTACGACGGGCGCCAGCGTCATCCGCGCCTCCGAGGCGGACTCGTCGTCGTCGACGCCCGCGATCAGGTCGCCGATCGAGGTCTCCGTCTCGCGGCCGAGGGGCTGGTCGAGCGAGGTCGGCTGGAAGCACCCGAACGCGGTCGCCGCGTCGCGGTACTCCTCCACCGAGGTGCCGAGCACGTCCGCGATCTCCTGGTCGGTCGGCTCGCGGCCGTGGTCCTGGGTCAGCTGCTCGACGACCCGGCTGACCCGCCACTGCAGCTCCTGGATGCGGCGCGGCGGCCGCACCGTCCAGCCCTGGTCGCGGAAGTAGCGCTGGAGCTCTCCGCGGATCGTGGGCACCGCATAGGTGAGCAGGTCGTTGCGCAGGGTGGGGTCGAAGCGCCGTACGGCCTTGGTCAGGCCCTCGTAGGCGACCTGGCGCAGGTCCTCCTGGGCCACGCCGCGGTTGCGGAACCGGGAGGCCACGGCCTCGGCGACGCCGCGGTTGATGACGACGACCCGGCCGAGCAGCTCGTCGCGCTCCTGGTCGTCGTCGGCACGGTGCGCCGCGTCGAGGAGCCGCGTGGTCTGCTCGCTGCGCTCCTGGCGGCTCAGGCCGCAGTCGGGGTCCGCTGTCGTGCCGAGCTGGCCGAGGTCGTCGACGACGGCCTCGGGTGCGGCATCCGTGGGGATGTCGGTGTGAGAGGTAGTGGGCGTGAGGGGCGTGGTGACCATCGGCGATCTCCATCTCCGAGCGATGGTGGCTTGCCGTGTGCTCAGCAAGGTGGTGCGACCGTCTCCGCCCTCTCGACGCTACCTGCTTGCTCAGGGAGTGCAACCCGGTGGGACCACGGCGCTGTCCGAGTCGTACCCGGCCCGCCTGCGACTACCCCTCGACAGCCTGAAGTCCGCCCTAAGGGGTGAGTGCCGGGACCGGTTGGCGTGGGGGTCCACCCGACAGGTACGGCGACGACGACCGGATCCCCAGGGTCCAGCACCCGGACGGCCCACTGCCTGCGGGAACGGCGGGCCGTCCGGTGCGTTATGGTGTCCGGGTCATGATGCGCAGCCTCCTCCTTCGCTGCCGCAGCGAGGTCTGAGCCCGATCCGGGCAGCCGGACCCCCTCGCTGCGGAGTGTGTGCGTGCGCCGGCCTCTCCGACCAGCCCACCGAGGAACCCTCATGACCATCCCGCAGCAGCAGCCCAGTCCGATGCCGTTCCAGCGCTACCGGGCCTTCCCGCCGATCGACCTGCCCGACCGCACCTGGCCGAACCGGTCGATCTCCCAGGCGCCGCGGTGGCTCTCCACCGACCTGCGCGACGGCAACCAGGCGCTCATCGACCCGATGTCGCCGGCTCGCAAGATGAAGATGTTCGAGCTCCTGGTGAAGATGGGCTACAAGGAGATCGAGGTCGGGTTCCCCTCGGCGAGCGAGACCGACTTCAGCTTCGTGCGCCAGCTCATCGAGGGCGACCACATCCCCGACGACGTGACGATCTCGGTGCTGACGCAGGCCCGCGAGGACCTGATCGAGCGCAGCGTGCAGTCGCTGATCGGCGTCCCCCGCGCCAACATCCACCTCTACAACGCGCTGGCCCCGCTGTTCCGCCGCGTGGTGTTCCGGGCCAGCAAGGACGAGGTCAAGGACATCGCCGTGCGCGGCACCCAGCTGGTGATGAAGCACGTCGAGAGCAACCTCGACACGACCGTCATCGGCTACGAGTACAGCCCGGAGATCTTCACCAGCACCGAGCTGCCGTTCTCGGTCGAGGTGTGCGAGGCCGTCTCCGACGTCTGGCAGCCCGACGACGGCCGCGAGATCATCCTCAACCTGCCCGCGACCGTCGAGGTCGCGACCCCGAACGTGTACGCCGACCAGATCGAGTGGTTCTCCCGCCAGCTGACCCGGCGCGAGAACACCGTGATCTCGCTGCATCCGCACAACGACCGGGGCACCGCGGTCGCCGCCACCGAGCTCGCGGTCATGGCGGGCGCCGACCGCGTCGAGGGCTGCCTGTTCGGCCACGGCGAGCGCACCGGCAACGTCGACCTGGTCACGCTGGCGCTCAACCTCTTCAGCCAGGGCGTCGACCCGCAGGTCGACCTGTCCGACATCGACGAGATCCGCCGCACGGTCGAGTACTGCACCCAGCTGCCGGTGCACCCGCGGCACCCCTACGCCGGCGACCTGGTCTACACGGCGTTCTCCGGCTCCCACCAGGACGCGATCAAGAAGGGCCTCGAGGACCTCGACCGCCAGGCCGAGGAGCAGGGCGTGTCCGTGCGCGAGCTGCCCTGGGAGGCGCCGTACCTGCCGATCGACCCCAAGGACGTCGGCCGCACCTACGAGGCCGTGATCCGCGTCAACAGCCAGTCCGGCAAGGGCGGCGTGGCCTACCTGCTGAAGGCCGAGCACAAGCTCGACCTGCCGCGGCGTGCGCAGATCGAGTTCAGCCGGGTCGTCCAGGAGCGCACCGACGCCGAGGGCGGCGAGCTCACCGCGGACGAGATCTGGGGGATCTTCCGCGCCGAGTACCTCGACCGCGAGACCCCGCTCAAGCTCAACTCGGTGCACACCTCCTCGGCTGCGGGTGAGAAGGACGCCCTCGACGTGAACGTGTACGTCGACGGCGAGATCCGCTCGCTCCACGGCGAGGGCAACGGCCCGATCGCGGCGTTCGTCAACGCCATCAACGACCTGCCCCACGAGTGGGACGTGCGGGTCCTCGACTACGCCGAGCACGCGCTCTCCGCCGGCGGCGACGCCCTGGCGGCGGCGTACGTCGAGTGCCTGGTGCGCGACCAGGTCTACTGGGGCGTCGGGGTCGACGCCAACATCGTCACCGCCTCCCTCAAGGCCGTGATCAGCGCGGTCAACCGGACGCAGTAGCCGGAGGCCGCGTCTCGCGTGTCGGCTCCGCCGCCACGCGGGCCGCGGATGCGGCTTCGGGTTGATCGCCAGACGGTGTGGTTGCGGTTGGCGCTCGGCACGAGGCCGCTACCTCGCGAGGGGCAGCCGCACGGTGAACGTGGTGCCCTCGAGGTGCGCAGACTCGACGTCGATCCGGCCGCCGTGGGCGGCGACGGTCGCGGCCACGATCGACAGGCCCAGGCCGGTGCCCTGGATCGCTCTGTGCTGGGCGGTCGAGGAGCGGAAGAACCGCTGGAACAGTCCGGCCTGCTCCTCGACCGGGATGCCGAGGCCGGTGTCGCTGATCGAGACCCAGGCCTCGCCGTCGCGTCGCTCGACGCGGCACTCGATGCGACCGCCGTCCTCGGTGAACTTCACGGCGTTGCCGAGCAGGTTGGTCAGCACCCGCTCGAGCTGGACCCGGTCGCCCAGGACCAGCACCGGTTCGGGGGGTGCGCTCACCACCAGGTCGAGGTCGCGACCGGCGAGCAGCGGCCGCAGGGACTCCTCGACGGGTGGCAGCAGCGAGCCGAGGTCGAGGGTCTCGTGCTCCCAGCTGGTCGCGCCGGAGTCGAGGCCGCTGAGCGTCAGCAGGTCGTCGCACAGCAGGATGAGCCGCTGGCCGTTGCGGGCGATGCTGTCGAGCATCGGGCGCTGGGCCGGCGTGGGCTCGCCGACCGTCCCGTCCTCGAGGAGCTCGGTGTAGCCGACGATGCTGGTGACCGGGGTGCGCAGCTCGTGGCTGACGGTCGAGACGAACTCGTTCTTGGCCTCGTCGAGCTGTCGGAGCCGCTCGACGGCGAGCCGCTCCTTGTCCAGGGCGGCGACCAGCAGCTCCTGGCTGGCGCGGGCCTCGGTCACGTCGCGCCCCACGCACAGGTAGCCGACCCGGGCGGCGAACGCGTCCGCGGCGACGCTCAGCGTCATCGACACGGTGTGCGGACGCCCGTCGGAGCCGACCCAGGTCCAGTCGCGCGGTGCGGTCTCGCCGCCCGCGGCGATGCCGGCGACCAGCTTGGCGAACGCGTCCCCGTCGGCGGTCCCGCCGCTGCGGGCCCGGAGCTCGTCGGGGTCCAGCAGTCCGACGAACGGCCGGCCGACCATGTCGTGCGCGTCGTAGCCCAGCAGGTTCACGGCGCCCGCGTTGAAGACCGTGATCAGGCCGTGGGTGTCGATGCCGATCAGCGCGGTGGTGATGGCGGCCTGGAGGAGGTGGGAGTACATGCCGGCCGCGGTGCGCTCGGCGGTCACGTCGATGCCCGTGATGACGGCGTACGCCGGCTGGTCGTCCTCGCCCCGCACGATGTTGCTGTTCCAGAGCACCCGCAGCGTCTCGCCGCTGCGCGTCGTGGCGAGCGTCTCGCGGCTCACGGCCGCGCCGGAGCGGTTGGGCCAGGTGAACAGGGCCTCGATGTCGCCGGCGGTCGCCGGCGCCAGCGAGGTCTCCCAGATCCTGCGGCCCACGAGCGCGTCGGCCGGGTAGCCGGTGAGCTCGGTGGCCGCCTGGTTGACCCGGACGATCGTGCCCCGCGCGTCGATGACCAGGATCAGCGCCGCCGTCGTGTCGAGCGTCGCGCCGGTGAGCTTCTCGGCGGCCTCCAGCTGGCGGCGGGCGTCGTACTCGGCCGTGACGTCGAGCAGCTGGGCGGAGTACGTCGGCTCGGGGCCCGCGGTCAGCAGCGAGAGGGCGACGTTCACGCGGGCGCCGGGCCGGTCGCGCAACCCGGTCTGCGCCCGCCAGCCGTCCGGGCTGCCGGCCAGCATCTGCGCCGCGACCAGCTCGATCGGCTCCCGGGTGTCGAGCACCTCGGCCAGGCCGCGGCCGACCGGTGACCGGGAGCCGCCGATGATGCGGGCCGCGGCCTCGTTCACGTCGACGATCTCCAGGAGGCTGCGACCGTTGCGCAGCAGCACCATGCCGATCATCGACTCGGTGAAGTTGCGCCGGAACAGACGCTCGCTGGCGGTGAGACGTGCCAGCAGGCGGTGCCGCAGGTCCATGGCCAGCGCCAGCGGTGTCGCCACCGTCGCGGTGCACAGCAGGTAGCCCTGCACCAGGGTCGCCATCGTGGTGGCTCCGATGTCACCGTCGTCGAAGTCCCCGGCGAACGGCCCGCCGCCGATCGAGCTCAGGTACGTCACCACGATCGCGAACCCGACGACCTCCCACGTCACCACGCGCAGGTCGAGGCGCAACGCCGCCCAGGCCAGCACCGGGAGCGGCAGGGTCGAGAGCGCCAACGTCTGGCCGGGGGCGAAGACCACGGCGGTGACGGCCGCGAAGGTCGCCGCCTGGAGCAGGGTCTCCGCGGAGATCGGCGTCCGGGCCCGGTCCAGCGTGGCGAGGGCGGCGGGGACGATCACGAGGATCGACGTCGCCTGGGAGGTGTAGACCGACCGCGCGACCTGCCACGCGTTGCCGTCGGCGAGGACGGCGAGGGCCACGGGGGCGGTCACGGCGATGGCGAGGGCACCGAGCAGTGCGGCGGCGGCCACGCGACCGAGGTCCTCGAAGGAGGACAGCCTCGGCGTCCGGTCTCCGCGTCGCAGCAGCGCTCCGGCGATCAGCGCCACGCCGGCATCACCCACGCTCAGGACGACAGAGCCGTCGAGCTGGCGTCCCCCGGTCATGTTCGCCAGGGTGCAGACGACGACGATCGCCAGGAGCATCGGCGCCCACCGCCGGCGTCGGGTGAACGCGATCAGGACGACGGAGAGCCCGGCGCCGGGCCACCAGGTGGCGACCGCGCCGTGCTCGGGAGCGAAGGTCACGGCCACCGTGCTCGCGCCGTAGATCGCCACCAGCAGGGCGAGCGTGGCCGGCCACGCGAGCTCGCCACGGCGGGGGACCATGGAAGGAGTCTCTTCCACCCGGAGCCTGTGCGCACGAGGTTCGGGGCATCCAGGCCTCGCGTTGCGCCCTCTGCTGCGGTCGCTGGCCTATGTTGGGCCCATGCTGGTGTCGGAGCGGATCGGGCAGTTCTTCGTGGAGACCGAGGCGGGCCGCGACCGTCTCGAGTACACCGAGTACGGCGCCGGCGACGCCTGGGTGGTCCTCCTGCCCGGCGAGCTGATGCCGCGCCGGATGCAGCAGCCGCTCGCCCGGGTCCTGGCGGGCGAGGGCCTGCACGTGGTCACCCTCGACCCGCTCGGCCACGGTCGCTCCGACCGTCCCGCGGACCCGCACGCCTACTCGGTCACGGCGTTCGCGGAGCAGGTCGTCGCGCTCCTCGACCACCTGGGCGCCGCCCAGGCCGTCGTCGGGGGCTCCGGGCTCGGCGCCAACGTGGCCCTCGAGACCGCGGCCGTCGCCGGTGGCCGCGTACGCGGTCTGATCCTCGACGCGCCCATCCTCGACAACGGGGTCGAGGCAGGCATCCTCGCGTTCGGTCCGCTGCTGCTCGCCGCGCGCTTCGCCCCGCTCTCGGTCAGCCTGCTGCGGCGGCTGACCCGGCCGGTGCCCCGCGGGATCGTCCCGTTCTGGGCCGGCATCGCCCTCGACACCTGCGACCAGCGTCCGGCCGCGATGGCGGCGCTCCTGCACGGGCTGTTCTTCGGCCGCGCGGCCCCCTCCGCCCGCGAGCGGCGGGCGATCCGTGTGCCCGCGCTGGTGGTCGGTCACGGTGCAGACCCCATGCACCCGGTCGCCGACGCCCGGATGCTCGCCGAGGAGCTGCCGAAGGGCACGTTCGTCAAGGCCCGCTCGGTGGCGGAGTGGCGGCTGCACCCCGACCGCCTCGACCGGCACGCGGCCGACCTGGCGACCCGGTGCTGGAAGGCACCCCGCCGCAGCCGCCGCGCCGGCGCCTGAGTCGACCCGCCCGGAACTTTCGGGCGGGTCAACGTGGTGCTGCGCGCCCGCGGGGCACAATTGTCCCCATGCTCTACCGCGACGAGGCCATCGTGCTGCGCACCCACAAGCTGGGTGAGGCCGATCGCATCGTCACGCTGCTGACCCGCCAGCACGGTCGGGTGCGCGCCGTGGCCAAGGGCGTGCGCCGCACCACCTCGCGCTTCGGGTCCCGGCTCGAGCCGTTCACGCATGTGGACCTCCAGCTCGCCGAGGGGCGCAGCCTCGACACGATCACCCAGGCCGAGACGCTCACGCCGTTCTCCAAGGGGCTCGGGCTCGACTACGACCGCTACACCGCCGGCACGGTCATGCTCGAGACCGCCGACCGTCTGGTGGCCGAGGAGCGCGAGCCCTCGGTGCAGCAGTTCCTGCTGCTGGTCGGCGGGCTGCGGGCGATGGTGGCTGGGGAGCACGCGCCCGGCCAGGTCCTCGACTCCTACCTGCTGCGTTCGCTGTCCGTCGCCGGCTACGCGCCGTCGTTCGACCACTGCGCCCGGTGCGGCACGCTGCCCGCCGAGGAGACCCGGCACCGGTGGTTCAACCCGTCGATGGGCGGGGTGCTCTGCTCGACCTGCCGCGTGCCCGGATCCGCATCGCCCGCCCCCGAGACCGTGGGGCTGCTCGGTGCCTTGCTCGCGGGTGACTGGGAGATCGTCGACCCCGCGCCGGCGCGCCACCTCAAGGAGGCCAGCTCGCTGGTCGCGGCCTACCTCGCCTGGCACCTCGAGCGCGGGCTGAAGTCCTTGGCGTACGTCGAGCGCTGAGCACGCGCCCGGGCCCGAGTCCGTCGGCTGGGCCTCAGGTCGGCTGGGGACCCGCCGATCACCTTCCTGGGACGAGGGACGGAGGTGAGCGGTGCACGCGTCGGAAACGCGAGGCCGCTGGCTGTTCCAGCACCTGTGCTGGAACGGCGGCGATCCGGATCCGCGCGTCCTCCAGTCGTCCTTCACGCTCATCCTCGTGGTCGCCCTCGGCCTCCGGATCGCCGGTGAGGGGCCGGTCCCGCTGGTGTCGTGGCCGGTCGCCGGGGTCGTGCTGGCCGGGCTCGCCGGACTTGTCGTGCTGACCGCACCCGCCGCCAGGGTCGCGGCGCTGGCTCGCGCGAGCGCGGTCCTCCACATCGCCACCCTCGGCATGCTCGCTCACGGCTCGGTTCGACGTCGCCTCGGGCCTGGTCGTCCTGCCGTCCATCTGGCTCGGGGTCGAGCTGGGCCGCCGCGGGGTGGGCCTCGCCGTCGGGTCGACCATCGCGTTCCTCGTCGTGCCCCAGCTGGTCTCGCGCGGCTGGGGGCTGTTCAACGTGGAGTGGCTCCTCCTCCTCACGGTCCTGTCCGGGCTGAGTGCCTTCGCGACGAACGCAGCCCTCGTGCTCGCGCGCGCCGCCCAGGCCCAGGCGGAGGCTCGGGAGGCCGACCTGGCGGACGCCCTCGAGCTGATCGAGCGTGGCCGCCGTTCGGGGGAGGCGGTCTTCGGAGCGGCCGACGTCGGGCTCGCGCTGCTCGACGAGCACGGTCTTCCCGCCCTGATCAACGAGCGGCTCGCGGAGTTCTCCGAGCTCGCGTACCCCGGAGGCGATCTCTCGGCCGCGCGGGTCTTCGACGAGTCGGGGCTCACTCCGGTGCCGATCGAGGACGTGCCCACCGCCCGGGCCAGGCGGGGGGAGGAGTTCGACGACGTCCGGGTGTGGATCGGGCCGGACGACGCCACCCGGAGGGCGATGTCGGTCTCGGCCCGCCGGGTCGAGGACGCCGACGGCAACGTGGTGGGAGCGGCCGTGGCCTACACGGACGTCACCGACCTGATGCGGGCCATGCAGGTCAAGGACGACTTCGTCGCGCTCGTCTCGCACGAGCTGCGGACGCCGTTGACGCCGATCGTGGGCTACATCGACGTCGCGCTGGACCGCTCGGATCTGGACCCGGTGCTGCGCAAGCAGCTCGAAGCGGTCGCCCGCAACGGCAAGCGGCTCGAGCGGCTGGTGCAGAACCTCATCGACGAGGTGCAGCACGCGGGCCGGCCGGTGCCGGTGCGCGGTCGGGACACCGACCTGGCGGAGCTGGTCCGCGGGTGTGTCGCCGGCGCTCGTCCGGAGGCCTGCCGGCTCGGTCTGCGCCTCGACGCCGAGATCCCGGACCGCATCACCTTCCGGGGGGACCCGCGGCGACTGACCCAGGTGGTCGACAACCTGGTCTCCAACGCGTTGAAGTACACCGAGGCGGGAGGCCTCGTCCAGGTGCGGGCGGCCGCGACCGGGGGCGTCGTGCAGATCACGGTCCGCGACACCGGGATCGGCATCCCACCGGCCGACCAGGCGCGACTGTTCACCCGGTTCCACCGCGGCACCGAGGCCAGCCGGCGCGCCATCCAGGGCATCGGCCTCGGACTGTCGATCACCAAGTCCATCGTCGAGAGCCACGGGGGCCGGATCGAGGTCGAGAGCGAGCCGGGCCGGGGGAGCGAGTTCCGGGTCGTCCTTCCGCGCCACGCAGCGCAGCTCGCCTCCTGAGCTGCGGCGCGCCCCTCGCAACCAGCCCCCTCCTCGGCCGGAGGGCCACTAGGCTCGCGGCCGTGAGACGAACGGTCCGGCAGCCCACCCCGCACCCGTCGGGCGCTCGCCCGCCGGCGCTGCCGCCCGACCTGGTGCCGCGGCACGTCGCGATCGTCATGGACGGCAACGGTCGCTGGGCCAAGCAGCGCGGGCTGCCGCGGACCAAGGGCCACGAGCAGGGCGAGCACTCGCTGTTCGACGTGGTCGAGGGCGCGATCGAGATCGGCGTGAAGGCGGTCTCGGCGTACGCCTTCTCGACGGAGAACTGGTCGCGCACCCCGGACGAGGTCCGCTTCCTCATGGGGTTCAACCGCGACGTGATCCGTCGCCGTCGCGACGAGATGCACGAGCTCGGCGTCCGGGTCCGGTGGGCCGGTCGCGCTCCGCGACTGTGGAAGTCGGTCGTCAAGGAGCTGCAGGTCGCCGAGGAGCTGACGCGGCGCAACGACGTGCTGACGCTGACGATGTGCGTCAACTACGGGGGGCGCGCCGAGCTCGCCGACACCGCCCGCAGCATCGCTCGTGAGGTCGCCGCAGGGCGACTGGACCCCGAGAAGGTGGACGAGAAGACCTTCGCCCGTCACCTCTACGTGCCGGAGCTCGCCGACGCCGACCTCGTCTGGCGCACGTCGGGGGAGCAGCGGCTCTCCAACTTCATGCTCTGGCAGGCGGCCTACTCCGAGCTGGTCTTCACCGACGTGCTCTGGCCCGACGTCGACCGCCGCCACCTGTGGCACGCGATCGAGCTCTACGCGAGCCGCGACCGGCGCTATGGCGGCGCCGCGCCCAACCCGGTGGCCCCGCCTGGGCCCGTCGAGGACTGAACGCCCACCATGACCCGTCTCGCCACGAGACTCGCGGGCCTGCACCGACGTCTGCTCTTCGCCGAGGAGCACGACCCCGCCATGGTGCAGACGGTGTTCGGGGCGATGTTCGTCGCCGACCTGCTGCTCCGCAAGGCCGGGGGGTCCTCGATGGGCCTCGCTTCGTGGCCGATGGCGGGGCTCGGGGTGGTCGCGGCGACGACCGTGGCCGCTTTCACGGTGCCGTGGCGGAGGGTCCCGCCCTGGGCGATCGGGGTGGTGCCGACCGTCGACATCCTCGCCCTGGGGCTCTCCCGGATGGACGCCGCGGGCAGCGCGGCCGGGGTGCTCGCCGTGGTCCCCGCGCTCTGGTTGGGTCGGCAGTACGGCCGCAGTGGAGCGCTGGTGGTGCTTCTCGCGACCACGCTCCTCCTCGCACTCCCGGGGCTGGCGTACCTCGGGGTCTCCGGTGCGACCCTGGCCCGCACCGTATTGATCCCGCCGGTCGCGACCTGGGCGGCGTTGGCGATCTCCTATGCCATCGAACGGGTCCGGGCCAGCCTCGAGGTCATCGAGCATCAGCGCCGTGTGTCCCAGGCGATCTTCGACACCGTGGACGTCGGTCTGCTCCTGCTCGACCGCGACGGCGGCTACGAGGGGATGAACCGGCGCCATGCCGAGTTCATGCGGCTCGCGTATCCCGACGGGCACTCGGGACGGGCCGGGGAGCTGGGCGCGGTCTACGACGCCACGGGGGCGCGCGAGCTGGCACGGGAGGAGATGCCGACGTACCGCGCCAGCCGGGGCGAGGAGTTCGAGGACGTCCGGATGTGGATCGGCCGCGACCCGCTGACGCGGCGCGCCCTCTCCGTCTCGGCGCGACGGGTCGAGAACGACGCCGGCCAGCTGGCCGGGGCATCGTTGGCCTACAAGGACGTCACCGACTACATGAAGGCGTTGCGGGTCAAGGACGAGTTCGTCGCCTCGGTCTCCCACGAGCTGCGCACCCCGCTGACCTCGATCGTGGGCTACGTCAACATCCTCCTCGAGCGCGACGACCTGCCGCCCGACGTGGTCGCGCAGCTCGAGGTCGTCGCGCGCAACACCGGCCGCCTGCACCGCCTGGTCGCCGACCTGCTCCACACCGCGCGCACCGACGAGGGCCAGCTGCCGGTGGTGCGGACCCCGATCGACCTGGCGGCGATCGTCCGCGACTGCGTGGCCGCGGTCGCGTCGACGGCCGCGCGCAACGGGGTCACGGTGGAGCTGGAGGGACCGGAGTCGCTGGTGGTGCTGGCCGACGAGGAGCGGATGGGGCAGGTGGTCGACAACCTGGTGTCCAACGCCGTGAAGTACACCCTCGCCGGGGGACGCGTCCACGTGCAGCTGGGCATCGACGGCGACCGGGCCGAGCTCTGCGTCACCGACACCGGCATCGGGATCGCCCCCGCCGACCGCGACCGGCTGTTCACGCGGTTCTTCCGCAGCCGGCAGGCCCAGGAACGCTCGATCCAGGGTGTGGGGCTCGGGCTGAGCATCACCAAGTCGATCGTCGAGAGCCACGGGGGCCGGATCGAGGTCACCAGCGAGCTTGACACCGGCAGCGTGTTCCGGGTGCGGCTGCCGCTCAGGCCCTGACCGCGCGCCGGGGCCTCAGCCGCAGGTGCGGCAGGTGCCGAAGATCTCCAGGGTGTGGCTGACGTCGGCGTACCCGTGCTCGGCGGCGATGGCGCGGGTCCAGCGCTCGACGGCCGGACCCTCCACCTCGACCGTCGCGCCGCACGAGCGGCACACGAGGTGGTGGTGGTGGCTGTCGGAGCAGCGGCGGTAGATGGCCTCGCCGTCCTCGGTGCGCAGCACGTCGACCTCGCCGGCCTCCGCGAGCCGCTGCAGCGTGCGGTAGACCGTGGCGAGACCGACGGGCGTCCCGCACCGGGCGAGCAGCTCGTGGATCTCCTGGGCGGAGCGGAAGTCCGCGAACGTGTCGAGCACCTCGGTGACCGCCCGGCGCTGGCGCGTGGGGCGCAGCGCGGTGGCCGGCGTGCTCTGGTCGTCAGTGCTCGTCATAGTGCCTCCCGTGCGGTGCGTGCCGGTGCCCGTCGTGGACGTAGTCGACGTGGTCGCCGTGAGGCACGGCGACGTGGCCGCAGTCGTCACCGTGCTCGTGGGGGTGCTCGTCGATCGTCTGGTGGGCGGTCGCGGGCACGACCGGGAACGGGCGGCGCATCCGTTGCCGCGACCGCAGCCAGACGCCGACGGGCCAGGA
>NZ_JANINT010000438.1 GCF_024509035.1 Nocardioides sp. | reverse complement strand
GACCTCGAGGCCACCCTCAACTGCGGCGTCGGCATGGTCGCGCTGACCGACCCCGAGGACGTCGACGCCGCGATCGCGGTGCTCGGCGAGCACGGCGTACGCGCCTGGGTGGCGGGCGAGGTGGCCGCGGTCGGCGCGGACGACGCCGAGCGCGGAGGCCGCGTCGAGCTGGTCGGGCAGCACCCCGGCTGGTGACGTTCCGGGCCGGTTCCGGGCTGGTTCCGGGCCGGTTCTGGGCCGGTTCCGGGCCCCGGGGGTCCAAAACACCGAACGGATGTGCGGGAACAGCCGCCCAGCAGGTAGCGTTGGCCCCACGAGAAATCTTTGAGACAGCCCGGGTGCCACGTGCCCCGGCCGAGCGTGCGAGGGGGCTGACCCTATGGGGCGCGGCCGAGCGAAAGCCAAGCAGACGAAGGTCGCACGCGACCTGAAGTACCGCACTCACGAGACGGACTTCGGGGCACTGGCCAACGAGCTGCACGGGCGGAGCGACGACGACGACACCGACCAGGTCGAGCCTGAGGTGCTCGAGAAGTGGTCGGACTACACCGGTCCCTCGCGCGACTGAGCTGACTCGGATCATCGATCCGTCGGGCACGACGCCCGCGGTCGGGTCGTAGGACGTCCTCCGGGGCGTGCGTTCTCGCAGCTTGGCGGGGCGCCTGATCCCTTGATGTCGCCACGATGTGTCGGCGGCCTCCCGGTGCTTGATTGTCGGTCCTGGGCGTCGGCCGTCAAGGGTTCGCTTCGCCGGCTTCGCCGCCCTTGACCGCCGACGCCCAGGACCGGAAAGACGCACCTGTCGGGATGCCGCCGACCTGTGGTCACCCCGGGGCGTCATACGTCCTGGTCGCTGGGACGGCCACCTCGTATGACGCCCCCGGAGCGGCGCGCCAGACGTCATACGTCCTGGTCGCTGGGGCGCCCACTTCGTATGACGTCCCCGGGCGACCGCACGGGGCGTCCCCCGCCAGGTGGCGGGGTGGACCGACGACACCGGCTGGCGAGCCTCAGCGAGCAGGCAGCCACACCCCGCGCAACCGGCTGACCTCGCGCATCCGCTGCTCGGCGAGCCGGTCGGCGGCGATGGCGGGAGGCACGCCGTCGGACGCGGCGCGCTCGAAGACGCTCAGCGTGGTGTCGAAGATGCCGGTGGCGCGCTGGTGGGCGCGCTCGAAGGAGAAGCCCTCGAGCTCGTCGGCGACCTGGATCAGGCCGCCGGAGTTCACGCAGTAGTCGGGGGCGTAGAGGATGCCGCGCTCCTCGAGCGCCTTCTCGACCCCCGGGTGGGCGAGCTGGTTGTTGGCCGCGCCGCACACGATGCGCGCCGAGAGCACCTCGACGACCTCGTCGGTCAGGGCGCCGCCGAGGGCGCAGGGCGCGTAGACGTCCAGGGCCGAGGCCACGAGCTCGTCGGTCGACCCGACCACGCGCACCGCCGGGTGCTCCGTGCGCACCCGCTCGATCGACGCCGCGTCGACGTCGGTCACCACGACCGTGGCGCCGTCCTCCACCAGGTGGCGCACGAGGTGGTGGCCGACCTTGCCGACGCCGGCGACGCCGACGGTGCGGCCCTCGAGCGACGGGCCGCCCCACGCGACCGTCGCGGCCGCGCGCATGCCCTGGAAGACGCCGTACGCCGTCAGCACCGAGCTGTCCCCGGCTCCGCCGTGGGCGACCGTGCGGCCGGTGACGAACGAGCACTCCCGTGCGATGACGTCCATGTCGGAGGAGAAGGTCCCGACGTCGCAGGCGGTGTAGTAGCGCCCGCCGAGCGACTGCACGTGGCGGCCGTAGGCACGCAGGAGCGGCTCGGTCTTCTGGGTCGTCGGGTCACCGATGATCACGGCCTTGCCGCCGCCGAGGTCGAGGCCGGCGAGCGCGGCCTTGTAGGACATGCCGCGCGAGAGGTTGAGGACGTCACGCACCGCGTCGGCGGTCGAGGCGTAGGGGTAGAAGCGGGTGCCGCCGAGGGCGGGGCCCAGGGCCGTCGAGTGGATCGCGACGATCGCGCGCAGGCCGGTGGCGGGATCGTTGGCGAAGACGACCTGCTCGTGCTCCGAGCCGAGCTCGAAGACGTCGGCGGCGGGGGAGGGTGCGGGGGTGGCAGCTGCAGACATGGGTGGCGCCTACTTTCGGTGTCGGCCACGAGGGTGGTGTGGCGCGGTCGGGGAGGACGCGGCAGGGGTGGCGCCGTGTCCTGCCTCACACGGTAGTCCGTTCAGGCCGGCGGTGGGATCGTCCGGCTGAACACGACGTCGCCGTGCGTTCCGTAGCCCGGCACCGGGCCGCCGGTCGGCCGCCCGTTGAAGCCGACCAGCAACCAGGAGTCCCCGACCGGCACCAGCGTCGGCCACGGGATGTTGGTGGGGTACGGCGCCTGCAGCGCCCCGACCTCGCGCATCGCCAGGTCGAACACGGGGTAGCGGCGGGTGTGCTTGTCGCTGGCGAGCACCCGCCACGCACCGTCGAGGTGGGCCACGGTCGTGCCCTCGGACTGGGTGAGGTCCGTGGCGGCGCCGGACAGGGTGAGGTCGTCCAGCGACGGGCCGGCGGCCAGTGCCGGGTGGAAGCTGAAGTAGCGGGTCGCGCTCACGAACCCGACCAGCCAGCCGTCCTCGGTGCGCGCCAGGTGCGGGTCCCAGACCCCGACCGAGGACAGGCCGTCGACCGGCAGCGGAAGCGGCTCGGCGTCGAGGAGGTGCACGCCGCGGCGCAGGTCGGCGTCCGTGCGGGCGAGCGTCACCCCGACGCTCGGCCGGCGCCGGTCGAAGTCGCCCCAGGTGCTGGTCGCCACCAGCCACCCGTCGCCGTCGCGGAGCACGTGGGTGGCGTGGTCGCCGTACGCGCCCGGCCGGTCGGGACGCCGGAAGAACAGGTCCGACACGTGGGTGAGCCCGAGGGTGCGGGGGTCCAGCTCCCACAACGAGGTGTGGGCCGTGTCGAAGAAGCCCGGCCCGGCGCTGGTCGCCGAGAGCAGCACCGGCTGGTCCGCCTGTCGCGCGGTCGCCCCGGAGACCAGGCGCACGTCGCGCAGCCCGAGCTGACCGAACCGGCCCGCCACCGCCGCGTCGCTGGTCAGGCCGGCCAGCCAGGCCTCGTCGCGGGTGTCGATCCGGCCCTGCAGGTCCACCCGGGCGTGCACCGTCCACGGGCCCGGCCCGCGGGCCAGCACGCTGAGGCGGGTGCCGGTGAGCGCGAGCCCCAGCTCGCGCGCCGGACCGCGCGTGCGAGCGTGGCGCCGCGACCGGTGCCGGGTCGTCGCGCCCCCGGTCGTCACCTCCAGCCACGCCGCCGTGCCGTCGCAGCGGGCGACGAGCCGGTCATCGCCCGAGGTGAGCTCGAGCCGCGGGCCGGGCCCGCTCGCCGCGGCGTACGGCGCCACCACCTCGCCCAGCGAGGAGCCGGGCACCACGAGGTCGACCGGGCGTCGCCGTCCGGCCAGGGCGAACCGCGGCAGGGTGGGCGCAGCCGGTGGCATCGGGTGGCGTCCGTCAGCGGTGCTGCGTCGTCGCGCGCTGCAGCGCGGCGACGGCGATCTCGACCTCGGCGGTGAGGTGGGTGAGCAGCGGGTCGGCGCCGTCGGTGCGGCCCTCGATGCCGAGCGTCTCGAGGGCCTGGGCCGCCTCCGCGACGCGGGGGAGACCCAGGTTGAGGCCGCTGCCCTTCAGCTGGTGGGCGGAGGTCAGCAGTCCCATCGCGTCCCCGCGCGCGATCGCGGCGCGGATCGCCATCAGCTGGTCACCGACCCGCCCCATGAACGACGCGGCGGTGCGCTCGAAGAAGCTGACGCCGTCCTTGCGCAGGCCGTCGAGCATCGCGATGCGCTCGGTGTCGAGGACGCCCTCCTCCGGATCGCCGTCGCTCTCCGCGGTGGCGGTCTCCTCCTCCGCCGGGAGCGCCCACTCGCGGATGACCCGCTCGAGCTCGGCGGGCTCGACGGGCTTGGTGAGGTAGTCGTCCATGCCGGAGGCCAGGCACCGCTCCCGCTCGCCCTCCATCGCCGACGCGGTCATCGCGATGATCGGCACCCGCCGGCCGACGGGCTCGCGACGCCGGACCTGCCGGGTCGCGTCGAAGCCGTCGAGGCGCGGCATCCGGCAGTCCATGAGGACGGCGGCGTACTCGTGCGGCCGGGTCAACAGCTCGACGGCCTCGAGCCCGTCGCCGGCGACGTCGACGGTGCACCCCAGGTTCTGCAGCAGCCCCGCCGCGACCATCTGGTTGATCTCGTTGTCCTCGACCACGAGGACGCGCACGCCGAGGCTCTCCCCGGAGGCCGCGGTGGGTGCGGGGCGTTCGACGGCCTCGCCCAGGAGCGCGAGGAGCGCGCCGCGCAGCTCGCCGTGGCGCACCGGCTTGCTCAGCGAGGCCCGCACACCGGCGGCCTCGACCTCGTCGCGGGTCACGGTCTGGTCGGAGGTGAGCAGCAGCATCGCCGGCGAGCCGAGCGTCGGGTCGGCCTGCACCTGGCGGGCGAGCATCAGCCCGTCGACGCCGGGCATCATCAGGTCGAGCAGCGCCACGTCGTACGGGTCGCCGGACCGGGCGGCCTCCCGCAGCGTGGCGATCCCCTCGGCGGCCGACGCCACGGCCACCGGCCGCATCCGCCAGGCCGAGAGCTGCTGGTCGAGGATCAGCCGGTTGGTCTCGTTGTCGTCGACGATGAGGGCCCGGCGGCCGGCCAGCGCGAGGGCGGGCTGGCGGTCCCGCGGTCGGGTGGTCCCTCCCGAGCCGCGGCCGAGGCGGGCGGTGAACGAGAACGTGCTGCCGCGACCCGGCTCGCTCTCGACCCAGATCTCACCACCCAGGGCCGTCACCAGCTGGCGGGAGATGGCCAGGCCGAGGCCGGTGCCGCCATGGCGGCGGGTGGTCGACGGGTCGGCCTGGGTGAAGGCGTCGAAGAGCCGCTCGCGCTGGTGAGCGTCGATGCCGACGCCGGTGTCGGCGACGTCGACGCGGATCACCACGTCCTCGGGGGTCTCTCCCACGACGCGGGCGTGGATCACGACCTCGCCGCGGTCGGTGAACTTCACCGCGTTCGACCCGAGGTTGGTGAGGATCTGCCCGAAGCGCACCGAGTCGCCGCTCAGCTGCGCGGGTACGTCGGGGTGGCAGGCGACCACGAGCTCGAGGCCCTTGCTGTGCGCGGGCCCGCTGAGCACCGAGGCGACCTGGTCGAAGACCGCGCGCACGTCGAAGTCGGCCGTCTCCAGCTCGAGCTTGCCGGCCTCGATCTTGGACAGGTCGAGGATGTCGTTGATGATCCCGAGCAGGGTGAGCCCGGCGCCCTGGAGGTTCTCGGTCAGGCGGCGCTGGTGCTCGTCGAGCTCGGTGAGCATCAGCAGGTCGGTCAGGCCGATGACGCCGTTCATCGGGGTGCGGATCTCGTGGCTCATCGTGGCGAGGAACTCCGACTTCAACCGCGACGCCTCCATCGCGGCGTCCCGGGCCTCGGCGAGCTGGGTGGCGCTGCGCTCGCGCTCGGCCACGACCGAGAGCTGGCCGGCGACCTGCGCGATGAGCTGGCGGGCGTTCGCGTCGGGAGGCACCTCGTCGGCGAGCACCTCCGCCACGGCGACGACCTCCTCGCCGATGGTGACCGGGAAGGCCACCACGCTGTGGGTCTCCTCGAGGCCCGGGGCCTCGGCGACCACCACGGCCCGAGCGGCCCGGGCCCGCTCGGCGAGCTCGGGGTCGAAGGGCAGGGGGACGCTGGGCTGCGGCGGCGAGGCGAGCTCGACCGGCGCGGCCGTCCCGTCCTCGGCGTACGACCAGGCGCCCAGCGCGTACCAGCCGGTGCGGTCGGGCAGGCCGTGGGCCATGAGGACGAGGGCCTCCTCGAGCGAGCTCGCGAGGTTGGCGGCCGTCGCCATCTGTCCGAGCAGCTCGAGGCGGCGGGTGGCCTCCGCGGCGTGCTCGTCGGCCGTGCGCAGGTCGGTGATGTCCTGCACGGTGCCGCCGGTGCGCACCGCGCGGCCGGTGGCGTCGCGCTCGACGTACGCGATCACCCGCCCCCAGTGGATCGACCCGTCGCGCCGCATGATGCGGGCCTCGTAGGAGTACTCCTCGCTCTGCGCGGCCGCGGCCCGTGCCTCCTGGACGACCTGGTCGCGATCGTCGGGATGGACGAAGGACAGCAACGTCTCGAGCGTCGACGGGACCTCCTGGGGTGCCAGGCCCAGCAGCCGGTACATCTCGTCGGACCAGGTCATCTCGTCGGTGTCGACGTCGCGCTGCCAGCTGCCGAGGCGCGCGACGCGCTGGGCCTGGGCGAGCTGCTGCTCGCTCGCGAGCAGGCTGTCGACCAGCAGCTTGCGCTCGGTGTACGGCGCCACCCGGTGCAGCCAGCCGGTCCGTCGCCCGGTCGCGTCGTGGATCGGAGCCGAGCTCAGCAGGCCCCACACCGTGGAGCCGTCCGGACGGAAGAAGTACGCCTCGAAGTTCTCCCGGCCCTGGCCGGTGCGGAGCATCTCCCCGAACCACTCCCAGAAGATGGGGCTGCCCGCTGCGTCGAAGAAGTCGACGAACCGGGTGCCCGGCATCTCCTCCTGGCGTCGGCCGAGCATGTCCGCCATCCGCCGGTTGGTGTAGGTGGTGATGCCGTCGTCGTCGAAGATCCAGATGCCGTCGGGCAGCAGCTCGAAGGCGCGCAGGTCGGGGCCGGGGCCGCCGGCCCCGACGGTGTCCCCCACCGAGCTCATGCTCCGATCATCGCCCACGGGCGGGCGATTCGGAGAAGTTCACCGCAGCGACTCGGTCCGGACACCCTCTCGGGTGAGCCTCGCGAAGCCCGCGATGCAGGGCTCAGGCCTGGTCGGTGTCGGCGTACTGCTCGGAGTGGGAGTAGTAGCCCAGGGCGGTGCTCAGGCTCTCCAGCGAGCGGCGGGCGGCCAGGGCGAACTCGGGCGCAGGATCACGGTCGAGGCAGTCGTGGTGGACGGCCCCCAGACCGATGCTGGGTGCGTTGCTGGTCTCGTCAGCCCGCAGCTTCGCAACCGCGGTGACCTCGTCCCCGTCGTCGGACAGCTCGATGTCGACGTGCCAGGTGGTGGTCTGCATGTCCTGCTTCTCTCCTCGGATCGCACGGACGGGTCTCGTCCACCGGTGAGTCAACAGGGCGCCCAGCGTGCCGGACACGGACTACCGCACTCCGAGGGCGGGGACCTTGGTCCCCTCGCGCCCAGCCTCGGGACGGCCGGTTCCCAGGACGTGACGGGCGTCATGGTCGGTCGTTGTCGTGGCATGCGCTCACGACTCCTGGTGACCCTGCTCGCCCTGGTCGCCCCGCTGCTCGCCGCGCCGCTCCAGACCTCCCCGGCGACCGGTGCGACGAGCGGTGCCGCACCCCGAGGGCGACTTGTCGTCGAGGTGCTCTCGACCCGCGCCGACCTGGTCTCGGCCGGCGACGTGCTGGTCGCCGTCCGCATCCCCGCCGGCGTGCGTGCGCGCCAGGTGCGGGTCACGGCGGGCGACCGCGACGTCACGCGGCGGTTCGCGGTCCGCGACGACGGTCGCTACTGGGGGCTGGTCCGCGGACTGCCGCTGGGCCGCATCGTGCTGCGAGCGACGGCCCCGGGCGTCCCCGGCGTCCGCCCCGGGCGCACCGTCGTGGTCAACCACCCCAACGGCGGTCCGGTCTTCACCGGCCCGCAGACCCGGCACTACCGCTGCCAGGAGTCCGCGCGGGACGCGGCCTGCAACGAGCCGGCGACGTACGACTTCCTCTACAGGTCGACCGACCCGCTGACGCCCGACCTGCAGCCCTACGACCCGGCGAACCCGCCGTCCGACGTGGCGACGACGACGACCGACCAGGGCGTCGAGGTGCCGTTCGTGGTGCGCCGCGAGCAGGGCTACCAGGACCGCGACCGCTACACGATCCTCACGCTGTTCCAGCCCGGCAAGCCGTGGCGGGCCTGGTCGCCGCAGCAGCAGTGGAACCACAAGCTGCTCGTCACCCACGGCGGCGGCTGCGGCGCGTCGTACACGCCCGGCTCGCCGCCGCTGGCCGACTACTCCGGCACCGTCGACGGCGTCCCGGTGGTGACGCCGAGCTACGTGACCGCGCTCGGGCTCGGGTTCGCCGTGCTCTCCACGGCCCTGGACAACACCGGCCACAACTGCAGCGTGGCCATGAACGCCGAGTCGGTGCTGATGGCCAAGGAGCGCCTCGTCGAGCAGTACGGCGAGCTGCGCTACACCATCGGCACCGGCTGCTCGGGCGGGTCGATCGCCCAGCACACGGTGGCGAACGCCTACCCCGGCATCTACCAGGGCCTGGTCACCACCTGCTCCTACCCCGACGTGTTCACCGCCGGCGCGCAGTTCGCCGACTACCACCTGCTGCGGCTCTACTTCGAGGACCCGTCGCGGTGGGCCCCGGGCGTCGTGTGGACCCCCGTCCAGATGGCGCAGGTGGAGGGCCACCTCTCCCACCTCAACGCGGTCGTCGCCGACGAGGGATTGTTCAAGGCCGCGCTGAACCCCGAGCACGCGTGCCCCGGCACGCTCGACCCGGTCGCGGGCGACCCGCGCACCCGCTACGACTCCGAGACCAACCCGGCCGGCGTCCGCTGCTCGGTGCTCGACCTGCTCGTCAACCTGCTGGGCCCACGCCCGTCCTCGGTGTGGACGGCGCAGGAGAAGGCGGCCGGCCACGGCTTCGGCGGCATCCCGTTCTCCAACGACGGCGTCCTCTACGGCCTGGCGCAGCTGCGATCGGGGGCCATCACGCCCGCCCAGTTCGTCGACCTCAACGCCAAGCTCGGCGGACTCGACGTCGACTCCGAGCCGACCGCCGAGCGCATCACCGGCGACCCCGGCTCGATCGCCCGCGCCTACCGCACCGGCCTGATCAACGAGGCCAACCACCTCGACGAGGTCGCGATGATCAACCACGGCGGACCCGACCCCGGCATCGCGCACGACTATGCCCACGCCTTCTGGACCCAGGAGCGCCTGCTCGCCGACCAGGGCAACACCGACAACCGGGTG
Source organism: Nocardioides sp. (assembly GCF_024509035.1). Lineage (GTDB taxonomy): Bacteria > Actinomycetota > Actinomycetes > Propionibacteriales > Nocardioidaceae > Nocardioides. Next base: position 8,308 of record NZ_JANINT010000438.1, on the reverse strand, counting down.
ATGTGGTTCGGCCCGACACCGCTCATCGGCGACGTCACGTGGGCCAACGAGGCCCTGGTCGCCATGGACCGGTGGCTCTCCGCGGTCGAGAAGGACCGCGGCCCCGAGCCGCTCGCCGAGAAGATCGCCGCCGACCGCCCCGCTGACGTCACCGACCGCTGCGTGGTCGACCAGCTGGCCGACGCCTGCGACGTCGAGGAGCTGCAGGTGCTGCAGACCCGGCTCTCCACGCCCCGTCAGGAGGCCGGCGGGCCCCTCGCCAACGACGTCGTCGCCTGTCGGCTGGTCCCGCTCGACCGCGATGCCATCGACTCGCTGATCCCGTTCACCGACGCGCAGTGGGCCACCCTCGAGGAGACGTTCCCGCACGGCGTGTGCGACTGGTCGGCGCCCGGCATCGGCCAGGGCCCCGCCGAGACCTGGCTGCGCTACGACACGCCCGACGGCGGCCCGGCGTACGGCGGCCGCAACCTGCCGCCCCTGCCCGCCCACTCCGCGCTCGGGACGGTCTCGCCGGTCTGGACGGAGATGCTCCGCAAGTAACCGCGTCTCGCGCGTCGCCTCCAGCTGCGGGGGATTGACCTGGGACCCGAGACGGGGCAGCGTGCCGCCATGAGGCGCGCGCCCCACGAGAACGTCGCGACCGTGCTGGTCGACCCGGCGGTCCTGCACGAGCTCGAGGTGCACCTGATGTCGCTGGACCTGTGGGTCTGGCCGGTCGCGACCTCGCCGGTCTACGTCGACGGCCCCCGCGCCGCGTTCCAGCTGCGTCGCCGGATGCTGATGGCTCGCCGCGGCGCGTGGGACGACGCCGCCGAGTGGACGCCGGTCTGGATCGCGTTCGGCGAGACCTGGCGCCACGGGGCCGACCCGCTGCCGTGGGCGGCCCACCAGACCCTGTGGCGCACCCTCGAGCAGTACGCCGACCGGGTGCGCTACCGCCTCGGGCTGGGGGGCATCCCACGCCTCGAGGTGCCGCGCGAGCGCACGGCCTGACCCGGGACCAACGGCCCTGCGGGAGGTTGGCGCCGTTGGCTACCCTGGGAACCGTGATCCCGCGAGCGCAGACCGAGGCGACGTCCGTCGTGTCCGCCTGCCTGCCCTCGGTGCCGCTGATCCGTCGGCTGGCCGTGGATCACTGCCGGGTCCGCTCGGCGCTGTGTCGCGCGTCCTGACGCGCCGCCTGCCTCTCGCCCGTGCCTGATCGCACGGCCCGCAACGCGCGCATCCGCCCGTGCGCCCATCGCTCGGCCGCCATCGCGGCCACCATCCATCGAAGGAACACCATGCCCGTCTACGACGACGTCACCCAGCTCATCGGCAACACCCCGCTCGTCCGCCTCAACCGGGTCGTCGGTGACGCCGGCGCCACCGTGCTGGCCAAGCTCGAGTTCTACAACCCGGCCAACAGCGTCAAGGACCGCATCGGCGTCGCGATGGTCGACGCGGCCGAGGCCTCGGGCCAGCTCGCCCCGGGCGGCACCCTGGTCGAGGCGACCTCCGGCAACACCGGCATCGCGCTGGCGATGGTCGGTGCCGCCCGCGGCTACCGCGTCGTGCTCACGATGCCCGAGACCATGTCCCGCGAGCGCCGCGCGCTGCTGCGCGCCTTCGGTGCCGAGCTGGTGCTGACCCCGGGCAGCGAGGGCATGAACGGCGCCGTACGCCGTGCCGAGGAGATCGCCTCGGAGGCCGGAGCCGTCGCCGTGCGCCAGTTCGCCAACGCCGCGAACCCGGAGATCCACCGGAAGACCACGGCCGAGGAGATCTGGAAGGACACCGACGGCGGGGTCGACATCGTCGTGGCCGGCATCGGCACCGGCGGCACGATCACCGGCGTCGGCCAGGTCCTCAAGGCCCGCAAGCCCGGCCTCCAGATCATCGGCGTCGAGCCCGCCGAGTCGCCGATCCTCAACGGCGGCCAGCCCGGCCCGCACGGCATCCAGGGCCTCGGGGCCAACTTCGTGCCCGAGATCCTCGACACGAGCGTGTACGACGAGGTCGTCGACGTCACCGCGCCCGACGCCATCGCCTGGGCCCGACGCACGGCCACCGAGGAGGGCCTGCTCGTCGGCATCTCGTCCGGCGCCGCGATCAAGGCGGCCGTCGAGGTGGCGCAGCGCCCCGAGAACGCCGGCCGCACGATCGTGGTGATCGTCCCGTCGTTCGGCGAGCGCTACCTCTCCACCCCGCTGTTCGAGGGCCTGGTCGACTGATGGCCGTCCGCATGTGGACCCGCATCCGCGAGGACCTGCGCGCCGCCCGCGAGCAGGATCCCGCCGCCCGCTCGACGGCCGAGCTCGTGCTCGCCTACCCCGGGCTGCACGCGGTCTGGCTGCACCGCGTCGCCCACCGGCTCTGGCAGCACCCGCGCGGTCGGCTGGTCGCGCGCCTGGTGTCGCACGTCGGGCGCGGCGTGACCGGCATCGAGATCCACCCGGGCGCCACGCTCGGGCGCCGGCTCTTCATCGACCACGGCATGGGTGTCGTCATCGGGGAGACGGCGATCGTGGGCGACGACGTGCTGATCTACCACGGCGTCACGCTCGGCAGCCGCTCCGCGGTCGCCGGTCGCCGGCACCCCCTCGTGGGCGACGGCGTGGTGATCGGCACCGGGGCGCGCGTGCTCGGGCCGGTCACGATCGGGTCCGGGGCCCGGATCGGCGCCAACTCCGTCGTGGTGCGCGACGTCCCGCCCGGCGCGACGATGGTCGGCATCCCCGCCCGGGAGGCCGACACCCTGGTCGAGTGGGCGATCGACCCCGCCCTGCTCATCTGAGTCGGTCGCCGGCCCCGAACTGCGCGCGGTAGTCGCGCGGCGACAGGCCGACCGTGCGCCGGAACAGCTGGCTGAACGTCGCCGCGTCGCCGTAGCCGACCCGCCGGGCGACCTCGGCCACCGGCTGCTGGGTGGTGGCGAGCAGGTGCTGCGCGCGCCGGACCCGCTGGGACTGGAGGTAGCGCAGCGCGCTCTGACCGGTCTCGGCGGCGAACCGCCGGGTGAGCGTGCGCGGGCTGACGTTGAACTCGGCGGCCACCCGGCGCAGGTCGAACGGGTCGTCGAGGTGGTGTCGCAACCAGCGCTGCACGCCGGCCCCGAAGCTGCTGCCGGCGGGCGGCAGCAGCTCGCCGTCGACGTACGGCGTCTGCGAGCCGCGGGCGTCGTCGAGCAGCGCGACGCGGGCCGTGCGTCGGGCGACGTCGGCGCCGCGCTGCTCCGCGAGGAGCTGGAGGGTGAAGTCGTACATCGCGCTGAACGCGGCCGTGGTCGTCACGCCGCCGTCGCGCACCACCAGCTCCTCGACCTGCATCTCGGTGGTCGGTGAACGCTCGGCGAGCGCGCGGGCGAAGACCCACGACGTGGTGGCGCGGCGTCCAGCCAGCAGGCCGGCCTCCGCGAGCAGGAACGCACCGACGCACACCGAGACCACCTGCGCCCCGGACTCGTGCGCACCCCGCACGTAGGCGACCTCGGGTGCCAGGCCCGCCAGGACGCCGTCGAAGTCCGTCCGCGGTCCTCGTGGCTCGAAGCCCGGCACGACCAGTACGTCCGGCGGGCCGCTGGGCGCCCGCGCGACCAGGCCGACGCCCCCCGAGGTCTCGATGCGGGGCGAGGAGCGCACGCCGACGACCTCGACCACCACACCCGCGGGGTCGGCGTCCACCGCCGCGCCGTCGGCCACGTGCCGCCCGATCGTCAGCACGTCGAGCACCCCGAACACCTCCGAGGCGAAGCAGCCCGGGTAGGCGAGGATCGCGATCCGCACGGTGGCCATGGTGCCATCGAATCCGGCGTTCCGGCCTCTGTCGCGCACGCCCGGGACCGGGCAGCATGAGGCGCCCCACCACCAGGAGGCGCCCATGTCCTACGCCGTCACCGACGACGAGCTGGCCGACTTCGAGCTGCGTCGCGTCGAGCTCGGGGGCCTGACGCGCGAGGTGTACGTCACCGGCGACCACGGACCGGCTGTGGTCGTGATGCCGGAGATGCCCGGCATCAGCCCCGAGCTCGCCCGGTTCGCCCGCTGGGTGCGCGACGCCGGGTTCGTCGTCCACGTGCCCTCGCTGTTCGGGCGCCCCGGGGTCGTCGGCACGGCGGAGGAGGGCGCCGAGGTGATGCGCCGCGCGTGCGTGAGCGCGGAGTTCCGGGTGCTCGCCGGCGGCGGCACCAGCCCGGTGGTGGGCTGGCTGCGCGCCCTCGCGGCGTCGGCCCACGCGGAGTGTGGCGGTCCGGGCGTCGGCATCGTCGGGATGTGCTTCACCGGCAACTTCGCCCTGGCCGCGGCCCTGGAGCCCGCCGTCCTCGCGCCCGTGCTGAGCCAGCCGTCGCTGCCGCTCGACGACCCCTCCGGCCTCGAGCTCTCCGATCCGGACGCCGCCGCCCTGCGGGACCGGTTCGAGCGCGACGACCTGGTCGCCCTGGGGCTGCGCTTCGAGGACGACCGATGGTGCCGCCGCGAGCGTTTCGACGCCTACCGGGCGCTCCTGGGCGACCGGTTCCGCGCCGTGATGCTGCCGGCCGGATCGGCCAACCCCGAGCCGCCGCCGTTCCACCGCGACGTCGTGGCCTCCCCGCACAGCGTGCTCACCGTGCACCTCGTCGACGAGGTCGGGCACCCCACGACGGCCGCCCGCGACGCGGTGCTCGGCTTCCTGTGCGAGCGACTGGGGGTGGCGGCGTCGTGAGGACCGCGTTCCTGGGCCTGGGCACGATGGGCCGGCCGATGGCGTCCCACCTCGCCCGCGCCGGCGTCGACCTCGTCGTCTGGAACCGCTCGCCCGCCGCGGCGACCGCGCTCGGTGAGCTGGGCGCAACGGTCGCCGACACGGCCGCCGAGGCGATCGCCGCCGGCGACGTTGTGATCGTGATGCTCGCCGACAACGGTGTCGTCGACGCCGTGCTCGACCGCGACGGCCCGGGCTTCGCCGCGCTCACCGGCCGGGTCGTCGTCAACATGGGCACCACCTCGCCGGCGTACTCGCTCGGCCTGGCGCGGGCGCTCGACGCCGTGGGCGCGCGGTACGTCGAGGCGCCCGTCTCGGGCAGCCGGGTGCCCGCCGAGCAGGCTCAGCTCGTGGCGATGGTCGCCGGGCCCGCCGACCTCGTGCCGGCGGTGTCCGGCCTGGTGGCGCCGATGTGCCGCGCGGTGGTCGCCGTCGGCGAGGTCCCGCAGGCGCTGGCGATGAAGCTCGCGGTCAACACGTTCCTCATCACGCAGGTGCTCGGGCTCGTGGAGTCGTTCCACCTGGCCCGGGCCGCCGGCCTCGACCTCGCGGTGTTCGGGTCGGTGCTCGACGCCGGCCCGATGGCGAGCGCGGTCTCGACGATCAAGCTCGACAAGCTGCTGCGTGAGGACTTCGCCAGCCAGGCCTCGGCGGGCGACGTGCTCTACAACGCCCGGCTGATCGACGAGCTGTGTGCCGCGGTGGGCGTGGAGCTGCCGCTGATGGGCGAGGCGCTCGGGCTGCTGGCGCGCACGGTCGCGGGCGGCCACGCCGAGGAGGACATGATCGCGGTGCTGCGCGCGCTCTAGGAGGAACCTGCGAGGGTTGTCCGCCAGAGCCGCGCGCCCGTGGCGGACCCGGTCACGCACCACAGCGACCCGGCGGCAAGGGCACAGCCGTCGAGTGCGCCCTCCGGGCCCGGCGCCTCCTGCCACGTGTCCCCGGTACGCACCAGGAGCCGGCCGGTGGCGTCCGGGGCGACGACGGTGAGCGCGTCGCGGCCATCGCCGGAGGAGAGCTCGACGCGGGTCGGTGCCGGACCGGCCGCCACATCGGGCAGGTCGAGGGCGGTCGCCGCGCCGTCGCTCCGGACCGCCCAGGCGGCGAGCCGCTGCCCGGCGTACCCGGCCACCAGGCAGCTGCCGTCGGTGGAGCAGACCGCGGTCTCGGCGCTCGAGGCGGTGTCGCCGTCCGTGGGCAGGAGGAGCGACGTCCACGGCCCCTCGGTGGTCGGCGCGGTCCACACCGCCGCCTGGGTGCGCACACCGCCGCCGAAGGAGGTGATCGACCCCGCGACCAGCAGCCCGTCACCGCGCAGCGCGAGCGCGTGGGCCGAGGGCTGCTGGTCGTCGTCGGCCGCGAGCGCCGTGCCGGACGACGGGCGGCGCACCCACCGGCCGTCCGCGAGGTCCCACAGCGCGACGTCGAGGCCCGAGCCCGCCTCGCTGACCCGCGAGCCGAGCAGGATCGGGGGAGCGCCGGGTGGTGCGACGAGCGCCGAGAGGCCGCCCGCGGTCGGGCCACCGAAGGTCTCGAAGTCCTGCACGTCCTCGGCCAGGCGGCCGTGCGGGCCCGCGGTGCCCGACCATGCCGTCCACCGGGTGTTGCCGTGCGCACCGCCCGAGCGGCCGCCGAAGGCATAGACCGACCGTCCCGCGGCGGCGAACCCGCGCCAGACCGTCCGCCGGCCGTAGAAGCCGGCCGGTCGCACCGGCACCGACGTGACCGTGGTCCCCGTCAGGTCCAGCAGCTCGGGAGGACGGCGGCCGTCGACGGCGCCGTCCGCGGCGACCACCAGGTCGTCGGCGGGCCCGGGCGCGAGCAGCGAGGGCTCGAACCCCGCGGGCAGCCGCACCTCCGACCAGGTCGGCCGCAGCGGTGCCTCGTCAGGGTCGGGGGCGGTGCGCGCCGACGTGCAGGCGGAGGCCGCCATCGCCGCGAGGGCGAGACCGACGACACCGGGTCGAAGCCGCATGGGCGACACCCTCACGAGTACGCCGCGGCCGGTCAACCATCCCGCCGGCGCTCAGGCAGCAGCGCTGTCGACGAGCGGCGGACGGGGCGCGATGTCCGTCCGCGGCGCCGCGGCCACCACGACGGCGGCGCGGCGGCGGGCCCGCCGCCGCAGCCACATCCTCGCGCCGACCGCGAGGAGCGCCAGGGAGGCCAGCGCGACCGCGCCGGGCGTCTCGGCACGCAGCGCCACCGTCACCAGCGACCCGGCCACCACCCAGAGCAGGCTCCACAGGGTCGATCCGATGACCGAGGCGACCAGGAACGTGCGGTAGCGCAGGCGCGCGACGCCGGCCACCGCCGGCATCAGCGTGCGTACGACGGGCAGCAGGCGGCTGACCACGAGGGCGATCGCGCCGCGGGTGCGCAGCAGGTCGACGCCGCGGTCCCAGTGGCGCACGCCGATGCGCCGCACGAGGCGCGACTCGGGGAGGCGCGTGCCGAGCAGGCGGCCGAGCCCGTAGTTGAGGTGGTCGCCGGCGACCGCGCCCAGCGTCACCAGCGCCACCAGCACCGGCAGGTGACCCTGCGAGGTGGCGGCGGCGATCGAGCTGACGGCGGCCTCGCCGGGCAGCACCAGGCCGACCCCGAGGACGGCCTCGGCGAACGCCGCGGCCCCGCCCAGCAGGGGGCCGGTCCACCCGTCGCCATCGGCGACCGCGGTCAGCTGCTGGCCCAGCTGCTGGACCGACTCCTGGGCCAGGTCGAGGATCATGCCGCGCCGGCTCGGGCGAGGCTCCGCACCCGGCGCGGGAGGCGGACCCGGCCGGGTGCGGGGAACAGGACGAGCGCGAGCCCGAGGAACGCGACGGCCACCACGGTGTCGAGGAACCAGTGGTTGGCCGTCACGGTGACGACGGCGAAGGTCGTGAGCGCGTGCGCCGCGGTCAGGTAGCGCAGCCACCGCGGACCGGTGCGGGCGACGACGACCGCGATGAGGACGGCCCAGCCGACGTGGAGGCTCGGCATCGCGGCGTACTGGTTGGCGACGGTCGCACTGGCGCCGTCGTAGGCCGAGGGGCCGTAGACGTTCATCGTGTCGAGGAAGCCCCACTGCGGGAACATCCGCGGCGGGGCGAGGGGGAAGACGATGTGGAGCGCGACCGCGCTCAGGGTCTGGACGACCATCAGGTTGCGCGCCCAGTGGTACTCCGCGCGCGGCCGGGCGACGAACCCCCACACCAGGAACGCGATCGTGAGCGGGAAGTGGACGCTGACGTAGTAGACGTTGGCGGCCTCGAAGAGGCGGGCGCCGCCGACCGCGTGCTGGATGGCCGCCTCGGAGGGGAGGTGGAGCAGTTGCTCGACGTGGCGCACCAGGTCGGAGTGGCGGTGGGCCGCCGCGACGGACCCGGCGGTGAGCATCCGCCCGGCGCGGTAGACGAGGTAGACGACGGCGATCAGTGCCAGCTCGGCGCCCGCGGCCCGTGCGGACGACCAGGTGATCCGGCGGGACCGGGTCGGCGTCGCGTCGTCGGAGGCGTCGACGATCACCACTCCGGGGCCCGACACGGGCGGCCAGGGCGTGAGGGGTCGAGCGCGCGGCACGGTCACGGCACGGGTCGCAGTC
>NZ_JANINT010000437.1 GCF_024509035.1 Nocardioides sp. | reverse complement strand
AGCGGCTGGAGCGGGGTCCCGTCCACCGTCGTGGGCAGGTCGGGGCCGCCGACGAACGTCCTCCCGGTCGCGGGGTGGTGGACCGCACCCAGCACCAGCCGATCACCGTCGGTGAGGGCGATCGCCGAGCACCACCAGTCGAGGCCCGCCACGAAGTTGTAGGTGCCGTCGACCGGGTCGATGACCCAGGTCCGGCCGCTGGTGCCCTGCCGAGCGGCTCCCTCCTCCCCCAGCACACCGTCCTCGGGGCGCTCGAGGGACAGGCCGTCGACGACGAGCCGTTCGGCGGCGTGGTCGGCGGCGGTCACGACGTCGGAGATCGAGGACTTCGTGGCGGTCTCGACCCCGTCGGCGCGCATGCGCGCGGCGAGGGTGCCGGCGTCACGCACCAGCCGAGCGGCGAGGGCCGCGTCGTCGGTGAGGGTCACGCCCACGCCTCGGCGAGCAGGGCACGGGTGTCGGAGAGCAGCTGGGGCAGCGTCTTGGTGCCACCGAGCACGGTGATGAAGTTGGCGTCGCCCGACCACCGCGGGACCACGTGCTGGTGCAGGTGCTGCGAGAGCGAGCCGCCGGCGATGCCCCCGAGGTTGAGACCGATGTTGAACGCGTGCGGTCCGCTCACCTCGCGCAGCACGCGCACCGCCCGCTGGGTCGTCGTCATCAGCTCGGTCGTCTCCTCCGGCGTGAGGTCCTCGAGCTCGGCGACGTGCCGGTGCGGCAGCACCATCAGGTGGCCGGGGTTGTAGGGGTGCAGGTTGAGCACGACGAAGCAGGTGTCCCCGCGGTGGACGACCAGGCTCTCCTCGGGGGCGAGGTGCTCCATCGCGCAGAACGGGCACCCCTCGTCGGCGATCGGCGCGCTGGGTGCGATGTACGCCATCCGGTGCGGTGTCCAGAGCCGGTCGAAGCCCTCGAACCCGTCGCGCGCGTGGCCGGCAGGATCCGTCATGCCGACCACCCTAGGGTGAGGCCGTGAGCACACCGACGCTGCGTCCGGCCCGTGCCGGCGACATGGCCCGGGTGGCCGACATCTGGCACGAGTCCTGGCACGTCGCCCACGCCGGTCACGTGCCGGACGGCCTCACGGCGGCCCGCACGCTCGAGGCCTTCCACGCCCGCACGCCCGCTCGCGTCGACGACACCACCGTCGCGGAGGTCGACGGGCGCGTGGTCGGCTTCGTCATGGTCGCGGGCGACGAGGTCGAGCAGGTCTTCGTCGACCCCGTGCACCACGGTTCCGGGATCGCCGCTCCCCTGCTGGCGGAGGGCGAGCGTCGGGTCGCCGCGGCCGGGTACGCCGAGGCCTGGCTCGCCGTGGTGGTCGGCAACGCCCGAGCGCGCCGGTTCTACGAGAAGCACGGCTGGCGCGATGACGGTGACCTGCCGTACGAAGTCACCGCCGGCGGCACGACCTACGTCTCGCCGTGCCGGCGCTATGTCAAGTCGCTCGCAGATCGGACTAGTACTGCTGGAACCAACGACCCATCCGCGCCGACGTCCCCGGGCACGTGAGGTCCAGGTCGCGGTTGCCCTCGACCCACTGCGCGAGGACCGCGTCGCCGCCCTGGATCGACCAGTCCGAGCCGCACCGCTCGCGGGCCTCGGCGCGCGAGGTCTGGCCGGCCGCGCGCCACTCCGGAAGCCCCAGCGCGAGACCGCCGACCACCCCGGCCCACAGCGCGGGCGTCGAGTAGACGCCGACGCCGTAGCCGGCGTCGCGGTAGCCGCGCACCACACCCTCCACGACGGCCGCGTTCGCCTCGCGGTCGCTGCTCCACTCGAAGTCGGGCACCGGCTCGACGTCGACCCACACGAGTGGTGAGGCGAGGCCCGCGTGCCGCATCGTGACCACGTTGGCGAGCGCCTGCTGGTAGCCGGTGTTCGCCAGTGCACCCAGGCGGGTCGACCCGTCGTAGGGCCCCGCCGCGGCATGCTCGGCGACCGCGTCGTCGGAGGGGTAGCTCGCGACGGCGTACGCCGCGGCCATCAGTCGCCGCTCGCGCACCCACCGGACCTGGTCGTCCAGGCACGGGTTGGCGCTGAACCCGGGCCCGTTGGTGAGGCCGAGGACGACGTACTCCGCCGCCGCGGTCGGCATCGGCAGGCCGAGCGTGCGGCGCTCAGGGATGCCGAGCCCCTTCGGGCACTGCGGCCAGCTGATGTCGCCACCGGTCACCTCCCCGCTCTGCGACGGCGCGACCCGCGCTCGCGGGAGCTCGGCCGCGGCCTGCTCGGCGAGCCGTGCCAGCGCCGCGAGCCGGGCGGACGCAGGGTCCTGCGTGGGCTGCACGACCGACGTCGGGCGCGGCTTCGCAGAGACGGACGGCGTTGCGGTCGGGGCCTCCGAGGAGGAGCAGCCGGCGACCAGGCTCGCGACGGCGACCACGCCGGTCAGCGTGGCCGCCGTCGCGCGCAGCAAGCTCAGACCTGCTCGCGGCTCGCGACCGCGTCGGCGACCCGCTGGATCGCCTCGTCGAGCGGGACGCCGTTGTCCTGGCGCCCGTCGCGGTATCGGAAGGAGACCGCACCGGCCGCGATGTCGTCGTCGCCGGCGATCATCATGAACGGCACCTTCTGCAGCTGGGCGTTGCGGATCTTCTTCTGCATCCGGTCGTCGGAGTCGTCGACCTCGACCCGCAGCCCCTGGCGCTGCATCCGCTGCGCCACCTCGTAGAGGTAGTCGTTGTGGCGCTCGGCGATCGGGATCGCCTGGACCTGGACCGGGGCGAGCCACGGAGGGAAGGCGCCGGCGTAGTGCTCCACGAGCACCCCGAAGAACCGCTCGAGCGAGCCGAACTTGGCCGAGTGGATCATCACCGGCTGCTGGCGGGTGCCGTCGGCGGCCTGGAACTCCAGGCCGAAGCCCTTGGGCTGGTTGAAGTCGTACTGGATCGTCGACATCTGCCAGGTGCGGCCGATGGCGTCGCGGGCCTGCACGGAGATCTTCGGGCCGTAGAACGCGGCGCCGCCGGGGTCGGCGACCAGCTCGAGGCCGGACGCGACCGCGACATCCTCGAGGACCTTGGTCGCGGTCGCCCAGTCCTCGTCGGAGCCCACGAACTTGTCGGGCTTGGAGTCGTCGCGGGTCGAGAGCTCGAGGTAGAAGTCGTCGATGCCGAAGTCGCGCAGCAGCCCGAGCACGAAGTCGAGCAGGTGCTTGATCTCGGCGGGCGCCTGCTCCGGGGTGACGTAGGAGTGCGAGTCGTCCTGGGTCAGCCCGCGCACGCGGGTCAGGCCGTGGACGACGCCGGACTTCTCGTAGCGGTAGACCGAGCCGAACTCGAACAGCCGCAGCGGCAGCTCACGGTAGGACCGCCCGCGCGACCTGAAGATCAGGTTGTGCATCGGGCAGTTCATCGCCTTGAGGTAGTAGTTCGCGCCCTCGAACTCCATCGGCGGGAACATCGTGTCGGCGTAGTACGGCAGGTGCCCGGAGGTGTGGAACAGCCCCTCCTTGCTGATGTGGGGCGTGCCGACGTACTGGAAGCCCTCCTCGATGTGGCGCTGGCGGACGTAGTCCTCCATCACCCGCTTGATCACCCCGCCCTTGGGGTGGAAGACCGCGAGGCCCGAGCCGATCTCGTCGGGGAAGCTGAACAGGTCGAGGTCGCGCCCCAGCTTGCGGTGGTCGCGGCGCTCGGCCTCCTCGAGGCGGTGCAGGTGGGCCTCGAGGGCCTCCTTGGACTCCCAGGCGGTGCCGTAGATGCGCTGGAGCTGCTTGTTCTTCTCGTCGCCGCGCCAGTACGCCGCCGCGGTGCGCATCAGCTTGAACGCCGGGATCCGCTTGGTGGTCGGCAGGTGCGGGCCGCGGCACAGGTCGCTCCAGGCGACCTCGCCGTTGCGGCGGATGTTGTCGTAGATCGTCAGCTCGCCGGCGCCGACCTCGACGCTCGCTCCCTCGACCGCCTCGGTGGTCGAGCCCGTCGAGGCCCCGGCGCCCTTGAGCCCGATCAGCTCGATCTTGTAGGGCTCGTCCTGCAGCTCGTCGATCGCGTCGGCGTCGCTGGTCACGCGGCGCGAGAACCGCTGTCCCTCCTTGATGATCTTGCGCATCGCGGTCTCGATCTTGTCGAGGTCCTCGGGGACGAACGGGGTCTCGACGTCGAAGTCGTAGTAGAAGCCGTTCTCGACCGGCGGGCCGATGCCGAGCTTGGCCTCCGGGAAGAGCTGCTGGACGGCCTGGGCCATGACGTGCGCGGTCGAGTGCCGCAGGATGTCGCGGCCGTCGGAGCTGTCGATGGCCACGGGCTCGACCTCGTCGCCGGAGGCGAGCTCGTAGGCCAGGTCCTTGAGCGCGCCGTTGACGCGGGCCGCGATCACGGTGGCGTCGTCGGCGTACAGCTCCCAGGCCTTGGTGCCCGTCGTGACCGTCCGCTCCTCACGCGCATCGGCGTGGGCGAGGACGATCTGCAGATCGGACACGGTGGCTCCTTCGGATCAGCGAAACGGACCCACCGATCGTATCGGTGGGTCCGTCGCGGCCGCCCTTCGGTTTCCGCCTGCCGGCTCGCGGGGGTCACATGTCGCGGTAGCGCTTGGCCTTGCCGAGCTGCTCGACGAGGAACGCCTCGTCGACGCGACGCGGCTGCTGCGGCGGCCAGGTGCCGTGCGGGTCGGCGCTGTAGAGCTCGGCGTACGCCGGCTCGTCGCGCTGGTAGCGCCAGCCCTCGGCCAGCGCACCGACGTCGTAGGCGTCGTAGCCGACCTCGTCGAGGTAGCGCGCCACCACGGCCTTCGCCTCGGCGTCGTCGCCGGCGATGGCGAGGACGCTGCGCTCCGGGTCACCCGTCGGTCGGGCCAGGACCGGGAGGAAGCCGGCGAAGATGTTGTTGAAGGCCTTCACGACCTTCGACTCCGGGAGGTGCGCCTGGAGGAGCTCGGCGGTGGTGGTCGACTCGTCGTCGAGCTCGGCGATCTGGCCGTCGCGCTGGGGGTAGTAGTTGTTGGTGTCGATCACGACCTTGCCGCGCAGCGGGTCGACCGGCACCGAGCGGTACGCCGCGAGCGGGATCGTGACGACCACGAGGTCGCCGGCCTCGGCCGCCTCCTGAGGTGTCGCCGCCCGGGCCCGAGGTCCGAGCTCGGCGACGAGCGCGGCGAGGCTGTCGGGGCCGCGCCGGTTGCTGAGCACGACATCGTGCCCGGCCGCAACCGTCAGGTGGGCCAGAGCGCTGCCGATATTTCCACTGCCGATGAGTCCGATGGTGGTCATGCCGTGGGGAACACCGGGAGCGGCTCGGGGATTCCGGGACTAATGCCTGATTCCATACCAACTTTTGGCTCTACGGAACAGAAGTGGGAAGGAGACGATGAAGACGTGAAGGCATTCGGACGACGCGGAACCGTGAACGGTCCTCGGGAGATCTGCTCCAACTGCGGTCACGAGATCGTCGACGTGCCGCAGGTGGGCTGGGTGGCCCCGGCCCTCGGCGACAGCTACGACCTCTGCTCGGGCGACAGCTTCGGCAACCACCTCCCCCAGCGCCAGGGCAAGCGCTCCACCGGGAGCACGTTGGCACGCAGCGGCCTCTGACCTCGGCAGGTCCGACCGGTCGAGGTCACACCGACCCGCGGACGACCAGCTCGGGCACGAAGATCACCCGGCGCGGGGACCCCTTGCCGCCCTCGTCGACGGACTCCGTCAGCAGCCGCACCGCCTCAGTCACCATCTGGCCGATGGGGTTGTGCAGCGTGGTGAGCGGCGGGTGGGTGCGCTCGGCGACCCCCAGGTCGTCGTAGCCGACGATCGCGACGTCCTCGGGGACGCGCAGCCCCCGCGAGGCGAGCTCGCGCATCGCACCCTGCGCCATCAGGTCGGAGGCGGCGAAGATGCCGTCGAGCGTGCCGCCGTCCCCTTCGGCCCGGTCGAGCAGCGCGGCGCAGGCCTCGGCACCGCTGTCCTCGGTGAAGTCCCCGTAGGCGACCAGGTCGGCATCCAGGCCCACCTTCGTCAGCTCGCGGCGCCAGCCCTCGAGGCGGTCGTGGCCTGCGCGCATGTCGCTCGGACCGGCGATCGTGGCGATCCGGCGCCGGCCCGCCGCGACCAGGGCCCGCACCGCCTGGGCGGCGGCGTCGAGGTTGTCGCTGTCGACGTACGAGACGCGCTCGGCGCCGATCCAGGGGCGCCCGATGAACACGCAGGGCAGCCCGAGGTCGGAGAGGTGCTCGGCCAGCCGGTCGTCGCGGTGGTGCGAGACGACGATCGCGCCGTCGACGTACCGGCCGCGCAGGTAGTGCAGCAGGCGGTCCTCGTCGTCCCCGGGCTGGGCGATCAGCAACACCAGCTGGAGGTCGCGCTCGCGCAGGGCCCGAGCGACCAGGTGGAGCATCCGGGCGAAGAAGGGGTCGGCGAAGATCCGCTCGTCGGACTCGGGGACGATCAGGGCGACCGATCCGGTGCGCCGGGTGACCAGCGAACGCGCCGCGGCGTTGGGCGTGTAGCCGAGGCTGCGCACGGCGTCGTCGACGGCGGCCTGGGCCTTGGCGCTGACCTTGGAACGGCCGTTGATCGCGCGCGAGGCCGTCGCCTTGCTGACGCCCGCCAGCCTGGCCACCTCGTCGAGGGTCGGCGCCTGCCCGTTCTCAGCCATCCGGAGCACGCTACTGGCACAGCGCGTTGCGGACTGCCATTTCGGCGTACCACCGAGCGCTGTCCTTGGGCGTGCGCACCTGGGTGTCGTAGTCGACGTGGACGATGCCGAATCGGTGCGCGTACCCGTAGCTCCACTCGAAGTTGTCCATGAGCGACCACACGAAGTAGCCGCGGACGTCCACCCCCTTGTCCATGGCGTCGAGCACGGCGTGCAGGTGCTGCTCGATGTAGTCGCGGCGGGCGGTGTCGTGGATGGCGCCGTCCTCGACCACGTCGTCGGCCATCGCGCCGTTCTCCGTGATGTAGATCGGGGGTACGCCGTAGTCGTCGCGGAGCCGGATGAGCAGCCGGGTGAGTGCGTCGGGGTCGATCTCCCAGTCGCGGTCGGTGGTCGGCCGGCCGGTGCGCGGGAAGACGAACCCGCCGCCCGGGTAGGGCGACTGCCGGGGCCGGGTGGCGTGCTCGATGCGGCTGCCGAGCAGCTCCCCCGGCTCGGCGTCGTAGGGCAGCGCCGCGGGGACGTCGCCGTGGTAGAAGTTCACGCCCAGGAAGTCCAGCGGCGCGCTGATCAGCTCGAGGTCGCCGTCGCGGACCGCGTCCTGCCACGGCCGGCCCTCGAAGAGCATGCCGTCGGTGTCGAGGGCCAGGTCCTCGGCGTACCGGCCCCGGAACAGCGGGTCGAGGAAGACCCGGTTGTGCAGCCCGTCGAGCCGGCGCGCGGCGTCGACGTCGGCGGCCCGGGTCGGGTCGAACGGGTCGGCCACGGTCGGGTTGAGGGTGATGCCGACCGCCTTGCCGTCCCCTTGAGTGCCGCCGCGGCGCCGGAACTCGTCGACGAACAGCCCGTGCCCGAGCAGCAGGTGGTGGGCGGCGACGATGCCGGCCACGCCCTCCTGGCGTCCGGGGGCGTGTCCGCCGCTGGTGTAGCCCATGAACGACGAGCACCAGGGCTCGTTGTGGGTCGTCCAGCTGTCGACCCGGTCGCCGAGGGCGTCGTACACGGTCACGGCGTAGTCGGCGAACCGGTAGGCCGTGTCGCGGTTGGTCCACCCGCCCGCGTCCTCGAGGGCCTGAGGGAGGTCCCAGTGGTAGAGCGTCAGCCACGGGGTGATCCCGGCGGTGAGCAGCTCGTCGACGAGGCGCCGGTAGAAGTCGAGCCCCGCCTGGTTGACCGGGCCGCCGTCGGGGCAGATCCGCGGCCAGGCCGTCGAGAACCGGTACGACGCGAGGTTGAGCTGTCGCATCAGTGCGACGTCCTGCGGCATCCGGTGGTAGTGGTCGCAGGCCACGTCGGCGTCGTCGCCGTTCACGATCGCGCCGGGCAGGCGGACGAACGTGTCCCAGATCGAGGGCCTGCGGCCGTCGACGTCGACGGCGCCCTCGATCTGGTAGGCCGCGGCTGCGGCGCCCCAGAGGAAGCCCGGGGGGAACTCTCGGGTCGTCATCCCTTGACGGCTCCTTGCATGATGCCGGCCACCAGCTGGCGACCGGTCGCGATGAACAGGATGAGGAGCGGGACCGTGGCCAGCAGCGTCCCCGCCTGGAGCAGCGCGATGTCGGAGATCCCACCTGCGGGCGCGATCTTGAGCTGGTCGAGCGCGGTCTGCAGGGTCTGCACGTCGGATCCCTGCAGGATCAGCAGCGGCCACATGAAGTCGGTCCAGGTGTGCATGAACGTGAACAGCGCGAGGATCGCCATGGCCGGACGCGCTGCGGGCACCGCCACGGTCCAGAACGTGCGGATCTGGGAGCATCCGTCGACGCGGGCCGCCTCGATCAGCTCGTCGGGGATCGCGTCGACGAGGTACTGGCGCATGAAGAAGACGCCGAACGCCGTGACCAACCAGGGCAGCACGACGGCGGTGCGGGTGCCGGCGAGACCGAGGTTGCTGAACTCCTTGAGCAGCGGCATCAGCGCGAGCTGGGTCGGCACCGCCATCGTGGCGATGACGAAGGCCATGCCGGCGTTGCGGCCCTTGAACTTGAGCTTGGCGAACGCGTAGCCCGCCAGCGTGGAGAAGAACACCACCGACGCCGCCGAGACGCTGGAGATGATGATCGAGTTGGCGAGCGCGGACCAGAAGTCGATCTGGTCGAAGACGCGCCGCGCGTTCTCGAGGAAGTGGCCGCCCGGGTAGAGCGGCGGCGGGCTGTGGATCGCGCGCTCCTTGGTGACCGATCCGATCACGAACGACCAGTAGAGCGGGAAGGCCGAGCCCAGCACGAACGCCGAGAGCAGGCCGTAGACGAGGAATCCTGGGCGTCGGTTCATCGCTCCGACCTCCTCTGGACCAGGCGGGTGAGGCCGAAGTTGACCAGCGCGATCGTGATGATGATCAGCACGATGATCCAGGTCGCCGCGGCCGCTCGTGGGTAGGGATCGGTGCTGCTGTTGGAGGTGTTGAACACATACATCGTCAGCGTCTGGTACTGGTAGTCCGCCCCGCCCTGGAACTGCAGGTTGGTGTCGAAGAGCCGAGGCTCGGTGAAGATCTGCAGGCCACCGATCGTCGAGGTGATGATGACGAAGAGCATCGTCGGGCTGATCGAGGGCAACGTGATGTGGAAGAACTGCTGCACCCTGCTCGCGCCGTCGATGGCGGCCGCCTCGTAGTACTCGCGGGAGACCGCCTGCATCGCGGCGAGGATGATCAGCGTGTTGTAGCCGGTCCAGCGGTAGTTGACCATCGTCGCGATCGCGCTCCAGCTGGCGAACCGGTTGGAGTGCCAGCCGATCTTGGGCAGCCCGACGGCGTGGATGATCTCGTTGACGAGGCCGGTCTTGTCGGCGAACAGGCTGCCGAAGATCAGCGCCGTCGCCGCCGGCGCGACGACGAAGGGCAGCAGGACGCTCATCCGCCACCAGGTGCGACCGCGCAGCCGCGTGTCGAGCATCGCGGCGATGATCGTGGCGGTCACGACCTGCGGCACCGACGAGAGCAGGAAGATGCCGATCGTGTTCCAGAACGCCTTGCGGAACACGGGGTCCTGGAGCACGTGCGCGTAGTTGGCGAACCCCACGCTGTCGCCGTGGTGCGGGCCGAACCGCGGCCAGGAGAAGAACGAGAGGTAGCCCGAGTAGACCATCGGGTAGATCCCGACGAGCACGAAGAGGGCGAAGAACGGCAGCACGTAGAGGTACGGCGCGAAGCGGTAGTCCCAGTGGGACAGGCGCTGCCGGCGCGTCAGCCGCGGCGGCGCTGGATCCGCCGGAGCCCCGGCGTCACCGCTGCGGGTGGCCTGGACGGTCGTCACGTCGTACCTCCTCGTGAGCGCCGGGGTCCGGGTGCCCCCGGCCGGGAGTCACGCGGACTCCCGACCGGGGGCGTGGGTGCGGACCCGGACATGTGGTCAGGACAGGCTCTCGACGGCCTGGGTGAACGTCTTCCACGAGTCGTCGGGCGAGCTGCCCTCGTCGACGCGCTGGATGGCGGTCTGGAAGAGACCGAGGATGTCGGAGTACTTGTCACCCTTGTACGGGTGGCCGGGCTCCACGGCGGCAGCGCGCGAGGCGAGGATCGCCGCGGTCGGTGCGTCGTTGAAGTAGGGGTCGGTGGTGTTCTCCGCGGCGAGCGCCTCCTCGGCGGCGACGTTGGCCGGGTAGTTGCCGGCGGCCTCGAAGACCGCGAGCTCCTGGTCCTTGTCGGTCAGCCAGGCGGCGAACTGCTTGGCCTCGTCGGGGTGCTCGGACTGCGTGGGCACGGCGAGGAAGGAGCCGCCCCAGTTGCCGCCGCCGCCCGGGAAGGCGTCGACGATGTCCCAGCCCTTCACGTCCGGGGCGGAGGACTTGACGTTGGAGAACATCCAGCCCGGGCACGGCATGGTGGCGAAGCCGTCGTTGGTGAAGTTGTTGGTCCAGTCCTCCTTCCACTGCACGACGCGCGGCGAGAGGGTCGAGGAGTACTGGGTGACGGCGTCCCAGACGTTCTGGATCTCGGGGTTGTCGATGTTCACCTCGTTGTCCTCGGTCTGGAAGGGGAACTCCGTCTGGTTGAGCATCGCCTGCGCGATCGAGCCGCTGGAGTCGTACCACTTGGTGTCAGGCAGCGCGGCGACGAGCTTCTTGCCGGCCTCGAAGTAGGAGTCCCAGGTCGCGAAGATCGGCTTGACCGCCTCGCGGTCGCTGGGCAGCCCGGCCTTCTTGAACAGGTCGGCGCGGTAGCAGAACGCCTCCGGGCCGACGTCGGTCGGATAGCCGATCTGCTTGCCGTCGGCGGTCTGCGCGGCCTTGTAGGCGTACTCGACCCAGCGATCGTCGAGGGAGGAGTCGGAGAGATCGACGAACTGGTCGGAGGCGCCCTCCGAGACGAACTGCGGCATCGCGTCGCCCTCGACCGCGACGATGTCGGTGAGGCCGTGGCCGGCCTGCAGCTCCTGGGTGAGCGTCTTCTTCCAGGGGTCCCAGTCGGCGACCTTGGTGTGCTTGACGGTGAACGGCCGGTCGGGGTCGGCGTTCCACTGGTCGATCAGCTTGTCGTAGCCGAAGTCGCTGAACGTGGTGATGGTGAGGACGTCGTCCTGACCGAGCTTGGACTCACTGCCGCCGGACTCACTGTCGCCGCAGGCGGCGGTCATACCGGCGACGAGGGCTACCGCGGCGCCGAGCGCGGCCCCCCGTCGGATGTTGGGCTTGCGCATCACTGGACGCTCCTGACCGATCGAACCCGGGTGGAACCGTTTCCACTCCTGTTGCCTCAGGACTATGAGGGGCGTCACATGCCGTGTCAAGAGGGAGCGTGCGAATGTCCCAAAGTTGCCGCCCAACGCGGTGAGACCGCTTCCATTCCAATGCCTCACCTCGGCCACGACCGCCGGTCAGGTGGATGGCAGGGAAGCTCGACGACGGTGGTCCCATGACGACGACTTCCCAGGTCCGCACCCGCGGCCGGCTGATGCTCAACAAGGTTCCCGAGGTGACGGTGTACTTCTGGATCATCAAGATCCTGTGCACCACGGTCGGCGAGAGCTTCGCCGACTACATCAACGAGACGCTCGGCTTCGGCCTGACCAACACCACCCTGGCGTTCTCGGCCGCCCTCGTCGTCGCGATGGTGCTCCAGTTCCGTCTCAACCGTTACGTGCCCTCGGTCTACTGGCTGACGGTCGTGCTGATCAGCGTCGTGGGGACCCTGCTGACCGACAACCTGACCGACGCCCGCGGGGTGCCACTGTGGCTCAGCACCACGGTGTTCTCCGTCCTGCTCGCCCTGGTGTTCGGGATCTGGTACGCGCGGGAGCGGACCCTGTCGATCCACTCGATCGTCACGATCCCTCGTGAGGCGTTCTACTGGCTCACGGTGCTGGTCACGTTCGCACTCGGTACGGCGACCGGCGACTGGACCCTCGAGCTGACCGGCTGGTCGCCGGGTGCCTCGATCATGCTGCCGCTGGGCCTCATCGCCGCCGTCCTGGTGGCCTGGCGCCTGGGTGCCGGCCCGGTGCTGTCGTTCTGGCTGGCCTACATCCTGACCCGGCCGCTGGGCGCCAACATCGGCGACTACCTCGCATCGGATCGGTCCGAGGGCGGTCTCGGTCTCGGCACGTTCGGCACGAGCCTGCTGTTCCTCGGCACGATCCTCGGCGTCGTCGTCTACCTGACGGTCACCGAGACGGACCGGACCGAGCGGGCAGTCGCCGTCGAGGCCTGATCTGCGGGGAGATCCCGGGAGGCCCGGGGCCGGAGGGACAATGTCGAGGTGGACGGCCTGGGGCACTACCTCACCTTCGGGCTCGGACTGCTCGCCCTGGTGGGCGTCACCATCGGGCTCGCCCGCTGGGCCGGTGTGGGGCTGGGACTCTTCCCGCTCTGGGCACTGGCCCGCGCGGTCGTCCAGCTCAGCGTCGTCGCCCTGCTGCTGCGCGGCATCCTCGCCGTGCCGTGGACGGTGGCGCTCTTCCTGGTGCTGATGCTGACCACAGCCTCCTGGACCGCGGTGCGGCGTCTGGAGCTCCTCTGGCACGGAAGGCGTGCCGCCGTGCTGGGCGTCCTCGCCGGAGCCGCGCTCGCCCTGACCATGGTGTTCGCGCTGCAGCTCGTCGACCTCGAGGTGCGCTACCTGGTGGCGGTCGCCGGCATCGTGATCGGCAATGCCATGAGTGCCGCGACGCTGGCCGGGCGCAACTTCCTGCGCAGCGCGACCGCGCGACGCGATGAGATCGAGGCCTGGCTCTCGCTCGGCGCCAGCCCGGCACGGGCACACGAGGAGATCGGCCGTGAGTCGGTGCGCGAGTCCCTGCTCCCGACGCTCGACCAGACCAAGTCCACCGGCCTGGTCACGCTCCCGGGTGCGTTCGTCGGCGCGCTGTTCGGCGGCGCGGGCCCAGCCGGCGCCGCCGAGTTCCAGCTCGTGGTGCTGGCCGGCATCGCGCTCGCGATGACCGTGACGAGCATCGTGGTCACCCGGATCGCGGGTCGCACGCCGTACCTCGTCGCGACCCGGACCTAGCCGGACCTGACCCGCTCCGAGGTCAGCCGCGGGGCAGTCGGACCGCGAACCTGGTGACTCCTGGGCCGGGTGCGACCACCACGTCGCCGCCGAGGGTGCGAGCGATCCGGCGGGCGATGGCCAGGCCCAGGCCGGCGCCCGACCCCGGCGAGGAGGTGGTGCCGGGCTCGAAGATCCGCTCCGCGTCGTCGGGATCGACGCCAGGGCCATCGTCGTCGATCTGGACCTCGACCGTTCCTGCGGCGGCGGTCGCGCCGACCCGGACCTCGGTCCGGGAGAACCGCATCGCGTTCTCGACCACCGGACTGATCGCCCGCACCGCGAGGTCGTGAGGGACCCCGAGACGCAGGTCGGGCACGTCGACGACGAGCGCCTCCCGGTCGGCGGCGAGCTGGCTCCCGATCTCCCCCAGCACGTCGCGCAGCGAGCAGCGCGCGCCGGCGAGGACCTGGGTCTCGGTGCGGGCCAGGTCGAGCAGGGTGCTGATCGTCGTCGCCATCCGCCGTCCGGCCGCCACGATCTCCTCCAGGTCGGCGCGAGCCTCGGCGGGCAGCGTGTCGCGCATCAGGATCAGGTCGGCCATGCCCTGGACGGTGGTCAGCGGCGTCCGGAGCTCGTGCGCGAGCTCGGAGGTCAGGCGCTGCTCGGAGCGGATCGCCGCGGCGACCTTCTCCAACAGCTGGTCGAGCGTGCCTGCCAGCGCGCTGAGCTCGTTCTCGGGCTCGCCGAGGTCGAAGCGCCGGCTGAGGTCGTGCTCGCTCCACTCGGTCGCGGTCGCCGCCATCTCGGCGACCGGGGCGAGCGCGCGCCGGGTCGCCCAGGCGGCGACGGCGGCCGCCGCGACGGTCGCCAGGAGTCCGGTCAGCAGCGACACGATCAGCGCCAGCCTCTCGGCCTCCTCGTAGGGCTCGAGCCGCTCGACCACGACGACGACCCCCACGACCCCGTCGGCGGCCGTGAACGGCTCGGCCAGGACACGACTGTGCTCGCCGAAGGAGCGCAGGGCCGTCGACCTGGCCGTGCTGAGAGCGGCGTAGAGGTCCCGCAGCCTGTCCGGCGCCACGCCCGCGACCAGACCGCCTCGATCGTCGTAGACGGCCACGCCGGCGTCCAGCTGTCCGTCCGGTACGACGAGCGCGCCGGCCGCGTCGGTCGAGGCGGAGCTGATCACGGCCTCCGCACGGTCCTGGAGGACCCGGTCGACGTCGTTGGCGGCGATCCGGGCGAGGACGAGCTGCACGACGACGGTCAGCAGGATCATCGCGGCCGCGGTGATGCCGGCCGTCAGCATGACGATCTGGCCCCGGAAGGACCGCAGCGGGCGCGGCCGGATCACCGGAGGCGGAACCCGACGCCGCGGACGGTCTCGATCGACACCGGCGACTCGATGGCCTCCAGCTTGGTCCGGATGCGGCGCATGAAGGAGTCCACGGTGTTCTCCGCCACGACGGCTCCTTCCGGCCAGGCTGCCGCGATCACGCTACGCCGGCGGACGACCTCGTCGGGCCGCGACGTGATCGCGGCCAGCATCCGGAACTCCGTGGGCGTCAGCAACACCTCGCCGGAGCTGGTCCGGGCCGCGTGCCGGGCGGGGTCGAGCTCGAGACCGGAGGTCGTCGTCAGCGGCGGACGCCCGCGCCGTCCGAGAGCCTCGAGGCGGGCGATCAGCTCCTTGAGCTCGAAGGGCTTCGAGACGTAGTCGTCACCGCCGGCGCCGAAGCCGGCCAGCCGCTCATGGGTCGCCCCGAGGGCGGTGAGGAACAGGACGGGCGCGTTCTGGCCGGCCGAGCGCAGCGCCTGACAGACATCGCGACCGTCGGAGTCCGGGAGCCCGATGTCGAGGACCATGACGTCGATCGCGCTGTCGGCACCGAAGCTGCGCAGTGCCTCACCCCCGTCGTGCGCCATGAGCGTCTCGTGCCCCGCGAACCGCAGTGCCTCTCCGAGCAACCGGCGGATCGACGGGTCGTCCTCGCACACTCCGATGAGCATCGGTTCACCTCCCCTTCGAGCGCTCACAGCCTGGCCCGGCGTACCTGCCATCATCCTGAACGCGCCGTCCTCGCGCCGGGACACCCACCCCAGGGTGGCACTGGGGACCTGCCGCCTTCCTGCACGCGACCTGGCACGCAGTCAGGTGCCGTGCAGGCTGGGACTCCGACGCTGTGCTCGTGAGCACGATGCCGACAGCGTTCGAGCGACCCCCCAGCAGCCTCGCCGCCCGCGGCCGCTGGGCGCTCGGAGCCGGCCTGGCGATCGCCCTGCTGGCCCTGGTGCTGCCGCGAGCCACGGGCGTCCCGTGGGCCAGCACCTGGTCGGTGGTCTCAGCGGTGCCCGCGATCGAGCTGGTCGCCCTCGTCGTCCTCTGGGGGCTGGGCCTGCTGTCGCACACGATCACGCTGACCGCGGCCCTGCCCACCCTGACGCACCGGCGGGCGCTGACCCTGAGCCTGACCGGCAGCGCGGTGGCGAACGTGCTGCCCCTCGGCGGGGCCGCCGGCATCGCCTTGAACCACCGGATGGTCCGCCAGTGGGGCTACGCCGCCGAGGAGTTCGCTGCATTCACGCTGATCACGAACATCTGGGACGTCCTGGTCAAGCTCGCACTGCCCCTCGCGGTCGTCCCGGTGGCGGCCCTCGCGACGGGCACGGCGCTGGGCGGTGCCCTCGGCCCGGCGATCCTCGCGGCCGCCGTGCTCGCCGCGGCCTGCCTCCTGACGATCGTCGTGCTGGCTCGGCCCGCGACCGCGGCGTACGCCGGCCGGCTCCTCGACCGCGGGGCCGATCGTGCCCTGCGGCTCACGCGATCCTCGTGCCAGGCTCGGCCGGGCCAGGCGCTCGTCGCGCTCCAGGCCCGGTGCAGCAGCCTGGTCCGGACCCGGTGGCCGCGGCTGAGTCTGGGGATGGTGCTCTACACCGCCCTGCTGTTCGCGTTGATGTGGTCGTGCCTCGAGGCCACCGGCGCCGGGCTCACGCCGGCAGCGGTGCTGGCCGGGTTCGCCGTCGAACGGCTGCTCACGCTGGCCGGCCTGACCCCGGGCGGTGCCGGCATCGTCGAGGTGGGGCTGACCGGAGCGCTGCTCGCCCTGGGCGGCTCCCCCACGGCCGTGGTCGCGGGCGTCCTGCTCTACCGCGCCCTCACCTACGGGTTGGAGATCCCGGTCGGCGGGGCGGGGTTGGCGATGTGGCTGTGGCACCGGCACCGGCTCCCACGCCGCTGCGCGACGCGGGAGCCGGGCTCGTGATGCGCGTCCTCCACGTCAGCGACTGCTACCTGCCGCGCCTGGGCGGGATCGAGATCCACCTGCGCGACCTGGTGCAGCACCAGCGTGCGGCCGGTCACGAGTCGCACCTGGTCACCACCACGCCGCCCCTGGCCGGCGCCGGTGACGACCCCTGGGTCCACCGCGTCGACGCCACCAGTGGACCCGTCGGCGGGCTGGCCCGCGCCGACGCGGCCCTGCGGCAGCTGCTGGCCGACCTCTCCCCCGACGTCGTCCACGTCCACGTGTCGGTGTTCTCCCCGTTCGCGACGATCGCGGCACGCCGGGCCGCGACCGCGGGCGTCGCCACCCTGGTGACGGTGCACTCGATGTGGTCGCGGCTGGGCCCGCTGCCCGCGGCCGCGCACACCCTGCTGCGGCTGGGGTCCTGGCCGGTGACCTGGTCGGCGGTCAGCGAGCCCGCGGCCGCACCCCTGCGAGCCATGCTCGGCCCCGGGGTCCCGGTGCATGTGCTGCCCAACGCGATCGACACCGCCTCCTGGCGCCCGCGCGACCTGGACGGTCAGGCGCTCCCCCGACCGGCGACCCCCACCGTCGTCAGCGTCATGCGCTTGACCCACACCAAGCGGACGCTGCCGCTCGCCGCGATCCTCCGCGACGTGCGGCGGCGGCTGCCGACCGACCAGCCGATGCGGGCTGTCGTGATCGGCGACGGCCCGCGGCGACCCGCACTCGAGAGGTACGTGCGGCGCCACCGCATGGCCGACTGGGTCGAGCTGCACGGCCGGGTGGACCGGGCGGTGGTCCGCCAGGAGCTGTCCACGGCCTCGGTCTTCCTGGCCCCCGCGGAGCTGGAGTCGTTCGGTATCGCCGCCCTCGAGGCGCGGGCCATGGGCCTGCCGGTGGTGGCCAGCTCGCACAGTGGGGTCGTCGAGTTCGTCGGGCACGGCACCGAGGGCTTGCTCGGTCCCACCGACCAGGCACTCGCCCAGCACGTCACCCGGCTGCTCACCGACACGTCGCTGCGCACCCGCATCGCCCGGCACAACGCCCTCGTGCCGTCGCGGCACGATTGGGCGCAGGCCCTGCAGCTCAGCGACGCGGCGTACGCCGAGGCGATGTCGGCCGGCCGGCCCCGCCTGCGGCGGTTGGCGCCGGTGGGCGCGTCGTGACCGGCGCGGAGCGGTTCACGGTCGTCTCGTTCCACGCCCATCCCGATGACGAGGCGCTGCTGACAGGCGGCACACTGGCCCGGGCCGCCGCGGCCGGGCACCGAGTGGTGCTCGTGGTGGCGACCGCCG
>NZ_JANINT010000436.1 GCF_024509035.1 Nocardioides sp. | reverse complement strand
CCGGGAGGAGGAGACGACGGTCTAGACCGGGTGGTGACGGCGAACCGTTCCGGGGTGGTCGACCCACAGTGCAGTCGAGACCCTGTCGCGCCGCGACGCTCGCCCGAGAAACGGACCTGCTATGAGATCTGCACGCTGCCTGGCGACCGCCCTCCTCGCGCTCGGCCTGAGCGCGGGCACGGCCCAAGCCGCCACGGTCACCCTGGATGCCCGCGCACTCGTCGGCTCCGGCGCCACCCTCCATCTCGAGGGCTCCACGCTCGTCTACACGGCGTCGTCGGGCGTCGTGAACTGGCCGTCCGTCAGCAGCGACGACGCCAGCACGCTGCGGATCGAGGACGCGAACGAGCAGATCGACACGGCCGGCTCCGGCTGTGAGCTGGCCTGGCCGGACGACTTCACCGCGGTGCTGTGCCCCATGCCGGCGGGGCTGCGTCTCGAGCTGGGCGACAGGGACGACCGGGACCTCCTGGACGAGTCGCTCCCGCCCTTGCCCATCACCGTCCTCGGTGGGTCCGGCAACGACACGCTCTACGCCAACAACGACGTCGACAACCACGTCACGCTCGACGGTGGCGACGGTGATGACGTCCTCGACGGCATGCAGTTCGCGGACACCCTGCTCGGCGGGCCGGGCAAGGACACGCTCCACGGCAACGGCGGCGACGACGTGCTGCGCGGAGGCGACGGCAACGACTGGCTCGAGCCGGACACGTACCCCGACGTCGTCGGTGACGACATCGTCGACGGTGGCCCGGGCTTCGACGCCGTCCAGGACTGGGCCTCCATGACCGAGGACCCCGCCTTCGCCATCTCCGTCACGCTCGACGGCCGCGCCAACGACGGTCGACCCTGGGGCGAGGCGGACAACGTCATCGACGTCGAGCGCTTCAGCGCCATCGCGCCCGGGCACTACGCACTGGGATCGACCGACGACAGCATCGACCTGCCGAACTACGGCACCTCCCGCGTCGAGGGCGAGGGCGGCGACGACACGATCACCGGCAACGACGGCACCGAGACCATCGACGGCGGGCCGGGGAACGACCGGCTGGAGGGCGGATACGGGCACGACATCATCACCGGTGGCCCGGGGAGGGACACCATCTTCGGTGACGAGACCTCCCAGCGATGCTCCTACCTCGACGACTGCACCGTCGTCCCCTACGGCAACGACACGATCTACGCCCGCGACGGTCAGCCCGACATGATCGACTGCGGTGTGGGCGTCGACCGGGTGGTCGCCGACGCCTCCGACACCGTGGCCAACTGCGAGAAGGTCGACGGACTCTCGGCCACGTGTCAGGTGCCGAAGGGGCTGAAGGGCCTGACGTTGGCCCAGGCGCGCACCAAGCTGCGCCAAGCACACTGCACGAAGATCCGCGTCCGCAAGGTCACGAACAGCACCGTGCCTGCCGGACGCGTGGTGAAGGCGACCAGCAAGGGCGGGGTCGTGACCGTGGTGGTCTCACGCGGTCGGAGATAGTCGGCATCCCGGGCGGACGATGGGCCTCGTCCCACCAGCTGTGTCGACGACTGCTCGCCCTGACGCGCCTCTGCGTCAACGTGACCGCGGTCGCAAACGCGGCGGAGAGCGGCTGAGCCCGCCCCCGCGTGGGTACGTCGAGCAGGGCGTCGTACGGCGCCCATCCACCGAACTCGAGGAGCTGCTGACGTGCCGAAGATCCTGGTTGTCCTGACCGGTGCCGACCACTGGACCCTCAACGACGGGAGCCAGCACCCGACCGGCTTCTGGGCCGAGGAGCTGCTGGCGCCGCTGCAGGTGTTCGCGGACGCGGGGATCGACGTCGACCTCGCCAGCCCGGAGGGCCGGACGCCCGTGGTGGACGAGGGCAGCCTCGACCCGGGCACCATCGGCGAGGAGGAGTCGGCGAAGCAGCGCAAGGCCCTCGACGCCCTCGCCGGCCGGCTCGAGTCGACGCTGGTGCTCGCCGACGTCGACCTCGACTCCTACGACGCCGTCTTCGTGCCCGGCGGCCACGGCCCGATGGAGGACCTCGCCGTCAGCGAGGACCTCGGCCGCATCCTCACCACGATGCTCGACGGCGGCAAGGTCGTCTCGTCGGTCTGCCA
The DNA here is from genome assembly GCF_024509035.1 of Nocardioides sp. Lineage (GTDB taxonomy): Bacteria > Actinomycetota > Actinomycetes > Propionibacteriales > Nocardioidaceae > Nocardioides. The sequence continues at coordinate 15,652 of NZ_JANINT010000436.1, read as the reverse complement.
CGGCCCGGCCGGCCTGCTGCCGGCCACGCGCGCCGACGGTTCCTGGCTCTTCGCGGGGCGCGAGCTGACCGCCTTCACCGACGCCGAGGAGAAGCAGGCGGGGCTCGCGGACAAGGCGCCCTGGCTGCTGGAGTCCCGGCTGCGCGAGGCGGGCGCGACCTTCACCTCCGGTGAGCCCTGGGCGCCGTACGTCGTCGTCGACGACAGGCTGGTGACCGGTCAGAACCCCGCGTCGAGTGCCGAGGCCGCGCAGAAGGTCGTCGGGCTGCTCACGTCCTGAACGTGCTCGGGTCGGCGTGCCCGCGGGTGACCACGAAGTACTCGCCGATCATGTCCCCGAGCAGGGTGCCCCCCGCGATGTCGCTCGCGACGTGGCCGGCCATGTAGATCCGCGAGTAGTCGATCTGGTCCTGCCACCAGCGGTACTCGGAGTCCCGCTGCGGCATGAAATGGGCGAGGAACGTGCGCGACGCCGCCGCGGCGGAGGCGTGCCGCGAGGGATAGCTGCACGGACAGACGTCGCCGGGGCTGACGGAGTGATCGGGGCGCAGCGACGGCTCGAGGACGTACGGCGCGGACATCTGGTACGTGGTGCCCAGGTCGTCGGCGACCGTCTTGGTCATCGACAAGAGGTCGTCGACGGCGTTCTTGCGGTCATCGCCCGAGGTGCCGGAGAGGTACTCGGCCTGGTCGTGTGCGGCCAGCTTCCACAGGTCCTTCTTGCCGTGTGCCTCCAGCCAGGTGGCGGCGGTGATGCCCGCCGCGGTGCGCTGCTGGTCGAGGCGCTCCACCTCGGCCATCTCCCGGCTGCGCTGGGCAGCCGTGGGCGGCCCGGGGAGCGTGGCCTCCAGGAACCTCTGGAACGCGGCGTCGTCGGCGGTGGTCCCGTGCGCGCTCCACCAGCCCTGCATCAGCGCCGTGGCCCGGGTCTGCTGCGGATCGGTCAGGGAGTCGACGCGCCGCACGGTCGCGTCCGCGAAGAGGCTCGGCGGCGGGTCCGCGGCGACGCGGTCCTTGGCCGTGGTGTCGGTGAGCAGGCTCAGCACGGCCGGAGCGACGAGCGCCCCGACCAGGGCGAGGGACGCCAGCACGGCGACGACGACGTAGCGCCCCGGTGGCCGACGGCGCCGCGCCCTCGGGGTGGGCGCGACGCCGCCGGCGGTCTCCGGGCGGACGATCGTCTCGGTCGTCATGAGGCCTCCTTGGCCAGCGCTGCGAGCTCGTCGTGGACGGTGACGCCGCGTCCGACGAGACGGCGTACGGAGTTGTCGGGGACCTCGTCGGCGAGCAGTGCCGCGGAGGTCGCGTACTTGCTCAGTGCGAGCGGCCGGTGCCCCATCTCGCCGAGCAGCCGGTCGCCCAGGCCGGGGCGGAGGCCGCTCTTGGTCTCGATGACCACCCGGTCGCGGTCGATGGAGACGGCGCCCGCGCCGAGCACGGGTGCCCCGGTCAGGGTGGGCCGGCCGAGCACGCCGTGGTCGATGGTGAGGCGGGAGCCCTCGCCGAGGTCGACCAGGGTGGCTCGGGTGTAGCCGATCTCCAGGACGGGGCGCAGGTCGCCCACCGCCGCGTGCCGCTCGCCGAGCGCATCGGCGATGAACGCCCGCTCGACGGCGCCGCAGCGGCCGTAGGCGTCCGGCGCGAGGTCGACCGCGTGCTTGACGGTCTCGCCGCGCGCGCCGCGCACCTTCACCTCGAAGCGGCACACCGCGTCCTCGACGTAGAGGCGGCTGCGCGCCTTCCACCGCAGCCTCCGTCCCTGGAGGTGGGCGCGGCACAGGAGCAGGTCGTCGGTGTCGAGGTACGTCGAGCGGTACGTCGTCTCGCGCCGCCCGCGGAGCTGGAGGACCCGGTGGGACTTCGCGAGCGCGGCGACCAGCCGTGCTGCGTCGTCGGTCGGGACGAGGTACTTGCGGTCGACGCGGCGTGCCAGGGGCGCGACCGTCATGACCGTGGCGAGGTCGACCGGCGCGAGCTGCGCGAGACGGAGACGGTCGGCGAGGGTCATCGGCCGGCCCCCGGCTCGAGCAGCTCGTCGTCGAGCTCGACGGAGGTCTGGTCGCGGGTGGCCCACCACCCGGGCGTCGACTCCACGAGCACCGAGACGCGGGTCGTGTCGCGGACGGTGTCGATGTCCTCGATCACGACCGCGACGGGCGGCTCGGTGATCCGCTCGGCGAGGGCCGCGCGCGCGGAGACCTCGTCGAAGACCGCGCGGTCGAGCACGACCCGGATGCGCCGGGTCGTCGGCTGCCTGCGCGAGTCGTCGGTGACCCAGACGGCGGCCAGGATCACGAGATTGAGCCCGAGCACGAGCGCCAGGTCGCGCTCGGGCAGTCCGTTGACCAGCGCCAGCACGAGCGCCAGGAAGGTGTAGGCGACGTCCTTGAGCGTGAACGCCGCGCTGCGCAGGCGCACCAGGCTCAGCAGGCCGAACAGCCCGAAGCCGATGCCGGTGGGGAAGTCCCCGGTGCCGATCACCGTGACCGCGGCGAACAGACCGATGTTGAGCGACGTCAGGACCAGGGCCATCTCGGGGAGCGTCGATCGGCGCCGGTGGAGGATCCCGACGAGGACCAGGATCGCGATGACGTCGAGGCCGAGGCGGCCCACGACGCTGGAGAGTGCGGTGTCGAGCATGCGCGCGACTGTAGGAACCGGCAGATGAAGGGACGATGAACGCGAGCCGGCCGCCCGGTGGGTGGCCCTGGCGCGGTCGCGTCACCGTCCGCGCGTTGACCGGGCGGCCGCATTCAGCAATAGTTAGGTGTATGCCTAAGTATCACGACGATCTCGACGCCGTGCTCCGCGCGCTCGCGGACCCCACGCGTCGAGCGGTCGTGGAGCGCTTGGCGAAGTCCCCGGCCGTGGTGTCCGAGCTCGCCGAGCCGTTCGCGATGGCGCTGCCCTCGTTGATGCAGCACCTGCGGGTGCTGGAGGAGGCGGGTGTGGTGACCTCGGAGAAGCACGGGCGGGTGCGCACCGTCAGCCTCCGACCCGGCGCACTCGACGTCGTCCACCTCTGGCTCGGCCAGCAGCGCACCCCTGCCGAGGGCCAGGCCGACCGCCTCGCCGTCCACCTGACCCGCACCGCCCCGAAGGAGCACTGACATGACCCGCGTCCGCGTCGACCTCAACATCTCGCTGGACGGCTACGCCGCCGGCGAGCCGACCGCCGAGCACCCGATGGGCCTCGACTGGGACCGGCTCACCGCGGCGTACGCCGCCACGCGCACGTTCCGACGCCGCGTCCTCGGCGAGACCGGCGCCGACGGCACGACCGGCGTCGACGATGCCTACGCCGCGGCGTACTTCGAGGGCATCGGCGCCGAGGTCATGGGGGCCGCCATGTTCGGCCTCCACTCCCATCCTCACGACCCGGACTGGCAGGGCTGGTGGGGCGACGAGCCGCCCTTCGGCTGCCCGGTCTACGTGCTCACCCACACCGCGCCGCGTCCGCCGATCTCGATGGCCAACGGCACGACCTTCCACTTCCGCAGTGGCTCGATCGAGGGGGTCCTCGCCGAGGCGGTCGAGGCCGCCGGCGGTGCCGACGTCCGCGTCGGCGGGGGCGTCGGCACCGCCCGCGCGTTCCTGCGTGCGGGGCTCGTGGACCAGCTGCACGTCGGCATCGCGCCGATCCTGATCGGCGGCGGCGCCCGGCTCTGGGACGACCTGCGCGGACTGGACCGGACCCATCAGGTGCGCAGCGAGGTCGCCGAGAGCGGCACCGTGCACGTCACGTTCACGCGAGAGGCAGCCACGGCATGACGATCGAGCCTCGCCTCGCCCACGCGGGCTTCACGCTGACCCGCGACTACCCCGCGCCCGTCGACCGGGTCTGGGCCGCGTTCGCCGAGGAGGAGCAGAAGCTCGCCTGGTTCGGCGACGCCGAGACCTTCGAGCGAGGGGAGTGGGCCTTCGACTTCCGCGTCGGCGGTCGCGACGTGGCGGAGGGGGCGTTCCACGACGGCCCGGTGTCGCGGTACGTCGCGACGTACGCCGACATCGTCGAGCACGTCCGGATCGTCACCACCTACGACATGTGGCTCGACGGGGTCCACATGTCCACCTCGGTCGCGTCCTTCGAGTTCGAGCCGATCGCCGCCGGCACCCGGTTCACCCACACCGAGCACGGGGTGTTCCTCGACCGGTTCCACGCCGACGGGCCGGGGCGCGAGGAGGGCAGCCGCGGTCTGCTCGACATGCTGGCCGCCCACCTCGCGCGGGACTAGACGACGACTACGCCGGCTCCACCGGGAGCCACAGCTCGCAGGTGGCGCTCCCCGCCGTCGCGTCGTAGGCGAGCATCGCGACGATCTCCGGGCCCGGTCGCAGCCGCCACGGCTGCGAGGGGAACCACGTCGTCGCCGTCGCCGCCCAGACCTCTTGCAGCGCCTGCGGGTGGGGACCCTCGGTGCGGAACACCGCCCAGTCGCCGGCGCCGGCCTCGATGACGTCGAGACCCTCGGGCGGGTCGAGCGTCGTGGCGACACCGTGGAGGAACGTGAGCTCGCTGGCCTCCGTGCGGTCGGGGTCGAGGTCGTCGCTGACGGACAGGACGCCGGACGGCTCGGTGTCGTTGAGCCGCTTGAGCGCCACGACGTCCTCTACGGGGATCGAGGCGACGTGGTCGGCGATGTGCTGGTTGACGCCGGCGTGGACCAGCGGCACGCGCGCCGCGTGGCCGACCAGACGGACGGCGGGCAGGTGGACGATCCGGGTGTCCATGGGGACGCTCCCTTCGACGGTCAGGTGGAACCTGATCCGCGGTTGTGTGCGCAAGGGACCGCCCGTCCGCCGCACGTCGCCCGGGCCCACGCCGTGCACGGCCCGGAACGCCCGCCCGAACGCCTCCGCCGAGCCGTAGCCGTGCCGCACCGCGATCGTGAGCAGGTCGTCACCGCCGCTCACCAGGTCGGCGGCGGCCAGCGACATCCGCCGGCGCCGCACGTACTCCGAGAGCGGCATGCCCGCGAGCGAGGCGAACATCCGCCGCAGGTGGTGCTCGGTGGTGCCGGACCGCGCGGCGAGGGAGGCGACGTCCACCGGCGCGGCCGGGTCCGTGGCGAGCTGTGCCTCGATGTCGTCGACGACGAGGTTGAGTACGGCGATCATCGGGTCCCTTCGTGTCGCCACCAGCCTCGACGAGGCCGCGCGCTCGGGACCCGATCATCGCGGACCGATGCGATCAGCGGGACCGCACGGCCGGGCGTCAGGCGGCGGGGGACGCCACGCCGATGATCGCCCGCGCGGTGGCGCCGACGGCGACCCGGTCGAGGGCCCAGCCCCAGTCGGTGACCTCGAGGCGGGCGCCGCGGACGAGGGCCTCGGCGTGGGCTCGAGCCAGCGCCTGGAGGCCGGCCGCGTCGACGAACGTCAGGGCGCGCAGGTCGAGCTGCAGGTCGCGCAGCTCCGCGTCCAGGGTGCGCGTGATCGCGGTGCGCAGCGCCGACGCGGCCGCGACGTCGAGCTCGCCCGACATCTCGACGACGGTGGTGGGCGGGTGGGTGAGGACCCTGATCGTGAAAGGCATGACATCCCCGAATTCGTAGACGTACGACCGGGAACGGCTGCACCTCGGGTGGTGCGGCACGAGAGACTCTCGGAATCACCACCGTACGTCGCGCCCCAGCAGGTCGCCACACCCGAAAGGGTTCCCCCGCCGCTGGGGTATGACTGGTGGATCGAGAGGGAGGTGAGGAGATGGGCGCCCACGACCACCGGTTCGCGTGCGTGCGCCTGGTGCCGATCTTCGCCGGGCTGTCGGAGGCCGACCAGCACCTGATCGCGGAGACCGCGCGGACCCAGCACTTCGAGGCGCACGACCAGGTGTACGGCGCCGGTGAGCGCACGGGCCTGCACATCGTGCACCACGGCCAGGTGAAGGCCTACCGCCTCACCGAGGCCGGCACCGAGCAGCTGGTGCGGCTGCTCTACCCCGGCGACTTCCTGGGGGAGGCTGCGCTGCTCGCCGACACCGTCAGCGACCACTTCGCCGTGGCGACGCAGCCCAGCGAGGTCTGCTTCGTGCCCCGCGCGGGGGTGCGCAGGCTGCTGGTGGAGCGACCGACGGTCGCCCTGCAGATGCTGCAGACCGTCTCCGCGCGGCTCGGCGCCGCCGAGGAGCTGCTGGCCGCCGTCACCGGCCGGTCGGTCGGCCAGCGGCTCGCCCAGCAGCTCCTGCACCTGGCCGACGAGGCCGGATCGCCACGGTTCCGCCTGCCCACGTCGAAGAAGGACCTCGCGTCCTACCTCGGCACCACCCCCGAGACGCTCAGCCGGCGCCTCGCTGCGCTGCAGGAGGCGCAGGTGATCCGCTCGGGACCGCAGCGGACGATCGAGATCCTCGACCGGGTGCGTCTCCACGGCCTCGCCAGCGAGGTCTGACGACCCGCCCCAGCACGGCCCCGACCGGCACGTAGGGGGAGTGCCAGGAACGCGCATCGCTCGATCTCGCCCGGTTGTCGCCGAGCAGCAGCAGGTGTCCGGGCGGTACGTCGAAGGACCGGTCGGGCGGTCCGCCCGCGTGGACGACGTACGGCTCGTCGAGGCGGAGGCCCGCGACCACGACCGTCCCGTCGGGCCCGACGTCGACGTGCTCGCCCGGCAGCCCGACCACCCGCTTGACGACCGGCCGGCCGACCTCGGTGGACTCGACGACCACGACGTCGCCGCGGCGCGGGGCGCGGGTGGCCACGGCGCGCAGGGTCAGCACCCGCTGACCCGGTGTGAGGGCCGGCGCCATCGACACCGACTCCACCACGGTCACGAACCCCAGCCGCTGGTGGGCCAGGCGCCCGAGGAGGACGGCGAGCGCCACCGCGACCGCCACCGGTGCCAGCACCGTGACCACCGTGCCGACCTCAGTGCGCGTGCGCGTGGTCGTGCGCGTGGTCGTGCGCGTGGTCGTGGCCCTCGGCGTACTTGAAGAACGAGACGTACGCCTCGACGTAGGACCGGCCCTGCTCGGCGTCGGTGACGTCGTAGCCCGAGCGCTCCCGCACCAGCGCGAACCTCCGATCGAGCTCGGGCCAGCGCTCCTCGGTGACCAGCCCCCTCAGGGGAGCCAGGTCGCCCGAGTCGACGGCGAGGTCGGCGGCGGCGACGCGCTCGTCCACGGGCACGCCGTAGGGCTGGACCCCCGAGAACCCCGCGCCCTCACCCGCCCGGTGGATCCGCACGAGGTTCTCGACGAACCAGTGGTCGGCCGCCTCCTGACCGGCCGGGCCGAGGTCGCGGGCGGCTCGGGCGGCCTCGAAGACCTCCCGCAGCTCCGACTCCGCGGCGGCCGGGACCCACTTGGAGGCCAGCGCGAGGTTGCCGGTCTCCAGGGCGCGCAGGCCGTCCTGTGCGGTGGGTCCGGCCATCGTGTCGCAGTGGGCGCTGGCGCGCAGGGGTGCCAGCGCGACCACCGTCAGCGTGATCGCGAACGCGATGAGGGCCAGTGCCAGGGTCATGTCGATCTCCTTGTGGTCTCGCTCTGCCGGCTCCGAGTGGTGACGGGGGCCGGGTGTCCGTCCGGACGCCTCCATCACAGCCCCGCGCGACCCGATCCGCCTTGACCGAGGTCAAGTCCGGGTCGCGGCTACCGTGGCCGGGTGAGCGTGACCGTGCGGACCTCGGGAGAGCGCACGGACCACTGGCGCGCGATCCCGGGCGAGTCGCGCTGGGTCGACTACTCCTGCGAGCGCGTGGGTGAGGCGCTGGTCGTCTACGTCCACACGTTCCGCCGCACCCGCGAGCGGTACGACGCGGGCGCGGACGTGCTGCTCTGGAAGCCGGCGACCACGGGCGTCGCCCAGACCTACCCCGCGGGTGCGTGGGTCGAGGTCCTCGACGCCGAACGCGCATGGCCACCCACGGAGCTCACCCGGGTGCCGCGCCGGCGCCGGCCGGCGTGAGTGAGCTGAGGCGAGGAGTCGCTCCTAGGCCTGGTCGAGCCCGTGCTCGATCGCGTAGCGGGTGAGCTCGACCCGGTTGTGCATCTGCAGCTTGCGCAGCGTGTTCTGCACGTGGTTCTGCACGGTGCGGTGGGAGACCACGAGCCGCTCGGCGATCTGGCGGTAGGACAGTCCCTTGGCGACCATCCGCAGCACCTCGGTCTCGCGCTCGGTCAGCGGCGTCTCCACCGTCTCGCGCTGGAACTCGCCCAGCACCAGGCCCGCGAGACCCGGCGTGAAGACCGCGTCACCCTCGGCGACGCGGCGTACGGCGTCGAGGAGCTCCTCGCGCGAGGCCGACTTGACCAGGTAGCCGGTGGCGCCCGCCTTGACCGCGGCGAGCACGTCGGCCTGCTCGCCGGACGCCGAGAGGATCAGCACCCGCGTCTGCGGCAGCTGCTCGGCGATCGCCGCGGTCACCGCGACGCCGTCCGGCGCGGGGATCTGCAGGTCGAGCAGCACGACGTCCGGGCGGGCGGCCGGCACCCGGGCCAGCGCCTCGCGGCCGTCGGAGGCGGTCGCGACGACCTCGAGCCCGGCCTCGGTGAGGTCGCGCTCGACCGCCTCGCGCCACATCGGGTGGTCATCGACCACCATCACCCGGATGCTCATGCGCCTGACCCTACGGGCACCACGAGCTCCCACTCGGTCCCGAAGTCGCCGGTGGTGAGGACGGCGGTCCCCCCGAGGTCGGCGAGCCGGCCGCGGATCGAGCCGGTCACGCCCAGGCGCCCCTCGGCGGCGGCCTCCGCGAGGCGTCCCGCGGGGATGCCGGGTCCGTCGTCGCGCACCGACAGCTCGACGCGGTCCGAGAAGGCCTGGAGCAGCACCCACGCCGGGGCGTCCGGGCCGACGTGGGCGCGCACGTTGTCCAGGCAGGCCGCGACGGCCGCCACCAGCTCGCGGGCGGTCGCGCTCGGCACCTCGACGGGCCGGCCCGGCGTCGAGACCGTGACGGGGTAGCGGCTCTCGAGCGCCGTCAGCTCGGCGACCAGGTCCAGGGTCCCCTCCGTGGCCGGCGTCAGGTCGTCCTGGGTGCGGATCAGGCGACGCAGCTCGCGCTCCTGCTGGCCGGCGAGGTCCCCGAGCTCGGCGGCCGGGCCGCCGAGCTCACGTCCCCGGCGCTGGACCAGGGCCAGCACCTGCAGCACCCCGTCGTGCACCGCGCGTGCCAGTCGCGCTCGCTCGGCCGCCATCGCGGCGGCGCGCTCGGCCACCTCGCGCTCGGTCGCCATCTGCTGCACCGAGCCGCTCATGAAGCCCACGATCGGGCCGGCGATCACCAGCAAGAAGGCGTTGCCGTAGTCGGACTGCGTCACGTCCTGGCGCAGGGTGAGGTCGGCCGCGGCGAGCAGGGCGCCGGCGACCAGTCCGCCCCGCCAGCGGTAGTGGATGGACCAGCTCAGCAGGGCGCCGACGATCCAGAAGCCGGGCAGGCTCGAGGTGAAGTCCTCGCCCTTGGCCACCGGCGAGAGCAGCAGCACGCCGAGGGCGAGCACCAGGTCGGTGCCGAGAACGAGCGGCGTACGCCGTCGCGGCTCGGCGCAGGCCCGGATCACCAGCACCGTCCAGGTCGTCATCACCGCCAAGCAGGCGGCGCCGAGTCCGGGACGGGTGAAGTCATCGGACCGGTAGATGCTCAGCCCGACGGTGTTGAGCAGCACGACCACCCGCAGCACCGCCAGGGCGCGGAACAACCGGTTCTCGACCGCGACCGCGGCGGGGGAGTGCCCGGTACCGGCGGCCCTCGGAGTGCTCACGCGCCGCAGTGTCGCACTCCCGATCTGAGTACGCGTACCGATGCCGGCGTGCCCCGGTCGGCGATGGGATGGAGCCATGGACACCAACGCACCCACCACCAAGAACACCAACGCCTTCTTCGCCCAGGCCGCCATCGCCTTCGGGGTCTCGCTGCTCACGATGCTGCTGGCGATCTTCTACCTCCCGAGCGACCCGTGGCCCCGGGCCTTCCTCGCCCTCGGGACGCTCTTCTTGACCACCTCCGCGTTCACGCTCGCCAAGTGCGTGCGCGACGCGCAGGAGACGCAGTACGTCGTCTCCCGGCTCGACCAGGCCCGCATCGACCGGATCCTGGCCGAGCACAACCCGTGGAAGGAGGTCGGTTGACCCCGGTCGTCCGGCGGGTCGTGCTCGTCGCCGGCGTCGTCCTCGTCGTGCTGGCGGTCGCGACCTGCCTGGCGCTCGGGACGATCGGCTGGGCCGCCGTCGGGTTCGGGGTGATGACCGACTGCACCAACGAGTACAGCTGCAGCGCCGCGGGCTGCCCGCCCTGCGCCGCGACCTCCCGCTGGATCACGCTGGGCGGCCTGACGCAGCTCGGGTTGGCCGTGGTCGGGGTGGTCGTGCTCGTCCGGGCCGTCTCCGCGGCCCGGGTGCGCCGGCGCCCGGCGGTCCTCGTGGTGGCCGGCGTCCTCCTCCTGACGACGTCCCTGGTCACCCTCGCGGTCACGACCGCTGCGGCACGAGGCTCGTACTGCCGCGTCGGGTCGCCGGGCGACGAGGACGGCTACTGCGGGACGGGTGATTGAAAACGGGCCGATCCTTCCATTTCTCCTGGGTTCGGAGTATTCAAGACATCAGCAGTCGACAGGCCTCGGGATCGCCCTTACGCAGTGGCGGTGCGCCGGGGCCTTGTCGTGCGAGGTCTCGGTTCAGTGCGTCTCGAACCCCGCGTCGGCGGTCCAGGTGAGCCGACCCAGGCGCAGCCCGTCGTGGCTGACCTCGGGGTCCCGGTGCACGTCGGCGACCCAGGCCGTGTCCCAGTGCTCGAGGTCGGTCGAGGCCGCGACGGCGTACGCATCGCCGGTGAACGGGTCGCGCACGCGGTGTCCCTCCTCGTGGCAGGTCATCACGAGGAGGAACCCCTCGGCGAGATCGTGCCCGTCGAGCCAGGTGCACCGGTAGCCCGGAGGTGCGCCCTCGAGGAGCCGCGGCTCGCTCCAGCGCTCGTCGCCGAGCAGGTGGGTCTGCACCTGGAGGCGTCGGCCGTCGGGGGAGCCGTAGGCCACGTCGTTCCAGTGCACGAAGCCGATGACCCCGGTGTCGCAGCACTCCGTGCGCCGGACGTCGATGGCCTCCAGGCCGCTCGGGTCGTGGCGCGTGGTGGTCCAGGTGTCGCCGTCGCGCACGAACCAGAAGTCCGAGGCCCGGTGGTCGAAGGAGTGCACGGCCACCCAGTCGGTGCTGAAGGTGTCCACGTAGGTCTGGCAGTCGGACTGCAGGTCGCCGCGCAAGGGTTGGGTGCGCCGAGCGACCGAGGTGAGGTCTGCGGACCGCCGCGGGCTGCTCAGCAGCTCGAAGGTGCAGGCGCCTGCGGAGAACCGCCCGCTCACCACCCGGAGCGAGCCGTCGGGGGCGAGCACCGGACTGGAGACGACCAGTCGGGGGTAGTCGTACCGGGGATGACCGGACCACGGCACCGCGCGGAAGCCGCCGTCCGCAGACCACAGCTGCACGTGGCGCTCGGTGTCGCCGACGTAGACCAGGCCGCCGTCGGGGGTCACCTGGGCCTCGGAGTCCACCCCGCCCTCGTCGGTGGCGTCGCAGGTCAGGTCGCGGCACACGATCGAGACGAGCACGTCGTTGATGTCGCTGTCGTCGCTGGTGTCGGGTGTGTAGGTCTCCACGATCGCGACCGTGCCGCCGCCGTAGCGCACGGTGTTCTCGATGGCGAGGTTCTGGCCGTCGGTCCACACGGTCTCCGGGGCGGTCCAGCCGTGACCGTCGGGGTCGCGCCACTGCACGACGAGCTCGTGGCCGTCGGGCGACCCGACCGAGAGCTGGGCGGCGCCGTCCTCGAGGTTCGTGTAGCGGTTGGCCTCGCCCCGGTCGTCGTCGAAGCGCACCAGCGAGTGCGTGAAGGGACCGTCGTCGTGCTGCCACCAGGCGACGCCGCCGGCGGCGATGACGAGCGCTCCCACGAGTGAGCCGACCGTCCACCATCGCCCCCGAGACATTCCTCGAGGCTACGCGAGCGAGCGGGCCGGCCGGGTCAGGCCGTCCGGGCCATCGGGCGCTTCCGGCCGAGCTCGACGAGCACCGTCACGATGGCGCGCGGGGTCATCCCGGTCGCGAGGAGAGCCCGGCACGCGGTGTCGACGACGGGATCGCCGGTCGGCGTGCCGGTCTCGAGGCGCGCCAGGAGGTCCTCGGGCCAGCTCGGGTGCCGGATCGCCATGGTGGCCTCCTTCGTCGTACGTCGAGTGTCAGGTCGGTGTGATGGCCACGACAGGGACCAAAGTCCCGGTGCAGACGTCCTCCAGCCTCGCTCCGCGGCCGTGTCAGGCCGCCGGGGTCGCGCCTGCCGGCAGGTCGGCATGCCGCGAGATCAGGGCGAGGACGCGCACGCGGCCCTCGCCGAGGTCCTGCGGCCACACGCGGGAGACCTCGGCGAAGGCTTGCGCGACGGCCGCCTCGGCCCGCGGACCGGCGCCGTGCACGCAGCAGGCGAGGCGCCACGCGGCGGCGATCGTCGCGTCGTAGAGCTCCTCGGGAGAGGGTGGGTGGGTCATCGCGTCCTCCCGGCGTCCGCCGGCGTCATATTCAACATGGTGTTGAGATTTGCGATACGATTATCAACATGACGTTGAGTTCTGCGCAAGAGGTGACCCTCTCCATCGGCGACCTCGCCCAGCGCACCGGTGTCGCCCCGGCGACCCTGCGGATGTGGGAGCAGCGCCACGGGTTCCCGGTCCCGATGCGGCTGGCGAGCGGTCACCGTCGCTACCGCGCCACCGACGTGGCCGTGGTGGAGGACGTGCTGCGCCGCCGCGACGACGGCGTTCGTCTCGACGTCGCGATCGAGCAGGCCCAGGCCCGGTTCGTCGAGACCGCCGGGCCACCTGCGGCCTCGGTCTTCGCCGAGCTCACCCGGCGCCACCCCGACCTGGCCGTCCACCGGCTGCGCAAGTCCTCGCTCGTCGCGCTCTCCTGGGCGATCGAGGACGAGTTCTGCGCCAAGGCGACGCGCCCCTACCTCTTCGGGGCCTTCGAGCGTCGAGAGTTCTTCGAGCCGTCCCGGCCACGCTGGCGCGAGCTGAGCCGCGTCGCCCGCGCGGCCTTCGTGTACGCCGACTTCGGCGAGGTCGACCCCGGGGCACGACCGGTGGAGGTGCACCTGGCCGAGGACGCCCCGATGCGCCGGGAGTGGGTGCTGGTCTGCGACTCACCCGAGCTGTCAGCGGTCCTGGCGGCCTGGGAGCTGCCCGGGCAGGACGACGTGCCCGACCGCGAGCGCGTCTTCGAGAGCGTCTGGACCGTCGACCCGGCCGTGACCCGGCGGGCGGCCCGGGTGTGCGCGGGCATGGCCGCCGGAGCCGGCGCGACCGGCGCGGCGGAGGTCGCGGCCGAGCTGGCCGCGGCGGAGATCTCCGCGCGTCCGGAGACGGCTGCGGTGACCGCGCTGTTCAACCGGGTGGTCGCCTACGGCGACGCCGCGTCCCGGCGCCCCCAGAGGTAGTCGTCTAGCCCGCGCCGATGGGATCCTCCGATCATCGGACGCGGTCCGTCCGCGGACCTAGTCTTCGCCTCGTGTCCCTCGCACGTCCCTGCCGACGCCTGCCCTCAGCCCGCCGCCCGGCCCTGGCGCCGGCCCTGGCGCTGACCCTCGTCGTCCTCGCCACGGCGTGCACCGGTGGCTCCGGCGGTGAGGACGACCCGGCGCCGGCCGCCGAGGCCGCGCACACCGGACGCGAGGGCGACGGGTGGACGGTCCTGCACTACTCGATGGCCGACACCAACCTCGAGCCGTTCATGGTCGCCGACGTCAACGAGCTCGGCGCGGTCGGTTCCAACGAGCACCTCCAGATCCGCGAGTTCATCGACCGCTCGGCGGAGTACGGCGAGGACGAGCTGCTCGACCAGGGCAGCTGGGTCGGCGCGCGGGTACTGGACCTCGGCGCCGACGGCACCGCCGAGGTGGTCGAGGACCTCGGCGACGTCGACTCCGCGGATCCCGCGGTGCTCGCGTCGTTCATCGCCGACGGCATCGAGGCGCACCGTGCCGGTCACTACGCGCTGGTGATCTCCGATCACGGTGCCTCGTGGCCCGGCATCGGGCCCGACGAGGGCAGTGACTACGACGTGCTCGACCTCGCCGAGATCACGGACGCGATCTCGTCCGGGCTCGAGCAGGCGGGGGTCGACAAGCTGGACCTGCTGGGCTTCGACGCGTGCCTGATGGCCAACTACGAGGTGGCCAGCGCCGTCGCGCCGCTCGCCGACCGGCTGGTGGCCTCCCAGGAGCTCGAGCCCGGGCACGGCTGGGACTACGGAGCCCTCCAGCTGCTGGCCGAGGACCCGGACGCGACGGCGGACGACCTCGGCGCGGAGATCCTGACCGGCTTCGCCGGCCAAGCGGCCGAGCAGGGCACCCAGGACCAGATCACGCTGGCGTTGGTCGACCTGACCGAGATGGCGGCCGTCGACGAGGCGGTCAGCGACTTCGCGACGGCGCTCACCGAGTCCTCCACCGACGTCGCGCCCGTCGTCGGGCAGTCGGAGGCCACGACGCTGGCCTTCGGCAAGAGTCCCGACGAGACCCAGGACAAGCACCTCAGCGACCTCGGCCTGCTGGCCGCCGCGATCGGCGAGTCCGCCCCCGAGGTGGCCGACCCGGCCGACGCCGTGGTCGCCGCCCTGGACGAGGCCGTGGTCGAGACCGTCGACGGGATCGGCACCGCCGGTGCCACCGGCCTGTCGATCTACCTCCCGCCGGTGCCCGGGCTCGCCGACCCGGCGTACTCCGCGGTGCCCACGTCGGGCGACTGGGCCGGCTTCCTGGACGCCTACTACTCCGCGGGCGAGGCGATCCCCGTCGCCGAGCAGGCGGCGTTCACCGACCCCGCCGACGGCCCCGACGTCAGCTTCGACGGCGACGGCAGCATCACGCTGACCGGCACCTTCGACCCGGCAGGCCTGGAGAACATCACCGAGGCGACGATCAGCTACGCGCTGGTCAACGACGACGGCTCGATCACCTACCTCGGCGAGGAGATCGCGGACTTCGCCGACGATGGCGCCGCCCCCGAGGCCTCCGGCAACTACGACCTCACGGCGATGCAGATCAGCGACGGTGAGGACAGGGCCTACGCCTACGTCGCGCTCGACCTCAGCGACGACCTCAGCACCGCGTTCTTCGACGTCCCGCTGACCTACTACGCCTCCACCGACCCGCGCGGCAGGCACCCGTTCGATGCCCAGCTCTCCCTGGTGCTCGACATCGAGGCCGGGGAGTTCACCAGCGAGACCATCTACATCTACGACGAGGAGTCGGGCGGGTACGGCGAGCTCGCCCCCGACCCGGAGGGCGTCATCGTGCCCGACGTGCTGACGGTGGGCGCCGACGGCGAGCAGGTCTGGGAGGCCACGACCGACGTCGGGCTCTACGCCGACGTCGCGAACCTGACCTACGAGTTCGTGCCCCTCGACCCCGGCACGACCATCCAGGCCGACCTCACGCTCTACGACTTCGGCGGCAACTCCAGCACGCTGAGCTCGCTGGTCGAGGTGCCGTAGTCGCGGGGCCGGTCGGCCCACCGCGCGCCGACCCGGCTGCGGATCCCAGGCGGCGGGGAGCCGTCAGGCACACTGAACCGCATGCATCTCGGGCATGCGGTCAGCGTCGTCGTCCTCACCGTCGCGGTGGTGGTGGGCCTCGCGGCCCCCGTGCCCGCGGCGCCCGCGGCGCC